>JACCXO010000005.1 GCA_013696975.1 Nocardioidaceae bacterium | reverse complement strand
ACAGCCTCTCCAACCGCGAGAACATCGTGCACGGCTCTGACTCCGAGGGGTCTGCCGCGCGCGAGATCGCTCTCTGGTTCCCCGACCTCAAGGGTTGAGTGCAGCCAGAGACCTTGCACGCCAGTTTTGGAACGATATGGCGCTGGTGAGCGCCCAATCAGCGCCATATCGTCTCAAATTGAGCGGACCTCAAGTCAGCTCGAGCGCTCCGCCAGATAACGAGCGCGGCCTCGAAGTGTCGCCCCGATCTGCGCCCCCGGCTCGCCTAGCCTGAAGACGCAGCCGCCGGTGTCCGCGCCAGCGGCCGTACGAGCAGCGGACGTGAGCGCGAGAGGGGCGGCTCGACCATGGCCAGCATTATCGGTCGCGACATGGCTGTTGACCTCGGCACCGCCAACACTCTCGTCTACGTGCGTGGTCGCGGTGTCATGCTCAACGAGCCCTCCGTCGTCGCCATGAACGCCCAGACCCGCGAGATTCTCGCCGTGGGCTCAGAGGCGAAACGCATGATCGGTCGCACCCCCGACAACATCGCCGCGATCCGGCCGCTGCGAGACGGCGTTATTGCCGACTTCGAGGCGACCGAGCAGATGTTGCGCTTCTTCATCCGGCGCGTGCACAGACGGCGCTACTTCGCCAAGCCACGCCTCGTCATCTGTGTGCCGTCCGGGATCACGGCGGTCGAGCAGCGAGCCGTCAAAGAGGCTGGATACCAAGCCGGAGCACGGCGCGTCTACATCATCGAGGAACCCATGGCCGCCGCGATCGGTGCCGGCCTGCCTGTCCACGAGGCCACCGGCAACATGGTGGTCGACATCGGCGGCGGCACCACCGAAGTCGCCGTGATCAGTCTGGGCGGAATCGTGACCAGCCAGTCGATCCGCACGGCGGGCGACGACCTCGACCAGGCGATCATCGCCTGGATGAAAAAGGAGTACTCCCTGATGCTGGGGGAGCGCACCGCCGAAGAGGTGAAGATGACCCTCGGATCGGCGTTCCCGCTGCCCGAGGAGCCCGAGGCCGAGATCCGCGGTCGCGACATGATCAGCGGACTGCCTCGCAATGTGGTCGTCTCATCAGCTGAGGTGCGCCAAGCCATCGAGGAGCCGCTGCGCGCCATCATCGACTCTGTTCGCAACACCCTCGACAAGACTCCACCCGAGCTGGCCGGCGACATCATGGACCGCGGCGTCGTGCTCACCGGTGGTGGAGCACTGCTGCGCGGACTCGACGAGAGACTGCGGCATGAGACCGGTATGCCGGTCCATGTGGCCGATGGGCCGCTCGACTCGGTGGCCATCGGCGCTGGCAAGTGTGTGGAGGAGTTCGAGGCGCTGCAGCAGGTGCTGGTGTCGGAGCCTCGACGTTGACCAGATCAGATCCGCGGCGCTCCCGCACGATGGTTGGCCTGCTTGTGCTCGCATCCTTGACGGTGCTCACCCTCGATGCGCGCCGTGAGGACGACGGATCGCCTCTGGACTCTCTGCGTACCGGCGTTGGATCTGTGCTCGGCCCAGCGCAGGACGGGGCGACCAGCGCGCTGCGCCCGCTGACCGACATACCGAAGCATTTCGAGCAAGTCGCCGAACTGCGTGATCGCAACCAGGCACTTCAGGCCGCGAACGACCAGTTGACGCAGCAGTTGAGGGTCGCCGGGGCCAATGCGCATCGTGACGCAGAGCTGGGAGGTGTCGACCGGCTCGCCAACACCGAGGACCTTGACGTGGTGAAGGCCGAGGTGGTCGGCATGGGGGCGGCGCAGTCGTTCTCGCGCACCGTCTCGATCGACGTTGGCACCCGCGACGGAGTCGCACCTGACCTCACCGTCATCAACGCAGACGGCTTGGTAGGGCGGGTGGTCGAGTCGAGTGCGACCACCTCGACGGTCCTGCTCATCATCGACCCGGGGTCGACTGTGGGAGGTCGGCTAGGGGAGTCGATGGAGCTCGGCTTCATCGATGGCGACGGCGACCTGAGTGCTGCCGGCCGGCTCGAGCTGAGCTTGGTCGACCACACTGTCTCCCCGCGCGAGGGCGACGTGGTGGTCACCTGGGGATCACGCGGTGGCGCGCCCTACGTCGCCGGCATCCCCGTCGGCAGTGTCGAGAGCGTGCACTCCTCACCCGCAGAGCTGACTCAGATAGCTGAGGTAAGGCCGTTCGTCGACTTCTCATCGCTTGATGTCGTCGCGGTTGTCACCGGGTCGGCCGACAGGCGAACTGATGACTTGGCCGGAGGTGCAGCGTGGTGATCGCGGCGTCGTCCTCACCCGGCCCCAAGTCCGCAGCGGATGTATCAGCCAGAGGTCAGCGATGAGCAAGGCGTTGCGCGTCATCGTCGTGACTGCCCTGATCGTGGTGACGGTGACGCTGCAGATCAGCATCTTCACCCACTTCTCGATCAGCGGTGTCGTCCCCGACCTCGCGATGTTGTTGGTGATCGCAGCGGCCCTGGTCAGAGGTCCCGACTACGCCGCGGGGGTGGGCTTCGCGGCCGGGCTGGTGCTCGATCTTGCGCCTCCGGCTGACCACACCGCCGGACGCTGGGCGCTTTCGCTGGTGGTCGTCGGCTATCTCATCGGTCTAGCCCGTGGCGACGCTGAGCCAACCGCCCTCGGCACAGTGTTCATGGTGGCCGCCGGGGCGTTCATCGGCACCTCGGTCTTCGCGCTCACCGGTCTGGTGCTGGGCGATCCTGGCGTCAGTGTGGCGTCGGCGCTCGAGGTCGTGCCCAGAGCGATGCTGTATGACGTCTTGGTCACGCCTCTCGTCGTACCGCTTGTCGTGATGCTCTTCCGACGGCTCCAGCCAGTCGACCGGTGGTGAGCGGCTCTTGCTGAGGTCCAAGTCACGCCTGCGACTCATCGTCGTGCAGGTCATGGTGGTCTCGCTGTTCGTGACCCTGCTGGCCCGCCTCTGGTATCTGCAGGTTGTCAGCGGTGACGGCTTCCAGGCCGCAGCGCAAGACAACGCCGTCCGCGAAATCGAGATGCCGGCTCCACGCGGCCTGATCGTCGACGCGCTTGGCAGGCCGCTCGTCGCCAACCGCACGTCATGGGTGGTGACGGTGGACCGGGATGTGCTCGAGCGCCTCGACGAGACGGCTCAGGCCGTAGTGCTCCGGCGGCTTGCGGAACGGTTGGGGTTGCCGCGAGACGAGCTGGAACGGCGTACGAGAATGTGTGGCGAAGAGGGAGCACCCGAGGCGCCGCTGTGTTGGAACGGGTCTCCCTATGAGCCCGTCCCGGTGGCAGAGGACGTCAGTCAGGCGCTGGCGGCGACGATCCTCGAACGAGCCGAGGACTATCCCAGTGTGGCCGCTGAGGCACGGAAGGTGCGGGCCTATCCCTCGCCCTTCGGCGTCAACGCGGCCCACATCCTCGGCTACAACTCGCCCATCACGCAGGACGAGCTCGAGGCGGCCGGCGAGCGAGGCCGGCCGGTGAGTCCGTCGTCGGTGGTCGGTCGCGCCGGCGTCGAGAGCAGCTATCACCGCTACCTAAGTGGTGCGGCGGGCGTGCGCGAGGTTGCTGTCGACTCCATGGGTCGAGTGATCGGCAAGGGGGAGGACACTCCGCCGGAGCCGGGCCAAATCCTGGTCACGAGCATCGATGCCAAGGTGCAGGCCCTGGCCGAACGTGAGCTCGAGCGTTCGATCCTGGTGGCGCGCAAGACCTTCGACGAGGTGACCGGCCGCGACTACAAGGCAGACTCTGGCTCCGTCGTGGTCATGGATGCCAGGACCGGGCGGCTCGTCGCGATGGCCAGCTATCCGACATACGACCCGGATGTCTGGGTGGGCGGGATCACCGACGGGGATCTGGAACGTCTGTACAGCGAGCGGGCCGGCACCCCGCTGCTGAGCCGGGCCACGCAGGGGCTGTTCGCGCCGGGCTCGACCTTCAAGCCCATGACGGCCGCTTCGGCATTGTCCCACGGCTACGACGTGACCGACCGGCTCGACTGCTCGTCGTACCTCACCGTGGGCAGTCGGGTGTTCAAGAATTACGAGTCAGCGGCCTACGGGCCACTGACGTTCGCCGAGGCGTTGCAGTTGTCGTGCGACACCTTCTTCTATCGGATCGCGTACGCCGAGTGGCAGCGGTCGGGTGGTGACTCTGGCGACACGTCCATCGAAGATGTCTTGGTCGAAGGGGCCAAAGGCTTCGGATTCGGGTCGAAGACGGGAGTCGACGTGCCCGGTGAGGTCGCAGGCCGCATCGCTGACCGCCGCTGGAAGCTGTCGTACTGGAAGGCGAACCAGGGCTACTACTGCAAGCTCGGCAAAGAGCAAGGCGCCGACTTCCTCCACGTCTTCGCGCGGGAGTTCTGCATCGATGGGTGGCGCTATCGCGCTGGCGACGCTGTCAACTTCGCCATCGGGCAAGGCGACACGGTGCTGACACCACTGCAGCTCGCAGTGGCCTATGGAGCCCTGTCCAACGGCGGCACCTTGTGGAAACCCAAGGTGGGCAAGGCCATCGTCGACTTCGAGGGTCACGTCGTACGTCGAATCCCGCCTGAGGCCGCGGGCCGCCTCCCCGTGTCGCCCCGCATCCTGCGCTACCTCGACCAGGCGCTCCTCGGCACCGCCAAGACGGGCACGATGGCCTGGAAGATGGGCGGATTCCCGCTCGACAAGGTGCGGATCCGCTCGAAGACCGGCACGGCTGAGGTCTTCGGCAAGCAGACGACCTCATGGGTGGCCAGCTATGACGAGCAGTACGTCGTGATCATGCAGATCTCCCAAGGCGGCACGGGCTCTGGCACCTCCGGTGACTCGGTGCGCGCGATCTGGGAGGCGCTCTACGGCGTTGACAGCGAGAAGGTCCGGGTGGCCGACGCCCTCCAACCCGGCGCTCAGCCGCCTCACGGCCTCCCCGTCTTCCACCGCAACGGCTCTATCTCGCCACCGGTTCCGGAGGGGGGAGGGCGCTGACCATGGTGATGACGGCAACGGTGGCGACAAGCCGCACCGCGCGGCGAGTGCACGCCACCGATGATCGAGCGGCCTGGCGGAGGATCGACTGGGTGGTGGTGCTGTCCACCCTTGCCCTGTTGACGCTCGGCAGCCTGCTGGTGTGGTCGGCCACGTCTCAGAACGAGGCGCTGACCGGTGGCGACAGCACGGCCTTCGTCAGCAAGCACGCCACGAACATCACGATCGGGCTGACCCTTGCTGTCGCCATTGCCGCCACGGACCATCGGCGGATTCGTATCTGGGCACCTCTCGTCTATCTGGGCGGCATAGTCGGGCTGGCTGTGGTCCTGTCTCCGCTTGGTGCCGTCATCAACGGCTCCCGCTCCTGGATCCTGATCGGTGGTTTGTCGATCCAGCCAGCCGAGCTCGCGAAGCTCGGAGTGGTGGCCGGGATGGCGTTGCTGCTGGCCGAGCGCGCCGAGGCCCGTCGAGCCCGAAGCGCCTTGCGCAGCTGGGAAGTTATGGCAGCGCTTGGGATCGCCGCCATACCGGCTGCGCTGATCATGGCGCAACCCGACCTCGGCACCATGCTGGTCCTGAGCGTGACGGTATTCGGGCTGCTCTCGGTCGCGGGTGCGCCTATTGGCTGGCTGGTCGGCCTGGCCGGTGGTGCGATCGGTGGTGCGGTGCTCGCTCTCCAGCTCGGTGTGCTGGAGGGGTATCAGCTGTTGCGCTTTGAGGCTTTTCTGGATGCGTCGCTCGACCCCCGAGGCGCCGGCTACAGCACGACCCAGGCTCGCATCGCGATCGGCAACGGTGGGGTCTTCGGCCAAGGCTTGTTCAATGGCTCACAGACCCAGGCGGGCTTCGTCCCTGAGCAACATACCGACTTCGTGTTTACGGTCGCCGGCGAAGAACTGGGTCTGGTCGGCGCAGGCGCGATCATCGCCTTGTTCATGGCGTTGTTGTGGCGCGCGGTGCGGATCGCTTCTCGGTCCGACGATATGTTCGGGCGTCTCGCCGGTGCTGGAGTTGTTTGCTGGTTCGGTTTCCAGGCGTTTCAGAACATAGGGATGTGCCTCGGCATCATGCCTGTGACAGGAGTGCCGTTGCCGCTGGTGTCCTATGGCGGCACATCGATGTTTGCCTCACTCATGGCGATCGGCTTGTTGCTCAACATCCACCTGCGCACTGAGCGGTCCCTCGGGCTGGGCATCATTTTGCGCGATCGCGCCGCGCGCTCCCGCCGATTCTAGAAGCCGCATCGGAGTGCAGATGCTTCACGGCAACCGGACCTCGAGGCCCTCCTCGGCGAGGATGACCTCGCCCTCGAAAACGGCGGTCGCGCTGGCGCGAGTCAGTTCGCGGTCGTTTTCGGGCCAGAAGTGAGTCAGCATCAGGCGGCGTGCGGTTGCAGCCATCGCGGCATGGCCGGCGTCGCGTCCGTTCATATGCATGCGCGCGCCCTCTGGGCTCGGCGGTGTCGTGTGCTGCTGGTCGCGGTCTGAGGCTTCTACGACGTAGAGGTCGGCGTCACGCCCCAGCTCGGCCAAGGCCGGATCCGGTCCGGTATCGCCGGTGTACGCCAACGTCAAGCCCGGACTCGAGAGACGTATGCCGGCGTTGGGCACAAAGTGTGGGAGGTCCACAGAGCGCAACTGGAACGGGCCGACCTGATAGGGGTCTGCTGGTAGCGGAAGCCAATCGAACACCCGCCGCACGACGGAGGCATCGTCGTCCTCAAGCGCTGCGACGCGATTGAGAACTCCCGATGGGGCATACACCGGGATTGGAGGCGCATCTCGGCGACCGAACCACCGAGCCCGGAATAGTCCGTGCAGGTCGACCATGTGGTCAGGATGCTCGTGCGTCACAATAACCGCGTCGAGGCCATCTGCCACTGATGAACCGAGGATCGCGAGAAGACGCGGCAAAGTGCCGTATCCGAGATCGAGCACAACGCGATACCCGTCGTGCTCAAGGAGATATCCGCTGCATGCGCGCCCTGCCTCAGGCCAGGCCCCGCAACTGCCGAGAACGACCAAGCGACTGCTCATACTGCAGTCTTTCAGCACGCGCCCACCGCGGAACAGTCCTGGCGCTGACGAAAACCAGGGTGGTGGACACGTCGGGCTGCTGTGCCCCGCCGCGGCTCGGCTGATCGGAGCAGCCAACGCTGCCCGCAGACCTTAGCCCGTCTAGAGTGCTGCGGCTGTTTGAGGCGTGGCGCGCTGACGACGTACCCTGATGCACGATTCCCCCAACCAGCTGGAGTGACGCCAACCGTGCCCATCGAGTCCGTCTTCTCGAAGCTGGAGCCGTTGCTGCCGACGGTGCAGAAGCCGATCCAGTATCTCGGCGGTGAGCTCAACTCGACCGTCAAGGACTGGGACACTGCCGAGGTCCGTTGGGCGTTGATGTACCCGGATGCCTATGAGGTCGGCCTGCCCAACCAAGGCGTCCAGATCCTCTACGAGATCCTCAACGAACGCGAGTGGATCCTCGCCGAGCGAACCTACGCCGTGTTCTCCGACATGGAGCAGGTCATGCGCGACAACGGCATACCCCAGTTCACCGTAGACGCGCATCGGCCCATCAGGCAGTTCGACATCCTCGGACTTTCCTTTGCCACCGAGCTCGGCTACACCAACATGCTCACGGCGCTCGACCTTGCCGGCATACCGCTGCATGCCGCTGAGCGCGGCGAAGATGACCCGATCGTGCTGGCCGGCGGACACTCGGCGTTCAACCCTGAGCCGGTTGCCGACTTCATCGACGCCGCGGTGCTGGGCGACGGGGAGGAGATCGCCCTCGCCATCAGTGAGGTGGTCCGCGAGTGGAAAGGCCAGGGGAGCCCTGGCGGCCGCGACGAGCTGCTCTTCCGGCTGGCGGCGTCGGGCAGCGTCTACGTGCCGAAGTTCTACGACGTCGACTATATCGGCGACGGCCGCATCAAGCGGGTGGCGCCCAACCGGTCGGGCGTGCCGTGGCGGGTACACAAGCACACGTTGATGGACCTCGACCAGTGGCCGTATCCGAGCAAGCCGCTGGTGCCGCTCGCCGAGACGGTGCACGAACGCTATTCGGTCGAGATCTTCCGTGGCTGCACCCGCGGCTGTCGCTTCTGCCAGGCGGGCATGATCACCCGCCCGGTGCGGGAGCGTTCGATCACGACGATCGGCGACATGGTCCAGAACGGCATCCAGAAGTCGGGGTTCGAGGAGGTGGGCCTGTTGTCGCTGTCTTCTGCGGACCACTCCGAGATCGGTGAGGTGGCCAAGGGTTTGGCCGACCGATACGAAGGCACCAACGTCTCGTTGTCGCTGCCCTCGACCCGGGTTGACGCCTTCAACGTCACCCTCGCCAACGAGTTCTCCCGCAACGGTCGGCGGTCCGGGCTCACGTTCGCGCCCGAGGGCGGGTCCGAGCGCCTCCGCAAGGTCATCAACAAGATGGTGTCCGAGGAGGACCTGATCCGCACCGTCGCCGCCGCCTATTCGCAAGGCTGGCGGCAGGTCAAGCTCTACTTCATGTGCGGTCTCCCGACCGAGACCGACGAGGACGTGCTGGAGATCGCCGATCTCGCCCGCAAGGTCATCGCCACCGGCCGCGAGGTGTCGGGACAGCGCGACATCCGCTGCACGGTGTCGATCGGCGGGTTCGTGCCCAAGCCGCACACTCCGTTCCAGTGGGCGTCCCAGCTCGACCACGAGACGACTGACAAGCGGCTGCAACTGTTGCGCGACACCGTCCGGCAGGACAAGCAGTTCGGTCGGGCGATCGGGTTCCGCTACCACGACGGCAAGCCCGGCATCATCGAGGGACTGCTCTCTCGAGGAGACCGACGCGTCGGTGCGGTGATCGAAGAGGTATGGCGACAAGGCGGCCGCTTCGACGGATGGAGCGAGCACTTCTCCTACGAGCGCTGGGCCGCGGCCTGTGAGACGGCGCTGGCCGAGACACCCGTCGATCTCGACTGGTACACGGTTCGCGAGAGGGAGTACTCCGAGGTCTTGCCATGGGATCACCTCGACTCAGGCTTGGACCGGGACTGGTTGTGGGAGGACTGGCAGGACGCCGTCAACGAGGTAGAGGTCGAGGACTGCCGCTGGACTCCCTGCTTCGACTGCGGCGTCTGCCCAGACATGGGCACCGAGATCCAGGTCGGCCCCACCGGCAAGCAGCTGCTGCCGCTCTCCGTCGTCTGACGGTTTTGTCGGTCCTCCTGTCTGCGGTCGAGCCATCTCGCCCCTGCCCTACCAGTTGGGAGTGATCAACTCCGCGGCGCGCGTTCCGGCGGAGAGCGCAGCGGCGTTGCCGCGGTGGTGGGACTCGGCCGCGACCTCGACGAACTTGGTGTCGTGTTCGTCGTGATTGTCCACCGCGAGTTCGGTCCGGGGAGCGGTCGCGGCATGCACCGGCATCACCGGGCTGCCATGAGTCCAGCGCTGATAGCGGGTGACTGCAGCCATCCATGGCCACCAACGAGTGAGGACCTGCCTCCACGGCTCCTCGCGGACCAGCAGAGCGAAGGGACTGAGCCAATCGCCGAGTCGAGATGGATCGCCGTGCGGGTTCCGCCACCCCGCCTCGTGAATTGGCCACCTCGGGTCCCGTACGGTGCAGTCGTTCGTAGGCGCCCTCCAATACGCCGCCGTCCATCATGACAACAGTGAATGGGCTCAAGCGGGCTTGAGGTCAAGTGGAAGCTGCGTCATGCTTGACAGGTGCCAACCATCCCGACCGAGCTGCTACCGGTCGGCCAAGTCGCTCAACGAGCAGGATTGTCCGTGCCGACCCTCCGCTACTACGAGCAGCGCGGTCTGATTGCCTCTGTGCGATCAACTGGCAACCAGCGGCAGTACCAGAGGTCGGTCCTGCGCCGGCTCGCGTTCATTGCAGCCGCGCAGCGTGTGGGTTTGTCCTTGGAGCAGATTTCCACCGCCCTCGCCGCACTGCCAACGGATCGGGCGCCAAGTCAACGCGATTGGACGCGGCTGAGTTCACCCTGGCGACAACTGGTCGCTGACCGCATTCGGGAACTGGAGGCCCTTCAAAACGACCTCGACGGCTGTATCGGCTGCGGATGCCTGTCACTGACCCGCTGTAGCCTCTTCAACCCCGAGGATTCGGCCGCAGCCGAAGGCACTGGGTCGCGCTGGCTGAGGCGCGCCCAGGAGAAGAGGTAGGCGGGTTCTTGGTCTTGCTACTGACTACTCGCTATTTGCAATCAGGTGGGGTGTGCAGCGCCGCAATCGAGGTCCCTTCAGCGGCCTCTTCGTGCTGATCGGGCGGCACGGCGCACGGCCGTCAGAGGTGCGCGGTGCCGTCCTGCTCAGCCATGGCTGCGGCGATCTGGGTAAGCGCTACCTGTGCCTCGGCGGCATCCACCGGAGGCATGAAGTCGAGCCACATCGGGAGCATCGAGCCCCGCAGCTGCAGCATGCCGAGGGGGCGTGGCATGAACCACAGGTGGAAGTGCGCGCCGCCGTCACCCCACCGGTTGACGTGAACCCGCGCGACGTTGCCCAGACCGAGCAGAGCTGATTCGACGCGAGCGATCATCGGGCCGAGATCGGTCAACAGGTCAGCCGGTAGATCTGTGAACGAGTCATGGTGTGTGCGCGTCTCCAGCAGCACGATCCCCGGCAACTCGGTGTCTTCGGCGCCGGTGAGGCGCCAGTGCTCGTCGGTCCAGACGTAGGTGTCGTCGGATCGCTGGCATGCGCCACACCTCTCGGGGGTGACGCCGCGCCGCTCCGGCTCTGGGATCACCTTGGCATCAAGGGGCTTGACGGTGATCTCGCCCGCGAACGGGAACCACGAGTCGGCGATGAGGTCATCGAGAGACGTCATGGGACCATCCTCACACCGACTTGTCAGAAACTGGGACGGCTATAGCGGCCTCAGTTGCTGACAAGTCGGGCCGCCAGGGTCTTGACGCGCGCGGCTAAGGTCTGGGCGTGCGAGAACAGCCGACCCAACAGCCGCCGCCGGTGCAGAAGCTGCGCATCCAGTACGCCAAACGGGGCCGGCTGCGTTTCACCAGCCACCGTGATTTCGGCCGCTCCTTTGAACGTGCCATCCGTCGAGCCAACCTCCCCATCGCCTACTCGTCCGGCTTCAGCCCCCACCCCCGCATCTCCTACGCGAACGCGTCCCCGACGGGCGCTTCCTCCGAGGCTGAGTACCTCGAGATCGGGGTCACCACGCCGTGCGACCCAGCCGCCGTACAAGCGCGGCTCGATGAAGCTCTGCCGGACGGCCTCGACATCGTGACCGTCGTGGTCGCTGCGCCTGGCGCCCTCGCTGACCGGCTCGAGGCATCCCGATGGCGGATCGAGATGTCCGGCGTTGAGCCAGCCGCAGCAGCGGAGGCTGCGCAGAGATTTTTGGCGGAGACCTCGGTCGAGGTAGAGCGGATGACCAAGCGTGGGATGCGGCGTTTCGACTGCCGCGCCGCTGTGATTTCGCTCTCTGCGCGTTCAGGGCAGGTCACAGACGGCACATGTGCGATACTGGATCTGGTCGTGCGGCATGGAACCCCAGCCGTACGACCCGACGACATCCTCGCCGGTCTCCGTGAGATTGGTGGCCTGGTCGCACCGGTTCCGCCTCATCAGATCCGGATTGCGCAGGGCCCGCTCGAGCTCGAGACAGGCAGCGTGGGTGATCCGCTCGGTCCTGATCGCGACGCATCGGCCTAAAGCCTGCCACCGCTGAACGGACCGGCCTGGTCGCGCCACGTGTCGCACCGTCGGACGGTGTCGTTGCCGCTCGCGCAGCGCCGACCCAACAGGTCGCCCCGCTGACTCGAGCGCCACCGCAAGCTTGCGTGGTGGCCTGGTCGCAACCGACTGAGCCGCCATGGCCTGACCCGCCTCTGCGCGGCGCCATGCGCCCGGAGGCACTGAGGAGCGAACATGCTCGATGACGACACCTTGTCGCCAGCCGAATCCACTTCCACAACCCCTGTACGGCGAACAAGACGCCGCGCGGCAAGTCGGCCCGCCGGCCCTCCCGAGGCGACTGTCGCCTCGTCCGCGACCCCGGACAGCGCCGATCAACTTGCCGCTGAGCCTCCGGCAGCGGCAGCCACCAGGAGATCGACCCGCAAACGATCCAACGCCGAACCGGGGGACACCGGCGCTGGCAGCGACAGCGGAGCCATCAGCGACAGCGGCAACAACGGAGCCAGCGGCAGTGGCAACAACGACGTCGGCGCAGCCACGTCCGTGGAGCCCCCTTCGGACGAAACGGCAACTGAGAGCGAAGCGGCACCTGCGAGCAAACCCGCTCGCAAGCGATCGACGAGGAAGAAAGCCGCACCTCCGCCCGCAGACCCTTCCGCGGACCAGCAAACAGCAGAACCAACAGACCTAAGTGTTCAACCGGTTGCTGTGGAGGCGGTCGTTGGTGAGCTGCCTGCGGTAGTCGGTGGGCTTCCTGCGGTCGACCGGGCAGCCACCCAGCCGCCGAGCGCACCGTCCCCGGTCGATGAGCAGCCACGAGGGGCTATGGAAACGGCCTCTTCCGGCAAGAAGACGAGTGGGACTGCACCCCCACCAGTGGCGTTGCTATTCAAGGCACCCGATCCGGACGTCATACCCGCGCACTCTGAAAAGGAGTCCAGGGACTCTGTCGCTGCCGACGCCGCCTCGCCAGTGGCCGCCACGGAGGTTGGTCAGGACTCGTCAAGCCGCACCAGCGCAAGCCGCACCAGCACCAGCGCCAGCACCGACGCCGCGGCCGATGAAGCCGAGGGTGAGGATGGCGGCGACCAGGTCAGCAACCGCCGACGACGCTCACGCGGAGGGCGCAACCGTCGCAAGAGCAGCGACGCCGAGCGGTCCGGCGCGGACCCCACCTCAGACGAGGCAGGGGACGTAGACGCTTCGAAGGACAGCACAGCGTCCGCTTCTCGTAAGAGCCGAGCGGCCGCTGACGATGATGACGGCAGAACAGACAAGTCGGGTGACTCGACCGATCGCTCGGCAACCGACCAGACTGACGCTTCGCTGAGTCAAGGTGACACGAGTGGTACCGACGACGAGGGAGGCTCCTCACACCGTCGACGTCGGCGCCGGCGAAGCGGCGCGGACTCCCCGGAGACGGCCAATGACCCAGAAGGCACCGTGGTACGCGTGCGTGCCCCCCGCGTCAAGAAGGACGCCATCACCAGTGTCGAAGGCTCCACCCGCATCGAAGCCAAGCGGCAGCGTCGCCGTGAGGGACGGGAGGCGAGCCGCCGACCACCGATCCTGAGCGAGTCGGAGTTCCTGGCCCGCCGTGAGTCGGTCGAGCGTGTGATGGCGATCCGCCAACGCGGCGAGACCACGCAGATCGGCGTACTCGAAGACAATGTCCTGGTTGAGCACTACGTCGCCATCGCCTCCCAGAGCTCGATCATCGGCAACGTCTATCTCGGCCGAGTGCAGAACGTGTTGCCGAGCATGGAGGCCGCCTTCATCGACATCGGCAGAGGCCGCAACGCGGTGCTCTACGCCGGTGAGGTCAATTGGGACACCCAGGGCAACCAGCCGCGCCGCATCGAGAGCGTGCTCAAGTCGGGTCAGACGGTCCTCGTGCAGGTCAGCAAAGACCCGGTGGGTCACAAAGGCGCCCGACTGACGAGCCAGATCACCCTGCCGGGCCGCTATCTCGTGTATGTGCCCTCGGGCGGCCAGAGTGGGATCAGCCGCAAGCTGCCCGACACCGAGCGCAACCGGCTCAAGAACCTGCTGAAGGAGATCCTTCCTGAAGATGCCGGGGTCATCATCCGTACGGCGGCCGAGGGTGCCAGCGAGGAGGAGCTGACCCGCGACGTCACCCGCCTGACGGCGCGTTGGCAGGACATCGAGAAGAAGATCAAGTCCGGTCAGGCTCCCACCCTGTTGTACGCCGAGCCAGACACCACCCTCAAGGTCGTCCGGGATCTCTTCACCGAGGACTTCACAAAGCTCGTCATCTCAGGTGACGACGCCTGGGACATGGTGGACGGCTATGTGCAGCACGTCGCACCCGACCTCGGCGACCGGCTGGAACGCTATGACGGGGAGGGGGATGTCTTCGCTGACTTCCGCATCGATGAGCAGATCGCCAAGGCGATGGAGCGGAAGGTGTGGTTGCCCTCAGGGGGCTCCCTGGTCATCGACCGCACTGAGGCCATGACCGTCGTGGACGTCAACACCGGCAAGTTCACCGGCTCCGGCGGCAACCTGGAACAGACCGTGACCAAGAACAACCTGGAAGCCGCCGAGGAGGTCGTGCGGCAGCTCAGACTTCGCGACATCGGCGGCATCATCGTGATCGACTTCATCGACATGGTGCTCGAGGACAATCGTGACCTGGTGCTGCGTCGCTTGGTGGAGTGCCTCGGCCGCGATCGCACCCGCCATCAGGTTGCCGAGGTGACATCGCTCGGGCTCGTGCAGATGACACGCAAGCGGATCAGTACTGGACTGCTGGAGAGTTTCAGCGATGCCTGTGATGCATGCCAGGGCAGAGGTGTGGTCATCCAGTACGAGCCGGTTGAGACCGGCAGCCCTGACAACGGACAGCGCGGCACTGGATCAGGGTCCGGGTCGGGTTCAGGGTCTAGATCGGGGTCCGGGTCTGGCTCGAAGGCAGAAGACGGTTCTGGCGCAAGCACGAAACGTTCCAGCAGCCGTCGACGCGGCGGCAAGGCCAGCGTTGACACCGGAACGCGCGACCCCGACAAGTCACCTGCTGAGATCGAAGGGGGCAAGACTCGCGGCGCTGAGGCTGCTGAGGCTGGTCGCGCTGAGCCTTCTGGCGCTCGCGGCGCCGAGTCTTCCGAAGCCCGTAGCGGTGAGCCGGCCCCGGCGCTCACCTGAGTCAGGGCGTCGTTTTGACCGCGACGGGTTGGCCTCCGTAGAATCGATCCTCGGCGTGCCTCGTGGGCGCCGAGTCTTGGACCGCTCAGCTTTGTTGAGGGTGTGCCGTCGAGCAGCGTCTGCTGGGCGGCGAAGTTCAGTTCTACCGAAGAGAGTGAGTCTGCGGTGTACGCGATCGTGCGCAGTGGCGGCGGCCAGCAGAAGGTCGCGGTCGGCGACGTCATCGAGATCGACAAGACGGCTGGAGCACCTGGCGAGAGCCTGTCGCTTTCTGCCGTCCTCCTGGTCGACGGCGACACCATCACGTCCGATGCCGCCACATTGGCCGGCGTCGATGTCCAGGCTGAGGTGTTGGGTGCGACGAAAGGCCCCAAGATCCATATCCTGAAGTTCAAGAACAAGACCGGCTACCGCAAGCGGCAGGGTCACCGTCAGCACTACACGCAGGTCAAAGTGACCGCGATCAACACCACGGCAAGCAAGTAGCAGAGGGCGGAGTCAAGTCATGGCACACAAAAAAGGCGCAGCCTCCACACGCAACGGCCGCGACAGCAACGCGCAGCGCCTCGGCGTCAAGCGCTTCGGCGGTCAGCTCGTCAACGCCGGTGAGATCATCGTTCGCCAGCGCGGCACGCACTTCCACCCCGGTACCAACGTCGGTCGCGGTGGCGACGACACCCTGTTCGCCTTGGCCGCCGGCAATGTCGAGTTCGGCACGAGACGCGGACGCCGTGTCGTCAACATCGTCCCCGCGGCGGCGGAGTAGGGCGCAACCGCAGCGCCCGGAGCTTACTGACCGGGCGGCCGGCGTACGACGTATCAGCGCCGTGACGAGGGCGGACCGCATCAGCGGCTCGCCCTCGTCGCATGTTCGCCTCGGTGCAGACGAGAGGAGTATGACGAATGGCGATCCCGACCTTCGTCGACCGGGTCGTGCTCCATGTCTCGGGAGGGAGCGGCGGCAACGGGGTTGCCTCCGTACACCGTGAGAAGTTCAAGCCCCTCGGCGGGCCCGATGGGGGCAACGGGGGTCATGGCGGCGATGTGATCCTGCGGGTCGACCCCGACGTGACCACCCTGGTCGACTATCACCACGAGTCACACCGCAAGGCGACCAACGGCAAGCAGGGCCAAGGCGACAACCGGGCCGGGTCTCACGGTGCCTCGTTGGTGTTGCCTGTCCCTGACGGCACCATCGTGTCGGCGCGCAGCGGTGAAGTGCTCGCCGACCTGGTGGGAGCTGGCACTGAGCTCGTCGTGGCCGCGGGTGGCAGAGGCGGTCTGGGCAACGCAGCTCTGGCCAGCAAGGCGCGCAAGGCGCCTGGGTTCGCGCTGCTGGGGGAGGCCGGTGACGAGCGGACCGTCATACTCGAGCTCAAGGTTGTCGCCGATGTCGGTCTAGTGGGATATCCGAGCGCCGGCAAGTCGAGCCTGGTCGCCGCCATCTCGCGGGCCCGCCCCAAGATCGCCGACTACCCGTTCACCACCCTGGTCCCCAACCTGGGCGTGGTGACGGCAGGTGAGGTCACCTACACCGTGGCCGACGTGCCGGGATTGATCGAGGGCGCGAGCGAGGGGCGCGGTCTCGGTCATGACTTCTTGCGCCACATCGAACGATGCGCCGCCCTGTTGCATGTCGTCGACTGCGCGACCATCGAGCCGGACAGGGACCCGCTCACCGACCTCGACGTGCTCGAGCGGGAACTCCGGGCGCACGGCGGTCTCGATGATCGTCCTCGACTGGTGGCCCTCAACAAGGTCGACGTGCCTGAGGCGCGTGAGCTTGCTGAGCTGGTGCGTCCAGAGCTCGAGCAGCGCGGCCACGAGGTCTTCGAGATCTCGGCAGCCACCCACGAGGGACTGCGACAGTTGACGTATGCCATGGGGGAGCTGGTGTCACGGTCGCGGACGGCCGTCGACGCCGTCACACCGACGCGCATCGTGCTGCGGCCTGCCGGTGAGTCAGACGATGAGTTCAGCATCACCCAGATTGACGGTGCTTGGCACGTCCGCGGCGAGAAGCCGCAACGATGGATCAAGCAGACCGACTTCGGCAACGACGAGGCCGTGGGTTATCTGGCCGACCGGCTCAACCGATTGGGCATCGAGGCCAAACTCACCGAGCTCGGCGCGACGGTGGGCGACGATGTTGTGATCGGTGACGACGACAACGCGGTCGTTTTCGAGTTCGACCCGCAGGTGCAAGCAGGCGCGGAGACCTTGTTCGGGCGACGAGGCCAAGACCTCCGCCTCGAAGGTCGCTGATTCTCGTCTACAAGTCCGGGGGACCACGTCATGGAGCTGCGTGAAGTGATGACTGTGGCGAGGCGCGTCGTCGTGAAGGTCGGCTCTTCTTCGCTCACCACCCGCGAGGGAGGCATCGATGATGCCCGGGTGACCGACCTTGTCGACACGCTCGTGACCGCCCGCAACCGAGGGGTCGAGATTGTGCTCGTGTCGTCGGGGGCGATCGCGGCGGGACTGGCCCCGCTCGGGCTCAAGAGACGCCCACGCGACCTGGCTCGCCAACAGGCCGCGGCGAGTGTCGGCCAGGGATTGCTCATCCACCGCTACACCGACGCCTTCGCTCGTCACCGGGTGCTGGTTGGGCAGGTGTTGCTCACCCTCGACGACGTCACCAGACGCGGTCACTACCGCAACGCCTATCGCACGTTTGCCAAGTTGCTCGAGCTCGACGTGTTGCCGGTGGTCAACGAGAACGACACTGTCGCCACCACTGAGATCCGCTTCGGAGACAACGACAGGCTGGCGGCCCTCGTCGCGCATCTTGTGCACGCCGACGCCCTCGTGCTGCTCTCTGACATCGACGGGGTCTATGACCGCGATCCACGCCGGCTGGGAGCGCAGCGGCTCAGCGTCGTGCGCAGCGGTGCTGAGGTCGAGCACGTCTCATTGCGCGCGGGAGGGGATCTCGGTTCAGGCGGTATGACGACCAAGCTCGAAGCCGCGCGCATCGCCACCGGTGCGGGCATCCCCGCCGTGGTGGCGCACGCCCAAGCGGTTGCGGCGGTCCTCGCGGGGGAGCCGGTCGGGACCCTCTTCGCGGCGACCGGCAAGCGGCGGGCGACTCGGTTGCTCTGGTTGGCCCACGCCACCGAAGCCAAGGGTCGGCTCGTCCTCGACGAGGGCGCGGTTCGGGCGGTCACCACGCGGGGTACGTCTCTGCTGCCCGCCGGGGTTGTCGCCGTACAGGGCACGTTTGTGGCAGGCGATCCAGTCGACCTCCTCGACGAGGCCGGATCGGCCATCGCGCGTGGTCTCGTCAACTACGACGCCGCGGAGATGCCTGCCCTGCTCGGGCGGTCGACGAAAGCGCTCGCGGCCGAGTTTGGGGACAGCTATGAGCGGGAACTGGTGCACAGAGACGATCTCGTCTTGCTGCACCAATGGTGATGCTGACTCTGGGTTATGCTGCCCCGCTATTTCCCGGATAACGCTGGATGAACCGACTCAACTGTTCAACACTGGACGGACATCTGAGTCCTCGGATGGTGAGGAGTTTTTCGGTGCAAAGTCCCGCCCCCATGTGGCACGTCACCATCACGGTCGCCGGCGACCGGCAACCACTCAAAGTGGCAGAGGCAGCAGTTGAGCGGTTCCAGCATGAGCGTCCGTTCCTTCTGTCACTGCGCTATGACGAGTGCCGCGTCGAGTTCACCTACTGGGAAGAGGCCGCGAACGTCGTCGACGCCGCATCGTTGGCTTTGCGCGTCTGGGATGAGCACCGTGACTCAGCAGACCTCCCGCCCTGGCAAGTCACCGGTCTCGAGGTCGTCGACCTCGACACTTTCCAAGGTCGGCAGGGCGCTCCCTCTCTCAGCCCGGCACAGGCTGTCGTGAGCCGTTTCTGACCCAAACCGTCCAGCCCCGTCACGAGATTGGGCGCAGGCGCTGGCAACCGTCCTCGGCCGCTGCCTCGGACTCGGGACTTGCAACCGCCGCCCCTACCGACGGTCGTAGCCTTGGGGGTATGACGGAGTCACAGGTTCACGCCACAGCACAGCGAGCTCGCCGAGCGTCATACGTCTTGGCGCTGGCGAAGAGGTCAGCGAAGGACGACGCCTTGCACGCCATGGCGGACGCGCTGGAGGCGAGAGCTTCGCAGATCCTCGACGCCAACGCAGCGGACGTGCAGGCGCAGGAGCAGGCTGGCACAGCTGCAGCGCTGATCGATCGGCTTCGGCTCACGACTGATCGAGTCGGCCAGATGGCGACTGGCCTCAGAGAGCTCGCCGCTCTGCCGGATCCCGTCGGTGAGGTGGTGCGCGGACACACGGCGCCCAGTGGAGTCGAGCTGCGTCAGGTACGCGTGCCCTTCGGCGTCGTCGGCATCATCTACGAGGCCCGCCCCAACGTCACCGCCGACGCTGCCGGCATCTGCCTCAAGAGCGGCAACGCCGTGCTGCTGCGTGGCTCCTCGTCGGCGCTGCAGAGCAACACGGCCATTGTCGACGCGCTCCGCTCCGCCCTCGACGAGGCTGGGCTGCCGGCTGATTCAGTGCAGCTCGTCGGTGGCGATCGTGAAGCGGTGGGGGAGCTGATGCGGGCCCGAGGGCTGGTGGACGTGCTCATTCCTCGTGGCGGCGCCGCGCTCATCCAGCGAGTCATCACCGAGTCGACGGTGCCCGTGATCGAGACCGGTGTCGGCAACTGTCACGTGTACGTGGATGCTGACGCGGATCTCGATGTGGCTGAACGCATCGTGGTCAACTCCAAGGTCCAGCGGCCCAGTGTCTGCAACGCCGCCGAGTCGTTGCTGGTCCACGAGGCGGTGGCGGCTGAGTTCCTGCCCCGCATCGTCAAGGCCCTGTCGGCTGAGGGGGTCACGGTGCACGGTGACGAGGGGGTACGTCGGACCAGCCCAGACGTCATACCCGCCACCGACGACGACTACGCCACCGAGTATCTCTCGCTCGACATCTCGGCCAAGACGGTTGCCTCTGTCGAAGAGGCGGTCGAGCACATCCGCGAGTTCGGGTCGGGCCACACCGAGGCGATCGTGACCCGTTCACAGGAGTCGGCTCGGCGTTTCGCGGCAACCGTGGACGCCGCCGCGGTGGTGGTCAACGCGTCGACGCGCTTCACCGACGGCGCGGAGTTCGGCTTCGGCGCCGAGATCGGCATCTCCACACAGAAGCTGCACGCTCGCGGGCCGATGGGGCTGCCGGAGATGACGTCAACCAAGTACGTGGTGACCGGAGACGGCCAAGTCCGCGAGTAACCCCCCCACCCCTCTCTCGTTGAGCAGCCAAACTATCGGCGTTGAGTCGCCAAAGTATGGGCGTTGAACAGCCAACTTGTACGGCGTCGAGTGGCCACTCGGTGCTGTGACGAAGTGGTCTCGGGCAGGGAGCGTTCGGTCAGAGTGATCGCGACCCGTTAGCCTTGATCCATGTCCACCAATCTTGTGATCGCAGCCGAGGAGCTCCGCGAGCTGCCGGCCGACCCGCTCGTCTTCGGAGTGGTGGCGTTCGTGCTCATGCTCGCGCTGCTGCTGGGGCTGCTGATGTTCGGCAAGGGCCGGCCGCACAGCTGATGGAGCCCGTCAGTTGATGGAACGACCACCTCAGCGAGTCGGCATCATGGGTGGCACCTTTGATCCGATCCATCATGGCCACCTGGTTGCTGCCTCGGAGGTGCAGGCGTGGTACGACCTCGACGAGGTGATCTTCGTGCCCACCGGCACGCCGTGGCAGAAGGTGCACCGTGAGGTGTCGCCCGCCGAGGACCGGTATCTGATGACGGTCATTGCCACCGCCTCGAATCCTCGCTTTTCGGTCTCACGAGTCGACATCGAGCGCGGCGGCCCGACATACACCATCGACACCTTGCGCGACCTGCGCATACTCCGCCCCGATGCTGAGCTGTTCTTCATCACCGGCGCGGATGCTCTGGAGCAAATCCTGACCTGGCAGGACGGAAGCAAGGTTTTTGAGCTCGCGCATTTCGTCGGCTGCACGAGGCCGGGTACGACGATCGACGACCGCGCGCTGGAAGGTCTGCCCGCTGATCGGGTGACGATCGTGGAGGTGCCGGCTCTCGCCATCTCTTCGACGGAGTGTCGGCAACGTGCCATCAACGGTGAGCCGGTGTGGTACCTAGTGCCGGACGGGATCGTGCAGTACATCGCCAAACGCGGGCTATATCCCTCCAAGCACGACAGCCAACTAGAACCGCTTCCCCTGTCGCCCCGAGAAAGTGAACCTGCATGACTGCAACTGACCGGGCGGTCGAGCTCGTCACTGTCGCCGCCCAGGCTGCGTCCGACAAGCTCGCCGACCACATCATTGCTTTCGACGTGTCGGAGCAGCTGATCATCACCGATGCCTTCGTGTTGTGCTCGGCGCCCAACGACCGGCAGGTCAAGGCGATCGTCGACGAGATCGAGGACAAGCTGCGCGACGCCGGCGCCAAGCCGGTGCGTCGCGAAGGCGAGCGCGACGGGCGTTGGGTGCTCATCGACTATGGCGACATCGTGGTGCATGTGCAGCATGAAGAGGAGCGTGCGTTCTATGCCCTGGAGCGAATCTGGCGCGACTGCCCGACGATCGCCATGCCCGACACGGTGTCCAGCGGACGCGGGGACATGGCGGTTGTAGACACCTCGGCAGCCGCGGATGACTCGGCGACGGTGAATGCCACCGGCGCAGCACCCGTCCGCAACGCGAGTGGTTGAGCAGCCGCTTGCCGAGGCTGGCCTCTTCGAGACTCGGCGCCGGTTGGTGTTGTGGCGTCACGGCCGCACCGAATGGAACCGGCTAGGGCGGGCTCAGGGTCACGCCGACATCTCTCTCGACGAGCTAGGCGTTGCTCAGGCCCGCCGGGCGGCGGAGTTCCTCGCGTCCTACGAGCCCACCTTTATCTGGTCGAGTGATCTGGCCCGAGCTCGCGAAACCGCTGCCGAACTCGTCGCACTCACCGGAGGGAACCTCGTCTTTGACAAGAGACTCCGTGAGGTCGATGTGGGGGCTCGTCAGGGCTTGACCTTCGAGGACTTCCGGGATGCGATGCCCGAGCTCTTTGACCGCTTCATGGCCGGCGCGCCGGAAGCTGTGCCGGGTGCTGAGTCCAAGGCTGCGGTCGCTGACCGGATGCTCGCCGTCATGCGGGACGCGGTCGCGGCGCTTGACGAAGGCGAGACAGGCATCCTGGTGGGTCACGGGGCCGCGCTGCGGATGGGGACGCTGGCGTTCTTCGGCCTCCCGGCGTCGCACAGTGAGTTGTTGGCGGGTATGTCGAACTGCGCCTGGGCGGTCCTCGACGACCGGGCTGGGCGGGGGTGGCAGATCGTCGACTACAACGCGCAAACCCTGCCCGAACCGCTCGAGCTGGCCGACGACGTCATGTAGAGCACGAGGCTGTCTGCGCGAGTGCGCCGCGATTTCGCGATGACCAGCGGCGTTGGCTAAACTGCTCAGGCCTTACGGGGTCTGACCCCCGAGGCTCTCCGCACACGCGGGGCTGTGGCGCAGCTGGTAGCGCACCTCCATGGCATGGAGGGGGTCAGGGGTTCGAGTCCCCTCAGCTCCACCAGAAAGAGCAGGTCAGACTCTGTTTGGCTCCTCTCGCAAGAGGGGCTGCGAGCGCTCCGAGGCAAGATTGAATTTGGAGCAGAAACCTCTTGAACTCATCAGGAGAGTAGGGCTCATGACCGAACGTCCATCGGTAGCGAAATCGGACATCGCCGTCTGGAATGACAGCAGGGGCAGCTCCCCCTGCGACGCCAGTTCAGGTGTCGGCTGGCGCTCGTGCGGGGCGGTGCTCGCCGCCGATCCGGAAGCCCGAGTGTCCCTCGACGCAGGCAACGAGCGCCTTGAACGTGAACCCGGCCAGGAGAACTAAAATGGCCTGGGTCGAGCAGAACAGGTCGCGCGGTACGACGATATCGAGGCCGCTACCGAGACCCGCTGGGACGCACCAAGACGGCGGGGGTGCGTTCGGCGTACCTGAAAGGAGGAGGTAGCGGCCCGCCAGCCTCGCGTCGACCAGGCGCATGACGACATCATGTGATCCGGGCGTTCCCTGTCAATCCGTCGCCGTCGAGCGGAATCCTGATCTCGAACCCGGCACCGGGACCCGGCCGGTCCATGAGAGACAGGGTGCCGCCGTGGTTGCGGGCGATGGCGGCGACAATTGCCAGGCCGAGTCCCGTTCCCCCAGTGGTCTCACCGCCCTGCTCCTCGCCTCGGTGCCCCTTGCGAAATCGCTCGAAGATCAGCTGCCGGTCAGCTTCATCGACGCCGCTGCCGCTGTCATCAACCCAAAGCCTTAGCAGCTCGCCGGTGTGTTCGCCACCAATCTCGATCGGGTCCTCGGCGCCGGTGTGCTTGGTTGCATTGTGGGCCAGCTGCAAAATCGCTTGGGTGAGCCGGTCGGGGTCGACATCGACGACGACGGGATCGGGGGTGACGACCCTCCAGTGACGCTCGGCCAGCATCGTTGCCTTCTCATGGCTTCTGAGTACCAGGTCCACGAGGTCGGTCGGCGCGGGGCGGATGAAGTCAGGCTGCTCTGCTCGGGCCAGTAGCAGCAAGTCGTCGATGAGCCGGCTGGCCCGATCGACCTCGTCGAGAACCAGCGCCGCCGTGGCTCGTCGCGTCTCGGGTTCCTCGTCCAGCTCTATCAGCTCGACATGTCCCCGGATGATCGTCAATGGCGCACGTAACTCGTGGCTGGTGTCGTCGAGGAACTGGCGCTGATCTCTGAACGCCCGCTGCAGCCGCGCCAGCATGGCGTTGAACGTCGCCGCGATCTGAGAGGCTTCGTCGCGTCCGCGTACCGGGATCCGCTTGCCCAAGTCGGTCTCGGAGATCTCCCTGGCGGCGATGGCGAGATCTCCCAACGGCCGGAGCACCCGGCCGGCCAGGATTAGGGCAAGCAGCGATGCCACTACGAAGACCCCGACCTGGATGATGCTCTGGGTGCGGACAGCTTCGTCGATCTCGGCGCGCTCGAACGTTGGGAAATTGGCCACCACGAACAGGCCGTCGGTCCCGTCGGCTCCTTCGACCGGCAGAGCGACGTACCGCGACGTCCCCCCGGGTGTGTCCAGGGAACCTTGTTCGCGCTCGGACAGCGACAACCAGTACCGGGTCGCGTCCTCTAGCTCCTCAGGGCTGGCGGCATCCTGGGCTCGCCGGCTCGCGTAAAGGTCGCCCTCGACGAAGGCCAGCAGGGTCTCTCCTTCGTCCGGCACTTCCCGGGAGAAGTAGACGTCGAAGATCGCCGGGAGATCCCCGGCGAAAGGAGCACCGGTGCGGGGGTCGTTGCCGGTACTCAGTCTCGTGAACTCCTCGGCCTCCCTGTCCAAGGACGCCTCGACCTCGCGGTCCAGTGAGCCGAACAAGGCTGTCCGCAGCAGCAACAGGGATCCCAGCGAACTCACCAGAAGTAGGGTGGCGACGAGCAGCACGATGCGGACGCGCATGCTCCGGACCCAGTCAACGATGTTCCGCTCGGAGGAATCCATAGCCGACAGGCTAGGGCAACCTGCGCCCGCCGCCAGGGTCGATCCAGGGCTGCTGATCCCCCGGACAGTACGAGGATTCTGATACGCCACGGATGCGGCAAACGCCGGGGAGCGCGCATGGAGAGCGCTTGGTGGCGCTGCTGCGTCCCCCGATGCCGACCCGGTCGTCGAGGTCGCAGCGGCGATGCGGGTCACCGCGGGAGCGCCCGCGATCGAAGTCGCGAGATCCTCTTCCAATGCCTCGTCGACGCCGTCTTGGTGCCCCTGGACTTATCGCCACTGGATACGCTGGTGCATCTGCAGGTCGGTCTGAAGCACGCGCCGGCTCCCTCATTTCATCAGATCCACGCCTTCACTGTCCGCAGATCAGCGCGTTGCCAATAACCGGTGGACTTGGTGAGGAATCCGTTGACAGGATCGTCGCCATGCGCCAGGAGGAGATTTGGGATATCGATGCTGCCCAGCGCTACGACACCCCGGGCACTGGCATGTTCGCCCCCGAGGTGTTGGGACCGACGGTCGACCGCCTTGCCGAATTTGCAAGCGACGGCCGAGCGCTCGAGTTCGCAATCGGCACCGGACGCGTGGCCGTCGACTTAGCCGAGCGCGGCGTACCCGTCACCGGCATCGAGCTGTCCGGTCCGATGATCGACCGGCTCCGCACCAAGGTCGACGAAGAGAGGATCCCGGTGGTCGTTGGCGACATGGCCACGGCCCGCGCACCGGGCGAGTACACGCTGGTCTACCTCGTCTTCAACACGATCTCGAACCTGCTGACCCAGGCCGAACAGGTCGCTTGCTTTCGGAACGCGGCGGCTCACCTCACACCCGGCGGCCGGTTCGTCGTCGAGCTATGGGTGCCTGAGTTGCGCAAGCTCCCGCCGGGACAGCAAGCCACAGTCGGGCATTGCGAGCTGGGCTACATCGGGTTGGACACCTACGACGTCCTGCACCAACACGTCGTCTCGCATCATTTCCATTTCGGTGCCGGCAAGCAGGCGCAGCTCTTCCGTAGCCCGCACCGCTACATCTGGCCGGCTGAACTTGACCTGATGGCACAACTCGCCGGTTTCGAGCTGGAGAACAGGCACGCGGACTGGGCGGGCACTGAGTTCACCGCGGAGTCACGTTCGCATGTGTCGGTGTACCGCTTGCCGACCGCCTCGTAGGAGCGCAGCAGCGTGCTTCTGGGGCAGCCCATGGTGTGAGCCGTCTCGGCGAGGGTGAGCCGGTCAAACCGTTTCCTTGCCTGGTGACGGTACCGGTCCGCTGATGCCCGTGTGGGGTTGTGCACAGGTCGAGTTATTCGGCCAGTCACGCAGATCCGCCGAGGAGCCGCACCAGTTGGGGGGTCGTTCGAGGGTGCGTGCAGCTGTATCAGCCACCTCCCGGGCGGCGGCTGCGGCAAGCGCCGCTTTATCCGCCGCAGTAGCGGGGCGGAGGTTCAGGTCCCGCAGAAGGCCCGGTAGGCGCCGAAGTCCTCCGGGGCGGTGGCGGCGTAGCGCTCGAGGCCAGGGCGCTCGTCGTGGGGGGTTGCTACCGCGTCCAGGAGCCGTTGGAGTGGATCCAGGTCGCCCTCGGTGGCGGCGGCGAGGGCCTCCTCGACGAGGTAGTTGCGGGGAATGTAGACGGGGTTGACCCGGCCCATCGCGTCGACGTCCGGACCCAATGCGCGCCAGCGCTGCGACCAGGCGGCGCCGTACTGCCGGCGGAACGCGCCGAGTGACTCCACCGCGAGTGCGACCGCCTGCTCCTGGTCGTCGTGGAAGAGGGGAAGGAGAGCCTCGGCGAGCCGGGCGAGGTTCCACTCCGCCACGACCGGCTGATTGCCGTAGGCGTAGCGCCCGCCCTCGTCGATCGAGCTGTAGACCGTGGCCGGGTCGAAGGACTCCATGAAGGCGCACGGCCCGTAGTCGATGGTCTCGCCCGAGATCGCCATGTTGTCGGTGTTCATGACCCCGTGGACGAACCCCACCAGCATCCACTGAGCCACCAGCGACGCCTGGGCGGCGACCACCGCCTCGAACAATGCGAGACAGGGATGTTCGGCCTCCGCGGCGCCGGCGTGGTGACGGATGATCGCGTGGTCGGCGAGTCGGCGCAGCAGGTCGACGTCACCCGTGGCCCGGGCGTACTGAAAGCTGCCCACGGGCAGGTGGCTGCTCGCGACCCGGGCGAGCACGGCTCCTGGCAACAGGGTCTCGCGGCGCACCGGCCGCCCCGTCGCCACCACGGCGAGGGAGCGGGTCGTGGGGATGCCGAGGGCGTGCATCGCCTCGCTGACGACGTACGCGCGCAGCATCGGACCGACCGCGGCCAGGCCGTCACCTCCGCGTGCGAGTGCTCCACCGCCGAGCGCTTCAGAGCTGACGGGCAACCTGCCCTCGACAAGACCACGGGCGAGCTGGTGGGGGCGACTCCGAGCAGGGCAAAGCTCGGGCTCCAAACGCTGAGCCTGCTTCGGCCACCCCCGAGCAGGCGTTCGCCTGAGCTAAGTGATGCAGATCATCCTCGCAGTCGCATCACGGTGTTCTGCACGCTCAACGAAGGACAGTCCTGCGTGTCCGGTTCGCTGGGGCTGCCATCCTCCACTATCCCGGTCGGCTCGAGCGAGATACCGGCCCGGGCAATCTCGCGGCGACGGGACTGAGGCCAACAACGATACGTCTCGTAGGCCGATCCCGCTACGTGCAAGAGTCGTCCGGGCTTGCAAGGTGGGTGGTGGCATGGAGGGGGTCGGGTGTGAAACCGATCCGTTGGCGCGCTGCGGGTAGTCGGGTCGAGACCGCCGTGATTCCGAGCGCGGCCACGGCGGCCAGGCCTATTAGCGCAACGCAAATAGGCCAGATCCCTACGGCGAGCAGGGCGGTGAGCAGCGCGGGAGCGAGAGTGTTCGAGATGTTCCAGGAAGCTTGGTTCAGCGCCAGGTAACGCCCGCGCAGGGCGTCGGGCGCAGCCTCGCTGGCCAAGGCCGCGAGCACCGGGGACTCGATCAGCTCCCCGAGGGTGAACACAGCGACGGCGGCTAGCACGACCACCACACCGGCCATCGGCGGGACCGCCGCCGCCAGGAGCATAATCACGGCGAAGGCTGCCGAAAGCGCCGAGGACGCCTGTAGAGCCCGTACACGGGCCCGTCCGATCAGGGCCTGTACGACGGGTCCCTGCGTGAGGGCGATCAGCAGGCAGTTCAGCGTCAGGCCGACGCCGGGCAGCCAGGGCGGCAGGTCCAGCCGAGCGACGGCGTAGACGGGAAGGACCACAGTCAGGGCGAAGGAGTTGGTCGCGAAGGCGATGTTGACCACGGTCAGGGCCAGGTACGGGCGGTCCGACAGGACCGACCGCCAACCGGCTCCCGTGTCCGCGCTGCCACCGGTGGTGGCCGCGGGCCGGGCGTGCGACCGGTCGAGCAGGAGCAGTAGGGCGGCGAGCAGGAAGCTGGCGGCGTTCACCGCGGCGACGCCCTGGTAGCCGGCGGTTCCACCGGCCGCCAGCCCGATACCCGACAGCAGCCCGCCGAGGCCAAAGCCGGCGTTGCGGAGCGCCCCGAGCAAGCCGTACCAGCGCTCGCGCTCACCGGGCGCTGAGATCTGCGTGACAAGGGGGGAGTAGGCGGCCCAGAAGGCCTGGCTGCCCAGGGCGACCGCGACGGCGGCGACGACTAGGCCGCCGAACGTGTCGACGACCAGGTAGCTCGCTACGCCGAGTGCCTGCAGCAGGTTGCCGGCGAGCAGGACCCGCCAGGCTCCGCTTCGGTCCACCAGGGTCCCGAGAAGCGGTCCTGCCGGTAGCGCGATGCCAGCTGCGACCGACAAGCCCAGCCCGACCTCCGCGAGCGAAAGGGGCGTGGTCACCGTGAAGAACAAGATCGAGAAGGGCAGGAACACCCCGCTGCCGAGCGCATCGACGGCCAACGCCCCGAGCAGGGGGACGTGACCGGTTACATCGGGTAGGCCAAGGCGTCTGAGCACCAGAGGAGTCTGCAACCTCATGCGTGCTTGAGGTCAAGCGTCAGGAGTGTCGTGACGATCGCGAACGCCGCCTCCTCACGATCGGTGTGGTCGCACGCCGAGCTGGAGTGTCCGTGGCGAGCTGCGCTACTACGAGCAACGCGCGCTCGTGGGTTGCACTCGCACCGGCGGCAATCAGCGGCGCTATCCGCGCTGGGTACTGAGTCGGTTGGCTTTCATCGCTGCCGCGCAACGCGTCGGTCTGAGCCTCGATCAGGTGAGGCAGGCCCTGGACACCCTGCCGACAGACCGCGCTCCGAGGTCCTCAGCCTTGATGCCCCGCGTCGGTCATCTGGAAGGTGACGTTCGGCGTCTCGCGCCACCGTCGGTCGGAACGGGCGCGCCGCTCACGCTCGCACAGTTCGAGGTGATGCAGCTCGAATCTTGCTCCGGCCAGTTCTGCGATCGAACGGATCGCGTACCACTCTTCGGGCGACCGACAACCAAAGTCCAGGACTACCGAGCCACCGCCGTCTTCCCCACTACAGGCAGACCGATGGTGAGGTGCAAGGTGGACTGAGCCGACACCGAATACATGATCGCAGAGCCTGCAAGGGCGACGCGCACATCGGCGGAGGTAAGACGTGCTTCGTAGCTCTACTCGCGCGTACATGTTCGATCTGATCGATTCACAAGCGCCGACGGGCGCGCAGGACGGAGTCGCCCACGGTGACCGGCAGTGCGTCGTGCCCGACCACCGTGCGTGGTCGGACCTCGACGACCTTGACCTCCCATACTTCCGGGTCGAGCGCGGGCAACAGATCCTCGGGGGTGAACATGAAGCTCCGTCTTCCGTGTCGCAGCCCGGTCGCGAGGTCGTCGGGGTGGGGCCCACGACGAGCAATGTGCCGCCGGGGGCGACCGCTTCGGCGAGCCGGCGGGTGAGGTCGACCATTCCGCCATCGGGCAGGTGCATGAACTGCGACGTCACCAAGTCCCAGCGCTCTCCTATGCCTTCGGTTCCGGGGTCGAAGGTGCGGACGTCGACGTGGCGCCACTCGGTGCGCCCGTCCACGCCGGCGGTGGCGGCGTGCGCCGCCGACCGCTCCAGCGCGACGGTGCTGAAGTCGATGCCGGTGACTGACCAGCCGCGCTCGGCGAGCCAGATGGCGTCCGCCCCCTCGCCGCTGCCGACGTCCAGGGCCATTCCGGGCTCGAGGTCGGCCGCCTCAGCCGCGAGCTGCGGGTTGACCCGACCGCTCCAGATCGCGTCGCGAGCGGCATACCGGTCGTCCCAGCCGGGCTGTTCGAAGAGGTCGGCCAGCTCGGCGCGATGGGTGGAGAGGGCGGCCTGCGTCTCCTCCTCGATGAGGTCGGCGTTGACCATCGCGCCTGCGCGGAGGCCGGCAGCGGCCGAGGATACGACCTGGGCCATCGCGTCGCCGACGTTGCCTGCGACCCAGACGCCCGAGACCGCGGTGGCGCCGGTTGGCTCGGAAGGGACGAGGGTGCCCAGCACCTCCCCGCCGTGGTCGTGACCGTCTGGGTTCTGCTCGCCGTCGCCTTCGCCGCCATCGCGCGAGCGCGCACCGCTGAGCCTGCCGGACTGCGCCGCCGAGATGTCGCCCATGCCTGACCGGGAGCCCGCGCGCATGTCCTGGAAGATCACGTGCAGAACAGGCAGATGACTGCATTGAAAGAGCTGGCAGCGAGGGCTGGGCGCTGTGCAACCTGGTGCCGAAGAGTCGTCGTTGTGCCGTTCTGCCCGGGTCAGCGAGTTGCGGTCCTGCGCGGTGGCAGGAGTTGGGTCAAGCTGGGGTGTCGGGGTTGTGGGTATCCAGTATCGCGGGAGTAGGGGTAACGAAGTCCTCCGGAGCCGGGGAGGCAGCCGTGCTGGGCTTGGAGGAGTCGTCACGAGCGACGGTTGGCGCGACTGATTCGGAGGCTTGCTTCGCAGCGCCGCCCAGTTTCTCCGGTAGGTCCGGAGCCTTCTCACGTGCCAAGTCCTGGGCGTCCTTTGCCACCTTCTGGACCTTGGGGTTGGTCCATAGGTTCTGGGCTTGGAAGACGATCTGGTCGTAGCGTTCCCGGCCGGCGCGCGCACCGAGTACGTAGCCCGCTGCGCCGGCGGCCAGGAGGACGATCTTGCTCATAGGAAACCTCACGTCGAGAAATAGTGGCCGAAGCATATCCCCACGCTGGGCGTGCCCGCTGATCTGGGCTGAGAGTTGGAATCAGCCAAGTTCGTCGCGCAAGCCCTCAGCACGATCAGTAACGGCTCAGCTTGAATGAGTTCAGGCCAGTGGGGCACTTACGCTTTCGTAGCAGCCATCGAAGCCGCCCAACCCAGGAGAGCCGCGCATGAGCAACCGACCGAAAACATCCAGATCGTCCGGAGTCAGTCGGTTCACCACCGAAACGAAGGAAGCGACCAAGACGACCGAGTTGATCGCCTACGTCGTCGCTGTCGTTGGTGTGGGATTACCGCGCTGACCGTCGATGATGACCCTGACTTCGGGGCTGAGCGTGCGTGGCTGTACATCACTATTCTGACGGTGGGATACATGGTCAGCCGTGGCCTGGCTAAGGCAGGGAGCCATGAGCCCTACGACGAAAACAACGGATAGGCCGGAACTGATGAGCCCGATGCAAGTGCGGCCCCTCGGTGGTGGTGTGGGTTGCCTGATGATGATCCTGGTGTCCGTTGCGCTGTCAGTAGGCCTCACCATTCTGGTGAATGTGCTCGGGCGCTGAACCGTCCAGGTCAACCTGACCGGTTATCCCACCCCCGCAGTCAATGATTTGCCCGACTGGGCGAGATCGATGGGATGAAGCTGTTGCATAAATGGGCGCTTGTTGACTCGTCGCTAGAGCCCGGCGGCGTGTTATCAAGAGGTTCAGGGCGGAGGCCACAACAATGGATCCATCACCTCCGGTTGATAGGCGAGTCTCGTTCCGCCAGACGCCGTGAGTACAGGCACGGCGGGATTATCCTCACCAATCCCTCTGCCGCGCAATCGAGCTTCGTGACACGCGCTCTCATCGGCAAATCCGCGAAAGAACGAGCGCGGTGCGGCATCCGACAGAGCGCGTTCACCCGGAATTACCTTCACTGCGATCAACATCCGTAAATCGTTATTGCGACAGGTGATGGACAGCTCTTGTCGCCGTTGGACGAGTAGCCGACGCACCTGCGGCTGTGCGGAGGGGCGGCCCCGCGTAGTTCGAGACGGGCCGGGTGTGAGTCGTTCGTGAACAAAGGTGAGCACGACGATCCCCGTGAATTTGGAGCAGATTTGGAGCCGAGTAGTCAAGATGCCCCAGGGCCTTTCGGTCGATTCCACCTTGACCTCGACGGCGCTTGACCCAACACACTGGTCTCTGACAGCAGGGAGAGAAAGGACGTCCTGTCGTGGACATGGAAGTTACCGCTTGGATGTCGCTGCACCACGCGATGAATGCGGAGCAGGACCGCCGGCCATTTTCTCGAGCGACCTTGCGGCGCATCGCGGCTTTCGCGCGACCGCACAGACAACAGCTGGCCAAGTTCCTTCTTCTCAGCGTCTTCACGGCAGCACTTGCGGTTGCCACCCCGGTGCTGGCAGGGCGGGTCGTCAACGCGATCGTGGATGGCGCAGAGCCTCGAGTCGTCGTGGTGATATCGGTCCTCATCGCTGTCATCGCGTTGTTGGAGGCCGCGCTTGGCATCGTCAGTCGATGGTTGTCAGCCAGCATTGGGGAGGGCCTGATCCTCGATCTGCGCACCACGGTCTTCGACCATGTCCAGCGGATGCCGGTGGCGTTCTTCACCCGCACCCGCACCGGCGCGCTGGTCAGCCGGCTGAACAACGACGTCATCGGAGCGCAGCGGGCTTTCAGTGACACCCTCTCCGGCGTCGTCAGCAACGTTGTCGCACTGGCGCTGACGCTTGCGGTGATGCTCAGCCTGTCATGGCAGATCACCTTGCTGGCGTTGCTCTTACTGCCAGTCTTCGTCCTCCCAGCCCGTCGGATGGGATCGCGCTTGGCTGGGCTGCAGCGGGAGGC
>JACCXO010000002.1 GCA_013696975.1 Nocardioidaceae bacterium | reverse complement strand
CCCGCGCAACCACGAGATGTATGGACTGCGCCTCGCGCGCAAACCCCCTGAACCCGCAGAGCTCAAGAGAGGTGTGCGCCCCGAGAGCAGCCGCCGGCCCGGCTTCGAGCACAGCGATCCACATCAGTTGCCGTCGGGTCGGTGTGGTGTTGTGAAGGAGCAGCGTGGAGCGGGTGGGTGCCTGCCAGCGGCGAGCGCTGATCTGGCTGGTCACGCTGGCCTTGCCGACACCGAGGCTGCTCAGTTGTTCTCGGGAGACCACCCCCGATTGGCGCAGCGCGAGACGGCGCAATTGAGTTGGGTCGCGCAGAGCGGCATACACCAGCCCAGCCTCAACGACGTAGTCACGGCACGGTGGCCGTCACCGCCTACCTGTTGATCGCGCGTCGGGCTTTCCTAATCTGTGGACCAACTTGTCAGAAGCTGAGGCGGCTATAGCAGCCCTAGTTTCTGACAAGTCAGGTCGGGGGGCCGCCGGGGTAGCTTCCGGGTGGTCCCCCGCCGTAGCCGCCGCTCGAGGTCTGGGCGTTCTTGATGCGTGACTTGCTGTTGTGGCGCTTGATCAGAAGCACGATGAAGATGATCAAGCCGACGAGGCCGAGGAATGCCGGCAGCACAATTCCCCACAGGGCTCGCTTGCCGATGGCGACCGGGTCGAGTCGCTGGCCGATGCCGAGCTCACTAGATCCGGCTCCGGGGCACGACAGTTCGTAGGTGCCACTCGCCAGGTCATCCGGCGTAGACCCCAAGGCGAAATAGTTCGGGTCGTCGGGAAGGTCGAGCTCGAAGTCAGCATCGAAGGTGTCCAGGGCGCTGCTCGTGCCTTCGTCGTCGACGAGGTTGCAGTCGCGTGCCGTGCTCTGCAGCGTGGAGTACACCGTGATGCCGTCGTCGGGGACCTCCACCGACGCGTTGTTCTGTACGGGGTCGATCCCGGCGGTAATGAGGTCAGCGACCGCCTTGAACGCCAAGACGAACAAGGTCAGAGCGACGATCCACAGCACCACGGGCAGCAGGTACCACAGTGGCGAGGGGCGCACCCGGGTCTCGGGCTGGCGGTAGGACGTGGCGGGCTGTTGATAGGACATGCGAGGAGTCTTGCATCTCAAACGGTCGGTCAACGTGAGGCCTCTGCCTGTAGAGGGTGTCCGATGACACTCGTCGAATGGTCAGTGGTATGCCGGGCCGCTGGTAGAGTCGGCATCAGCCAAGGCGCCATACCTAGATTGCGGTGGCGGCCTTTTTTTTGCGCCCGTCACCGGTGTGCGATCAAGACGCTAGTTTGACTTGATCGTTCGGCCACATGGTTGGGTGCTCAGCGTCCTCACCAGGCTCATCGCGCGCGTGCCGTTTCATGCGAGCGGGTCGGGGACTGCCCGACCACTGCATGGAGAACTGCGACGTGTCCTTCGACGCTGCCCCAACGCCCTCTTTCGCCGACCTTGGCGTGCCGCCCGTGCTTGTCAAAACGCTGGCGCGAGCCAAGATCACCACACCTACCCCTGTGCAGGCGGCAGTGCTCCCTGACGCGCTCGCCGGACGTGACGTGCTCGGCCGCGCCGCCACCGGGTCGGGCAAGACGCTCGCGTTCGGGCTGCCCATCCTCGCTCGCCTGGCCAGCCGCCGCAGCAAGCCCAAGTCACCTCGCGCTCTCATCGTCGTACCGACCCGTGAGCTCGCCGCCCAGGTGCGCAGCGCGCTCGAGCCGCTCGCGGATGCCATCGGAATGCGGGTGGCCACTGTTTACGGCGGAACGCCATACGACCGTCAAATCAAGCGTCTGCGCGCAGGGGTCGATGTCGTCGTCGCCACGCCGGGTCGGCTGCAGGATCTGGTCGAGCGCGGAGCCTGCCGTCTCGACCAAGTTGAGATCACCGTGCTCGACGAGGCGGACCACCTCTGCGACCTGGGCTTCTTTCCAGCCGTCAGCGAGATCGTCTCGATGACCCCGGAGGGCGGTCAGCGGCTGCTGTTGTCGGCGACGCTCGACGGCGACGTCGACCGGCTGGTTCGCAAGCACCTCGACAACCCGGCCACGCACGACTGCAACCCCGACAAAGACATGCCCGACATGGAGCACCACGTGCTGGTCACGGGGCCGCAGAACAAGCTCGAGTCGGCTGCTGCACTGCTCAGGGCGAACCCTCGCTCGATCGTCTTCACCCGCACCCGCCACGGCGCCACCAACCTTGCCGAGGATCTCGCCGGGCTGGGGGTCACGACCGTCGACCTGCACGGGAGTCTCAGCCAGAACGCCCGCGAACGAAATCTCCGCAAGTTCCGCACCGGCCAAGCCGACGTCGTGGTGGCAACTGACGTGGCAGCGCGCGGCATTCACGTCGACGGCGTCAACCTTGTCGTGCACTACGACGCCCCCACTGAGCACAAGTCCTACCTGCACCGCAGCGGGCGCACCGCACGCGCCGGCAACTCCGGCATCGTCGTCACGTTGACCACGGCGCGCCAGGTGGCGACCGTCGTACGTCTGCAGAAGGCTGCCGGCGTCACGGCGTTGCACCACGATGCGCGCACAGCCCCTCGACCGATGACAGCCGAGTCCTTGGCGGTCAGCGGTATGACGGCCGGCGAGGCGGGAGTCGATACGTCGGGCAAGTCTGGTGGCCACACGTACAACGGCTCACGCCATAAGAGCTCATCGCGCCACGGTGGCCCTGGACGCCCGAGAGCCCACCAGGCATCATCGCTGCGAAATGACCGGCCGGCTCGCGACGATCGACCGGCTCGGGATGGCCGTTACGCGTCGAATCGTGCCGATCGCCCAACTCGTAACGATCGGCCACGACGAGACAACCGTTCGTCTACGCCTAATCACGAGGAAACCCTGCGTCGCGAGACCCGCTCGTCAGACTCCACGCCGCGTCGAGGTCTCGATGAGGCGCGCGCATCAGCCGCCGGCGACAAACGGCATCCCACCGGGATGCCTCCGCGCAAACCCGGCGCCGGATCGGGACTCAAGAAAGCACGCTGGACCGGGGCTGAGAAGCGCGCGAAGGCCAAACGCTGACTGGATCGGCGATACCTGGCCAACCCGCAATGGGCGGTAAGGACTCGCCGCAGGATTCGGAAAGGCGCCGATAGTTGCTTCTCGCCGTATAGACTTGAGTCGATTGTTGGTTGCCGACTTTGCCTATGAGTGACGACGAGAGGCTGACGCCATGTATATCGGACTCGGGGTAGTGTTGATCGTGCTTGGGGCCATATTCATGTGGGCCATCGACTTCGACATGGAGTTCGTCGATGACCGCACGCTTGGTCTGATCCTTTTGATCGCAGGGATCTTGACGATCGTGTTGTCGCTGGTGCTCACGGCACAGCGCAGTCGCACCACTCACGTCGAGGAACGGCGCTACGACCAAGGTGATCCCTACCCTCGGCCCTGAGCCATGCAGCCCAGGCAGCCCACGCCCCAGACGCGTGGCGCGCGGGCGGCTCAAGGGCATACATCTGACAAACTGGCCCGGTGCGCGTCTCTGCCAAATCTGACTATGCCTTGCGTGCGCTGATCGAGATCAGCACGCGAGGCGAGAGCTCACTCGTCTCGGCGGAGGACATCGGCAGAACCCAAGACATCCCCCATGGTTTCCTGCAGGCGATCCTCGCGGACCTGCGGCGTGCCGACATTGTCATGAGCGTCCGCGGGCAGAATGGCGGCTGGCGGCTGGCGAAACCCAGTGGCGCGGTCACAGTCGCCGACATCATCCGAGCGGTCGACGGTCCGCTTGTCAGTGTCTACGGTGTGCGCCCCGAATCCGTGACCTACAACGACTCGACCACGGTCTTGCAGCTCGTGTGGATCGCGGCTCGTGCCAGTCTGCGTGACGTCTTCGAACATGTGACCGTCGAGATGCTGGCGACCGGCGAGCTGCCCAGTGACGTCATGCAGCTGACCAAGAGTGAAGACGCCTGGAAACCCCACTAGCAATTGCTATCGCTTTGAACTCGGCCCGTATGGGGGTCAGGCATTCGACTGCGGTCCTTCTTGATGCAACCGGGTGCGACTGAGGGTTTGATCGGCGTCCTCCTGAGTGCGGGGCCGCTCACTCGATAGGCTGCGACGCCATGAGCGCAGACCCCGTACCAGCCGGCCAGGTGCCGTCCGCTGACCCGGTGAGCGCGGAGCTCGGTCGGCTGCGCGACAGCATCGACAATCTGGATGCGGCCCTCGTGCACGTGCTAGCCGAACGGTTCAAGTGCACGCAGCACGTCGGGCGGCTGAAGGCGCGACACGCGATGCCACCGGCCGATCCCGTACGTGAGGCTCAACAGATCGACAGGCTTCGCCGGCTGGCGGCGGCGGCCAAGCTCGACCCAGAGTTCGCCGAGAAGTTTCTCAACTTCATCATCGCCGAGGTGTTGCGCCACCACGAGGCCATCGAAGGCCCTTAGCTTAGCTGGCGCGACGCGTCCGCATCGCTTTGACGATCTGCACGCCCTCGCCCCCCCCGCTCGCAAGTTGTTGGTAGCGCTCCGACTCGCGCGCCAGCAGCGCCACCTTTCCGTCGGCGTCAAACAGCAAGCCCCAGCCGTAGGTCTTGGCTAATGGTGAGGCGCGTAGACACGCTTGGGGCTTGGCAAAGAACTGCTCGCGGAGCTGGTCCCTCTCGTCGGGCGAGAGATCGTCCCACGAGCCCTGGCGCGTGCACCAGGACTCGAAGAGGACTTCATTGGAGTCGAACTCGTGCGGATGGTCGGCCAACAGCTCGTATTGCACAACCGCTGCGGTCCTATTGCTGCCCTTGACCTCGGGCACTGTCGCCACTTCGGCTTTGCAGTCATCAGCGACCGTGATCAAGCTTGAGTAGTAGTGGAGGTCTTGCATGTCCTGTCGGTCCCTTCGGGTCTGTCCTCAATGGTGCGCATCCACGGTGATGCGCACCTGCGTAGAGGCTAACTGGCGGTGCCGACAATGCCGAGAACTCATAGGCAGCCAAATGCCGAGGATCGACCGTCGCCTCCTAGCTGCGAATGGCGTTAACGGTTCCGGTCGCGTCGGGTAGCTCAGACCTGCTGGATCGCCGCCGTGCTCCGGGAACGGTCGAGAGCCTGCATGAAGTCGTCGGTCAGGTCGTCTATGTGCTCGAGCCCGACAGAGATTCGGACCAGATCGGCGCCTGGTCGAGCGTGTGCCACCACGGGGCGGTGGGTGAGCGACGCAGGATGCTGGATCAAAAGGACGTCACTGAGGGTCGCCCCGCTTTGGCTATCGACTCATGAACGGGGGCCGACGGCCTTCAAGACATGTGTCAGGAAGCGCGCGCCGTCCCGTGGCGAGGCCTGCGCCTGAGGATCGGCGACACCAGCGAATCATCGGGGTCAGCGGCGCTGACGTAGGCACGGATGGCCTTGTCCACCTGACCCTGCGCAGCGGATCACTGGATCGCGGGCCACGATCGCAGTTCGGCTGTCATTGAGGTACCTCGCGCGTCCGCGAATGGCGTGATGAGGAGGTGAGCAGCAGGTATGCGCGGGGCGGTGCCGCGTGATGGTCTGCCTGCTGGGACAGCAGCCGCTGCATCATCGCCAGACAGAGGATGCCCCGGCGGACACTCCCGCCGGTATGGGGCGACCGGGTCAGGTGTTCGTCCGGGGCCTTCCATACAGCCAGGCTGCTCGAGCGCAACCGGATACGCGGCCTCCGGGCCAAGTCGTGCTGGACGCAGTACAGCGTCAACCCGATTCCTGTGACAGGCCGGTGGCGACAGGGGGTTCTCTTGCGTCTCCGAACACGAACGCCCCGCCGTGGATGAGCACGATGTAGTCGTCGTTCGCAGCCATCTCCCGGGCAGCGGCGGTACGGCGCCGCTGTATCCGCCGCAGCTGCGGGGCGGAGGTTCAGGTGCCGCAGAAGGTCCGGTAGGCGCCGAAGTCCTCCGGAGCGGTGGCGGCGTAGCGCTCGAGGCCAGGGCGCTCGTCGTAGGGGTTTGCCACCGCGTCCAGGAGCCGTTCGAGTGGATCCAGGTCGCCCTGGGTTGCGGCGGCGAGGGTCTCCTCGACGAGGTGGTTGCGGGGGATGTAGACGGGGTTGACCCGGTCCATCGCGTCGGCGTCCGGACCCAAGGCGCGCCAGCGCTCCGCCCAGGCGTCGAACGCCGCGAGGTCGAGGAACAAGCCGCGCGCAGGCTCGGCGTCGCCGCGGGCGGCCGCGCCAAAGTCGCGGAAGAACGACGTGTGATCGACGTGGCTCTCCTGGAGCAGCGTGAGCAACTCATCGACCAGCGGCGAGGTGACCGCGTCGTCGAGGCCCTCGGGCAGGCCGAGCTTGGCCCGCATGCCGGCCGACCAGGCGGCGCCGTACTGCCGGCGGAACGCGCCGAGTGACTCCACCGCGAGTGCGACCGCCTGCTCCTGGTCGTCGTGGAAGAGGGGGAGGAGAGCCTCGGCGAGCCGGGCGAGGTTCCACTCCGCCACGACCGGCTGGTTGCCGTAGGCGTAGCGCCCGCCCT
>JACCXO010000141.1 GCA_013696975.1 Nocardioidaceae bacterium | reverse complement strand
GGGTTCCCGAGACCCGACTTGGATAGTGCAACTTTATGCTACTCCTATAGTAACCGTAAGTGCCCTGATCACGGCAACACGCCGAAAAGTTCTTAAATCCACGCGGATTGGACAGAGAACCCACCTGGCCGATGCCACTAGCATTGAACCTGCGCGGCGGAAGCCCCGAAACGCCTCTCCGAACCGCTCGCCTATCGTGACTCTCACACGTTCGACCACCCCGAGCAGCCCCTATTCAAAGGATCAGTCTTAACGTGACCGACAGCTTCGACTTCTCCGTGTTCGGGCGAAGCAGCGGACACGAGCAGGTTGTCTTCTGCCAAGACCAGGCGAGCGGGCTGCGCGCGGTCATCGCCATCTACTCGACCGCGCTCGGCCCTGGTTTGGGCGGCACGCGCTTCTATCCCTACGCCACCGAAGCAGAAGCTGTCCGCGACGTCCTCAACCTTTCGCGAGGAATGGCCTACAAAGCGGCTCTCGCTGGGCTTGACCTGGGTGGCGCGAAGGCTGTCATCGTCGGCAATCCCTTGCTCGACAAATCAGAGGCGCTGCTCCGGGCGTACGGCCGGTTCGTCCAGTCACTCAACGGTCGCTACTACACCGCCTGTGACGTTGGAACGTGCAGCGAGGACATGGATATCGTGGCGCGTGAGTGCGACTTCGTGACCGGTCGCAGTGTCGAGCATGGCGGTGCGGGAGACTCGAGCGTGTTGACGGCGTACGGCGTCTTCCAAGGCATGCGCGCGGCAGCGGAGGTGACGTGGGGAGAACCCACTTTGCGCGACCGCCGCGTGGGTGTTGCCGGCATTGGCAAAGTCGGTCGCCACTTGGTGCGTCACCTCATCGAGGACGGCGCCAAGGTCTGCATCACGGACGTCTACGGGCCCGCGCTTGCGAGCATCCTCGGGACCTATCCGCAGGTTGAGGTGGCGCTCGACTCCGACGCGCTGGTCGCCTCCGACCTCGACGTCTATGCGCCGTGCGCCCTCGGTGACGCCATCAACGACCTGAGCGTCAAGCAACTCCAGGCCAGGATCATCTGCGGCGCGGCCAACAACCAGCTAGCGCATCCTGGTCTCGAAGACGTGCTCGAGTCACGCGGCATCCTCTACGTTCCTGATTTCTGCGTGAACTCCGGCGGCCTGATCCAGGTCGCTGACGAGCTGGAAGGGTTTTCGTTCGACCGCGCGGAGGCCGCGGCAACGCGGATATACGACACCACGAAGCACGTGTTCGAGGTCGCAGCCGCAGAGCAGGTCCCCACAGCTGTCGCTGCCAGCCGCATCGCTGAACGCAGGATGGCCGACATCAGTCGACTGCGCGGTGTCTGGCTGAGGTAGGCAACCTGTCAACCGGCGTCAGCGCTGGTTGACTGCCGCATTGTCATCGTCGTGGGTGTCGGGGTAGGAATCCTCGGGCTCAGCCGCGTCGCCGCTGGTCTCTACGTTGTCTGCGGAAGGCAATCTGCCGTCGCCGTGCAACTCTCGTTGCAACTCAGTGAAGTCCGTCTCGTAGTTGCGGTACTTCAGCTCACGAGCGACCTTGGTCTGCTTCGCCTTTGCCCGGCCGCGCCCCATAGGCTCGACCCCCTCGCACGTCATAGCCGGAATCGCCGAGCGACCCGGTCTGCATCTGTTCTGTCGTCCGCACAACGATACCTGCCTCCCCGCGCTGACACACACCCAGGAGCCTGGCGGGTTGTCGTTAATTGCGTCGGCTACGGTCACGCCGCATTGCTCAGACGGCGTACGAACCAGCCAACGTGACCTCGCCGCCGGTTTCTCCAACCACCTCGCCACAGACCCAGGCAGGCAGTCCGGCATCGGCGAGCAAATTGATCGCTGCGTCAGCGTCATCTGCAGCAGTGACGGCGAGCATGCCCACGCCGAGGTTCAGGGTGCGCTCGAGGTCGTCGAGCTGAATGGCTCCCACCTCCCTCACCAGGTCGAAGATCGGCTGAGGGGTCCAGGTGTTGCGAGAGACTTTGGCGCTGAGGTGCTTGGGCAACACCCGGGCGAGGTTGGCAGCGATTCCTCCCCCAGTGATGTGCGACATGGCATGGGTGTCGGTATGCCGGGCGAGCTCCAGACAGGACAGCGCATAGATGCGAGTCGGCTCGAGCAACTCCGCACCGAGCGTGCGACCCAGCTCGTCGACGTGACGTTCGAGCGACCAACCCGTTTGCTGCAACAGCACTTGGCGGACGAGTGAGTAGCCGTTGGAGTGCAAGCCCGATGAAGCCATGGCGACGAGCACGTCCCCGGCGCGCACTCGCTCAGGCCCGAGGACCGCATCAGCCTCGACGACACCCGTGGTCGAGCCGGCGAGGTCGTAGTCATCAGGGCCGAGCAAGCCAGGATGCTCCGCGGTCTCGCCACCCAGCAGGGCGCACCCTGCGACCACGCAAGCCTCGGCGATTCCCTTGACGATGGCGGTGATCCGCTCGGGAACCACCTTGCCGCAGGCGATGTAGTCGGTCATGAACAGCGGCTCGGCGCCACACACGACAAGATCGTCGACCAACATGCCGACCAAGTCGAAACCGATCGTGTCGTGCTTGTCGACCTGTTGCGCGATGGCGACCTTCGTGCCGACGCCGTCGGCGCTCGTCGCCAGGAGCGGATGCTCGTAGGTCTTCAGCGAGCTAGCGTCGAACATGCCCGCGAAGCCACCAATATGGCCGACAACCTCGGGCCGACGAGCCTTGTCGACCCACTCCTTCATCAGTGCGACCGCCCGGTCACCTTCGGTAATCGAGACTCCCGCCGCCTCGTACGAAGGGATATGCGTGGCCACCTCAGGCAACGGAGTCTCCGGGCCGGCTGGTCACGGACGGCTCAGGGCGTCAACGGCCCCACTGCTGCTGAGCGAGACCGCCAAACCGTCGACGTCAGTGCTGACAGGTGTCAGCTCGAGCATGTGCTTGCCGAGCAGTTCCGACTCCGGCAACGTCACCGGATAGACTCCGTCGAAGCACGCGCGGCACAGCTCGCCTTTCGCGACCTTGCTTGCCGCGATCAGCTCATCGAGCGAGACGTAGCCCAACGAGTCGGCGTCGATGGACCGGCGGATCTCCTCATCGCTCAGGCCGTTGGCGATCAGCTCAGCGCTGGTGGCGAAGTCGATGCCGTAAAAGCAGGGCCACTTCACCGGCGGGCTGGCGATACGGACGTGCACCTCCTTGGCGCCGGCCTCGCGGAGCATGCGCACCAGCGCCCGCTGGGTGTTGCCCCGAACGATCGAGTCGTCGACCACGATCAGGCGCTTGCCGGCAATGACATCCCGCAGCGGGTTGAGCTTGAGCCGGATGCCGAGTTGTCGAATCGTGTTGCTCGGTTGGATGAACGTGCGACCGACGTAGGAGTTCTTCACAAGCCCTTGTCCATAAGGGATCTTGCTCTCTTCGGCATACCCGATCGCGGCAGGTGTGCCCGACTCAGGCACGGGAATGACCAGATCTGCCTCGATGGAGTGCTCCCGGGCGAGGCGCCGGCCGATCTCGGTACGAACGGTGTGCACCCGCTGATCGCTGATGAGCGTGTCTGGCCGCGCAAGGTAGACGAACTCGAACAGGCAGCCCTTGGGACCGGCCTCGGCAAAGCGCTGAGTGCGCAGTCCGTCTTCATCGATGGCGACCAGCTCGCCCGGCTCGATCTCGCGGATGTACGACGCGCCCACGATGTCGAGCGCAGCCGTCTCCGAGGCCACGACCCAGCCTCGTTCGAGGCGGCCGAGCACGAGTGGCCGGATGCCCTGAGGGTCTCGAGCGGCGTACAGGGTGCCTTGGTCCATGAAGATGAGAGAGAACGCGCCGCGCAGTGTCGGCAGCACGTCGAGGGCGGCCTGCTCCAGGGTGCGGTCTGGGTAAGAGGCGAGCAGCGCCGTGATCAGGTCGGTGTCGGTCGACGCCGCAGTGGTGTTGGAGGGTATGTCGAGCCGGCCGCTGGACCTTGCCAGCTCATCAACGCGGCGGATCAAGTCGGAAGTGTTCGTCAGGTTGCCGTTATGGCCGAGGGCGATTGAGCCGGCGGGGGTGGAGCGGAAGGTCGGCTGGGCGTTGTGCCAGACACTTGCCCCGGTGGTCGAGTAGCGCGCATGGCCCACCGCAACATGACCCTTGAGTGACTCGAGCGTCGACTCGTCGAACACTTGCGAGACCAGGCCCATGTCCTTGTAGACGAGGATGTTGCGGCCATTGCCAACCGCGATGCCAGCAGACTCCTGGCCACGATGCTGCAACGCGTAAAGGCCGAAGTAGGAGAGCTTCGCAACGTCCTCGCCGGGCGCCCAGACGCCGAAGACGCCGCAGGCGTCTTGAGGTCCGCGTTCGTGGGGGTCCAAATCATGGGTCAATTGCCCATCTCCGCGAGGCACCCGAGCAGTCTAGAGCGTTTCGCGTACTACCTTCGTCGAGTCCCTCCCCGTCCCACCCCCAAGATCTCCGCCGACAAGCCAAAGTTAGCCGTTTCTCAGCGGCGTGTCGGCCACACTGTGGCGTGTCGACGGGGGGTATGGCGGAAGCGGCCGCAAGCTCTGGGCGCCAACCGGTCGGTGAGCGCGGCAAGCTTGGTGCCTGGCGTCGCGCTGGCCACGTGAGGCGCCAATCTTCGCGCGGAGCCGGCGGCGCACGCGGCAGATCAGCGGCGCAGGCTGGCGAGCTTGGCGAGCAGCAACGCCTCAGCCAGACAGACTCGCTCGAACTCCGCGAGGTGGAGGCCCTCGTTGGCTCCGTGCGCCCGCGTGTCGGGGTCCTCGACTCCCGTCACGAGGATGGCCGCCTCCGGGAACCTCTCCGCGAACGCGGCGATGAAGGGGATAGAACCGCCGACGCCGATGTCGACTGGAGCGGTCCCGTCCCAGGCCTCGCGGAACGCCTCGCGAGCAGCGTCGTACGCCGGCCCCTGCGCATCGATGGCAAAGGGCTGGCCGATCTCGCCGGGCTCAACCGAGACGGTCGCACCCCAGGGCGCATGGTTGGTCAGATGCTCCCGGAGTCGCTTGAGCGCGGAGCCGCTCTCGTCGCCCGGCGCCACTCGCAGACTGACCTTCGCTCGGGCCGCCGGGATGAGGGTGTTGCTCGCCTCGTCCACCCGGGTTGCATCGAGCCCGATCACAGCGATGGCCGGCTTGGTCCACAGTCGGTCAACGAGAGACCCGGAGCCGAACAGCTCAACACCGTCGAGGATGCCCGCATCCTCGCGCAGGCTCATCTCGGGATAGTCGAGCGAGCTCGAGCGTCCTGAGGTGAGGCCAACGACTGCGACGTTGCCCTCGTCGTCGTGCATCGTGGCGAGCAGCCGTACCAATGCGGTGAGCGCGTCGGGCACCACACCGCCCCACATCCCCGAGTGCACGCCGTGCTGGAGAGTGCGCACTTCCACGACGCAGTCGACCAATCCTCGGAGCGACGTCGTGAGCGCGGGTTGACCGATGGCCCAGTTGGTCGAGTCCGCGATGACGATCACATCGCTTCGGAGCAGCTCATGGTTCTCCGCCAGCAGCGTGTCGAGTGTGGCGGACCCGACCTCCTCTTCTCCTTCGACGAAGACCGTGACGGTCACCGGCAGGTCGTCACCATGGGCGCGCACGGCGGCCAGGTGCGCCGCGATGCCGGCCTTGTCGTCGGCTGCACCCCTTGCGAAGAACCTTCCGGCGCGCTCGGTCGGCTCGAAGGGGTCGGAGTCCCATGCCGCCTGGTCGCCTTCGGGCTGGACGTCGTGATGGGCGTAGAGCAGCACCGTGGGCGAGCCGGGAGGGCCGGGCTTGCGCGCAACGATCGCTGGTTGACCACCCTCGGCGGTGATTGTCTGCACCTCGAACCCCTCGTCGTGGAACAGGGCCGCCGTGGCCTCGGCCGAACGGCGTACCTCAGCGAACCGCGACGGGTCGGCGCTCACGGACTGGATGCGCACCAATGCTTCAAGGTCCTTGCGCACCTGCGGCATCTCCGCCGCCACCCTCGCTCTCAGATCAGAGACGCTTACGCCAGGATCGCTTTCTGTCGCCACAGTGCTGGACTCTAACGCCTTGCGACGAGGCCATCCCTGCGGACGACCAGACGAGGATGGGGCGTTAGGTCAGAGGCAACTGGTTGGTGAGGTCGGAGCGCTCCCCCGACGCCCGCACCCGTCTGCTCTCGAACGCCTCGGCAAAGGTGAGGCGACCCCGAGCCAGCTGCAGCCAGGTGCTGGCGTCGGTCTCGACCACGGCGGGTGGCGTCCCGCGCGTATGGCGGGCACCCTCGATGCATTGCACGGCGGCGTAGGGCGGCACCCGTACCTCGACACTCTTGCCGGGGAAACGCTGCGTCAAGACGGCAAGGAAGTGCTTAACAGCAGCGCGTATGTCGTCAGAGCTGGCAACCTCACCTGCCGCCTCGGCCGCATCGAGTCGACTCAGCAGAACGCCCAGCTCACCCGCCGGCAATGCGCGCAACCGAGCCACCATGCATGCACCCTATGGGAGCGCGGTCAGTCGTTATGGAATGTCGCCTGCCGGCTTGTCAACCGCCTCGGTATGGCTTACCCAGGCATTGCCGCCCGATCGTTTGGCGTGGTACATAGCAACGTCGGCTTCGTGGATGAGTTGCCGAGACTCGACCTGCCTGCCTCGCAGATCAGCTATTCCGATGCTGGCGGTGAGGCGGAATATGTGGCCGTGAACTTGGATGGGAGTCGCAACCACCGCGGTGAGTCGAGTCGCCAACTCGACAGCGGCCGCGTCAGCCGTGACGAACACGAATTCGTCACCGCCCAGCCGCGCCAGGAGGTCGCCCTCGCGCACCGCGGCCCGGAGTCGCTGCGCAACGACGATGAGGACCTCGTCGCCCACGGCATGCCCGAAGCGGTCGTTGACCGACTTGAAGCCGTCAAGGTCGCAGAACAGGACCGATATCGCACCGCCGGCATCGCCGCTGCCTATGGTCACTGAGTCCAAGTGCTGGTAGAGCGCACGGCGGTTGGCCACTCCCGTGAGCGCGTCACGGCTCGCGTGGCGCGTCAGCTCCTCGCGCATCGCCCGTCGTGCGCTCACATCCTCGACCTGGCTGATGGCGTACGCCGGCCTGCCGCTCGCGTCCTCGACGATCGACGTCGTCAACGCCACCCACACCGAGCCGCCGGTGGCGTGTAGGTAGCGCTTCTCGATGCGGAAGATGCGTTGACCTTCGTCGGCTTGTTGGGCGTACATCTTGTCGGCGTCACGGTCATCGGGGTGGGTGATCTCCGCGACGCTGCGACTGAGAAGCTCCTCTTCGCTGTAGCCGATCAGCTCACAGAAGGCTCTGTTGACGCGGGAGTAGCGGCCGCCTCCGCTGCGCAAGAGGCTGATGACCGCCATCCCAGTCCCTGCCGCTTCGAAAGCTAGCCGGAAGGCTTGTTCTCCGGCCGTGAGCTGGTCGACCAGGCTCGCGTGGTGGATGGCAAGGCCGGCGTGAGCGGCGTATATGTCGAGCACCTCGCGCTGAAACTGCCGTGGTCGGCGTCGGTTGCGCGGCAGGTCGACCGAGAGCACGCCGATCAGCCGCCCTCGTGGGCAGTACAGCGGAGCGAACAGTGCGTCTACTGGATGCCATGCGTCCGGCTCGTCGACCATCTCGTACTCGGGGATCCATCCCGTCGGCTCGACATCGGTGGGTAAGCGCTCGTGCGGGACGAACCGCAAGGCGCCCCAGTGGTCGGCGAGCGCGAACTCCTCCTCGAAGTCGGCAACCGGGGTGCGTCGACCGAACAACTTCCTCTTGACATCCTCGCTACCCGCAACCGCGACGCAGGCCAGCATCCCGTCGGACTGCAGGTGGTGGAGTACGACGACTTCGAACTCGGCCACCTCCACTACGCCGTCGACGACCGCTTGCAGAGTGTCCTGAAGGCTCAGCCCGGCGTTGATGCGACGCACTATCTGTTGGATGTGAAGCAGCGTGGAAACGTCCCAGGTTCGGCTGGCCGGCATGTCGGAGGCATGCGCGGGTGGGCTCTTGGCGCCAGCAGGCGTCAAAGGAAGTCCTCCGTCCGGTCCTGAGGCAATTGAGTCACCCACCCAGTAGTAGCCTAGAAGCAGGAAGCCACAATCTCGCTCCCTCTACCATCGCTCATCGGCTGCGGCGAAACAAGAGTTTTGCTCCCTTTGCCCCGAAACTCCAGCACTGGCAACTGCCTACCAGCCAAGCTACGCCGCTGTCAGTCGCCGAAGGCAGCCGAGAGGGTCGCGGACCAGGCGGCCCGCAGATCGACCAGCGACACCGAGAAGCGGCCCTGCACCTCGAGTGCAGCTTCACTCCCCCGGCCGTCGGTGACCCCGATCCGCGCATGCGGGAAACGCCGAGCATTGCACATGTCGGTGAACCGAACCTCCTCGCTGCGTGGCACCGCTGCGATGACACGCGCCGTTGACTCGCTGAAGAGCGCCACGAACGGGTCGAGCTCGTCAGGCAGCCACACCCGCGCTCCGACACCATGGCGCAGGCACGACTCGGCCAAGGCCTGCGCCAGGCCACCGTCGGACAGGTCGTGGGCGGCGTCGATTAGCCCGTCACGCGAGGCGTTGATGAGCAGGTCGGCCAGGCGAGCCTCGGCCGAGAAGTCGACAATGGGTGGCAGACCACCCAACTGCCCATGTATGACGTGTGCCCATTCTGACCCGTTGAGCTCATCCCGCGTGATGCCGAGAAGATAGATCTGCTGACCTTCAGTGGCGAAGCCGATCGGCGTACGCCGCGTGATGTGGTCGATCACGCCCAGCACACCAACGACCGGAGTCGGCAGGATCGGCTGCTCGCCCGTCTGGTTGTAGAAGCTGACGTTGCCGCCCGTGACCGGGATGCCGAGCGCCTCACATCCCGCGGCTAGACCTCGGGTCGCCTCGCCGAACTGCCACATCACGTCGGGGTCTTCGGGTGATCCGAAGTTGAGGCAGTCGGTCACCGCCAGCGGCCGCGCGCCTGAGGTGGCGACGTTGCGATAGGACTCGGCCAGGGCCAGCTGGGCGCCCGCGAACGGGTCGAGCTTGGTGAATCGACCGTTGCAGTCGATCGACACCGCGATCCCGAGTCCGGTTTCCTCGTCCACGCGAACCATGCCTGAGTCCTCGGGTTGAGCCAGGGCAGTGTTTCCCTGCACGTAGCGGTCGTACTGGTCGGTGATCCAGGACTTGTCGCACAGGTTTGACGAGGCAACAAGCTGCAACAAGGTGCCGCGCAGCTCGTCGCCGTTGATCGGACGCGGGAGGCCGGAGGTGTCAGCTGCCTGCAAGGCGTCCTGCCAGGAGGGGCGGGCGAGAGGTCGCTCGTAGACGGGGCCCTCGTGGGCAACGGTGCGCGGGGGTACGTCGACCACCGTGTCGCCGTACCAGTCGATCACGAGCCGGCCGGTGTCTGTGACCTCGCCGATCACGGTGGCGTCGACTTCCCACCTCCCGCAGATCGCGAGGAAGGGTGCGACGTTGGCCGGCTCGACAACCGCCATCATCCGCTCCTGCGACTCGCTCATCAGGATCTCTTCAGGAACGAGGGACGCATCCCGCAGGGGCACCCGGTCGAGCCACACGTGCATGCCGCCGTCGCCGGCGCTGGCCAACTCTGACGTCGCGCACGACAGACCCGCTCCGCCGAGGTCCTGGATGCCGGCGACCAGGCCCTCGGCGAAGAGCTCGAGGGTGCACTCGATCAGAAGCTTCTCCATGAACGGGTCGCCTACTTGTACGCTCGGACGCTTGGCCGGGCCCTCCGCGTCGAAAGTCTCGGACGCGAGCACCGAAACGCCCCCGATGCCGTCGCCGCCGGTCTTGGCGCCATACAAGATGATCTGGTTTCCGACACCGGATGCGTTGGCGAGGTGGATGCCCTCATGCCGCATCACTCCGACGCAGAGGGCGTTGACCAGGGGATTCCCTGAGTATGACGGGTCGAAGACGGCCTCACCGCCGATGTTGGGCAGGCCGAGACAGTTCCCATAGCCACCGACACCTGCCACGACCTCGGGCAGCACGCGTTGCGTGTCAGGCGTGTCGAGGGGCCCGAAGCGCAACGAATCCATGACGGCGATGGGTCGGGCGCCCATCGAGAGGATGTCGCGCACGATCCCGCCAACACCGGTCGCGGCCCCCTGGTACGGCTCGACATACGACGGGTGATTGTGCGACTCGACCTTGAAGGTGACGGCGTATCCCTGACCTATGTCGACCACGCCCGCGTTCTCACCGATGCCCACCATCAGGTGCTTGCGCATCTCGTCGGTCACCCGTTCGCCGAACTGGCGCAGATGAACCTTGCTCGACTTATAAGAGCAGTGCTCACTCCACATCACCGAATACATGGCGAGCTCCGACGAGGTGGGTCGGCGGTCGAGGATCTCCCGCAGTTGCGCGTACTCGTCGGGCTTGAGCCCGAGCTCAGCCCAGGGTTGAGTGACGTCGGGGTGCTCGGCGGCGTGGGTGACCGTGTCGAGCTGGCGAGGCTTGTTCAAGTCGACTCCTCGTTATCTATTCGAGTTGTCAGAAACTGGGCACGCTATAGCCACCCCAGTTTCTGACAAGTCGGCATAAGCG
>JACCXO010000129.1 GCA_013696975.1 Nocardioidaceae bacterium | reverse complement strand
GGTCTGCCGTGGCGGTATGACGACAAGGGCAACGTCGTGAGGTCCAGTCCGCCAAAGGAGGTGCGGGAGTTCGAGACCGCCGAGGGACCGCGCAGCTTCGTGCTGGAGCGAGCCATCGTGGCGGACTTCGGGCTCGTCCGCGCCTGGAAAGGCGACCGACACGGGAACTTGGCCTTCCACGACTCCGCGCGCAACTTCAACCCCCTGTGCGCGATGGCCGGTCGGGTGACGATCGCCGAGGTAGAGCACCTTTTCGAGCCCGGTGAGCTGGAGCCGAACGAGATCCATCTGCCCGGTGTTTTCGTACAGCGCGTCCTGGCGCTCACGCCGGAGCAGACCGCCGAGAAGCGGATCGAGAAGCGGACCGTGCGTCCACGAGGTGAGCAGAACTGATGGCTTGGTCGCGTGAGCAGATGGCCGCTCGAGCCGCCGCAGAGCTCGAGGACGGCGCCTATGTAAACCTCGGCATCGGGCTCCCGACACTGGTGCCCAACTACGTGCCCGACGACGTCGAGATCGTGCTCCAGTCCGAGAACGGCATCTTGGGCGTTGGGGCTTATCCGTTCGACGGAGACGAGGACCCGGATCTGATCAACGCCGGCAAGGAGACCGTCACCTTGCGGCCGGGAGCGTCTTTCTTCGACTCCGCCACGTCGTTCGGGATGATCAGGGGTGGCAAGATCGACGCCGCGATCCTTGGCGCCATGCAGGTTTCGTCGGCTGGTGACATCGCCAACTGGATGATCCCCGGCAAGATGGTCAAGGGCATGGGCGGTGCGATGGACTTAGTGCACGGGGCCAAGCGGGTCATCGTGTTGATGGAGCATGTTGCCCGCGATGGGTCCTACAAGATCGTCGACGAGTGCTCCCTCCCCTACACCGGTCTGCGCGTGGTGCAGCGCATCATTACCGATCTCGCGGTCATCGATGTCACGGTGGACGGGTTGTCGCTCCGCGAGCTTGCTCCCGATGTCACGGTTGGTGAAGTGCGAGACAAGACCCAGCCGTCCTTGAACGTCGCCGCCCTGATCTAGATCAGGCTGCTCTCCCGTGGAGTCCTGATCACTCGTCCACGCACGCCGGTAAGTATCCGCGGCAGGACTGTTGAGGCGAAGGCGACCGAGAGCGGGTCAATGAGCGCGAAGTGGTCAACCTCGTCCAGCTCGACATAGGCCACCTCACGGTGTTGACCGGCCAGCCGCCGGTTCATCTCGACGGTTACCTGTTTGTCGTCGCTACCTTGGATGATCGTGACGGGCACGTCGCCGGGCAGCAGGCGTGCCGGATCGGCCTCGGCATAGTGCTCCGGTACGTCGTCTGGGCCGCCACCGAGCAACTCCTGAACGGCGCCGTCGCCCATGCCGGCGCGAGCGGCGTACTCGAGGTCGGCGACCGGGGCGAGCGCCACGATCGAGCGCACGCGCTCGGGACCCGCGCGTATTCCAACCCACATCGCGAGATGTCCGCCGGCTGAGTGCCCGACCAGAGTGCAAGGTGTCGAGGGGTCGAGCAGGCCGGGTGCGACAACCACGTCGAGCAGGGCGGGGGTGCTGATCAATGCGGTTTCGACGTCATACGCCGTCTGTGGCCAACCCCCGAGGCCACCGACGCGGCGGTACTCCGGCACGGCGACGACCACGCCGCGCTGAGCGAGGGCGTTGGCGAGGGGTCGGACGTGGCTGCGGTCGTACTCCTCACGCCAGAAGCCACCATGAATGACCAGCACAAGCGGGCTGGGCCGCTCCGGTCTGCCGGTCCCCGGAGGCAAGAAGACATCGATGAGACCGTCTGAGTGATCGGCGTACCGCAGGATGGCGTCTGGCCCGTCGGCCTTCCGCGTCAAGACCTCGCGTGAGTCCACGACGAAGACGCTACCGGCACGCCCTCATCGGTTCGTCCGACTGAGGGCGTGGGCAGTCAGCGCGAGGCTGGCCGGGCGAATTCATGACACGGGGATGGCCAGGCGAATTGCGCACGCCGTTAGAGTCAGCGCCATGACGAAATGGGAATACATCACCGTGCCTGTGATCGTGCACGCCACCAAGCAGATCCTCGACAACATGGGCGAAGACGGGTGGGAGCTGGTCCAGATTGTGCCGGGCCCCAACCCTGAGAGCCTGGTTGCGTACTTTAAGCGAGAAAAGGCCTGACATGTCTGGACCCGAAGAGCGCCTCGCCGAGCTCGGTCTGTCGATACCGGAGCCGGTCAAGCCCCTCGCGGCCTATGTGCCCGCCGTGCGCACCGGCAACTACATCTACACCTCCGGCCAGTTGCCCATGCGTGAGGGCAGCCTGATCCGCACCGGCAAAGTTGGCGGCGAGGTCACTCCCGAGCAGGCAGTCGATTGTGCTCAACAATGCGCGCTCAACGGGCTGGCCGCCGTCAAGTCGCTCGTCGGCGAGCTGTCGAGCGTCGTCCGTGTCGTCAAAGTGGTGGCCTTTGTCGCCAGTACGCCGGACTTCACCGGCCAGCCTGGTGTCGCCAACGGCGCCAGTGAGCTGATGGGCGAGGTGTTCGGCGAGGCTGGTCAGCACGCGAGGTCGGCTGTCGGCGTGGCAGTGCTGCCACTCGACGCTCCCGTCGAGGTGGAGCTCGTCGTAGAGGTCTCTTGAGGTGCTCATCTCCTTATTGCCCTTCCGCGCACTTGTCAGAAGCTCGGCTCGCTATAGCGTCCTCAGCGTCTGACAAGTCGGCAGCTCGAGATGGAGTCAATGCGGCGGGTGCCTGAGGCGTTGCTCGAGTCCGCCCGCTCCTATCTCGCCGGCGGACGCGAGGCCGTCGTTGCACGCGGGTCCTCGACAGTCATGCTGTTGCGGTCCAAGGTCGGCGCTGGCTCGCACGACTCGAACGCGGCGCGCTCGATGTCTGGGAGCTCGGCCTCGATACCTGGGAGTTCGGCTGAGCCTGGGATCGAGGTCTATGTGCTGCGTCGGCACGCACGGATGGCGTTCGCCGCCGGCATGTATGCGTTTCCTGGTGGCGCCGTCGATGAACGTGACTTCGACGAGGGTCTTGCCTGGGCTGGGCCAAGTCCCGCCGAATGGGCGCAGCGCCTCGCGTGCGAGGAGTTCGAGGCCCGCGGCTTGGTGTGCGCCGCGGTGCGCGAGACGTTCGAGGAGTCGGGAGTGCTGCTGGCCGGCGCCCACGACGACGGCCTCGTCACCGATACAACTGGTGCTGACTGGGAACGAGACCGGCTTGCGCTGATCGACCGCAGCCTCGCCCTCAGTGACTTCCTGGTGCAGCGAGCCCTCGTACTGCGGACAGATCTGCTTGGTGCGTGGGCGCACTGGATCACTCCGGAGTTCGAACCCCGACGCTATGACACCCGCTTCTTCGTGGCGGTGATGCCCGCAGGCCAGCGCACTCGCGATGTGTCCGGAGAAGCCGACCGCGTCGCTTGGGTGAAGCCCGCCGAGGCGGTCGCTGCCGCCGACGAGGGCACGATGGCGATGCTCCCGCCGACATACGTCACGTTGAACGAGCTTGCGGAGTACGACGACCCGGTCGACGCGTTGGCCGCCGCCGCCACACGTCACATCAAGGCGATCATGCCGAGTATCGAAGTGATAGATGGGGTGCCGATCTTCGTCGGGCAGGGTTTCGACGCCCTCCCGTTCGGTGATTCGAAGAGCGCTCGGCAATCGGATAAGACGAAGCGGTGAACGGCATGTCACTGGGAGAAGGTCAGCGGTGGCGCGGCGGACATGTCGGCGAGCGAGCGGTCTGTGTGCTTGCGCCCAACTCATCACCGATGACGCTCGACGGCACCAATACCTGGATCTTGCGGGAGCCGGGAGCCCGGCGCAGCGTCGTCGTAGACCCCGGGCCTCTCGACGAGGGCCACCTATCGCGGGTGGCGGACAACGCCGGTGAAGTCCACGCCGTCGTGCTCACTCACGGACACGCCGACCACAGTGAAGGGGCGCACGTGTTTGCCGAGCGGATGGGTTGCGGTGTCCGGGCGCTCGATCCGAACTTCGTGTACGGCAGCGAGGGCTTGCACGACGGAGAAGTGATCGAGGTGGACGGCCTCGAGTTGCGCGTCGTCGGTACGCCGGGGCACACCAGCGACTCGCTCAGCTTCGTGCTGCCCGCAGAGGGAGCGGTGTTGACCGGTGACACCGTGCTTGGCCGCGGCAGCACCGTGGTGGCACACCCCGACGGTGAGCTGGGCGCCTACCTGGGGTCGTTGCACCGCTTGCGCGACCTGGCGGAGGCCGAGGCGATCAAGACGATCTGGCCAGGTCACGGTCCGGTGCTCGACAACGCGCTACTTGCGCTGGGCTCGTATCTTCGACATCGCGCGGAGCGGCTCGATCAGGTGCGAGCAGCGATGGCGGCCGGCGCCAACGACGCATCGGAAGTCGTACGCACGGTGTACGCCGACGTCGACGCCTCCCTGTGGCCGGCCGCGATGCTCAGTGTCCAAGCACAGTTGGTCTACCTGGCTCAGGGCAGCGGACTGAGGAGAAACAGCTCTCTTCATGAATGAGCGACTGACCCGTGTTGTACCACTGCGGTACCATTTGCGCGTGGCAACAAATCTCCGACTACTCCCAGCCGCCGAGGAGGCACTCCGAGCGAAGGCTCAACGGACGGGACGTTCACAGCAGGATTTGATCCGTTCCGCCGTTGACCGTTATCTACATCTGTCGGGTGAGTCCGCCCCGCGGACTGAGGCCGACGCACTCGTCGAGGCCCGGCTTGTGTTGCCTGCCCGTTCGACGTTTCGCCAGGCAGACAATCTCATCCGATTGTCGTCGGGGGTGAGTTCGCTTGA
>JACCXO010000124.1 GCA_013696975.1 Nocardioidaceae bacterium | reverse complement strand
CGGGGGCCATCACACCGGTCGAGGTCTCGTTGTGTGGCCAGGCGTAGACGTCGACGTCGGATTCGGCATACGGCTCGGGGCAGGTGCCGGGCTCAGCCTTCACGACGGTCGGTTCAGCGAGGAACGGGGCGGCAGCGGCGGCCGTGGCGAACTTCGCGGAGAACTCGCCGAACGACAGGTGTTGGCTGCGCTCGCGGATCAAGGCGAAGGTGGCGATGTCCCAGAACGCGGTCGACCCTCCGTTGCCGAGCACCACCTCGTGCCCGGCGGGAAGGTCGAAGAGGTCCGCGAGTCCATCCCGGACCCGGCCAACGACGTTCTTGACCGTCGCTTGCCGGTGTGATGTTCCGAGGTATGTCGACCCGGTGGCGGCCAGAGCGGCGAGCGCCTCAGGGCGGACCTTGCCGGGGCCGGCGCCGAACCGGCCGTCGGCCGGCAGGAGTTCGGGGGGCAGGGTGAGATCAAACATGGAGAGGGGTGCCTTCCGAGAGTCGACGACAGATCGGGTGTGACCTCGTTGTCACCATCACCAGTGTCGCAAGGAAAGTGCTTGTCCGACGCATCCGGGGGACGTATCTTGAACGCACACATGAAGGGAGGTGGTCCGCCAGATGTGTTCTAGACGGACTTGTGAGGTGGCTAGCCGCTAGGCAGTCGCACGCAGTGCTAAGGACGGCGTAGCGAATACCCACTAGCTACCCGAACCCGCGGGTGCTGGATCAGTCCATCCAGCCGTGGCCCCATGCCACGCCAGCCTGCGGGTTCGCCGCGTCCGCAGCCTCGTGTGGCGTGTGGGGCGCAGGACAGACAGACTGGGCAGATGGCAGAGGAACGCAGCGTGCTCGGGAGGACGCTCGAGCCGTGTGGCATGGATCCGATGACCGGCTTCTATCGCGACGGCCGCTGCAGCACTGGGGCGGAGGATCGCGGCCTGCACACGGTGTGCGCCGTCGTCACCGATGACTTCCTCCAGCATCAGCGGCGTGTGGGCAACGACCTGTCGACTCCCCGCCCCGAGTACGGTTTCCGTGGCCTCGTCGCCGGCGACCGGTGGTGCGTCGTCGCGGTGCGGTGGGCGCAGGCCTACAACGACGGCGCGGCCTCGCCCGTGGTCCTCGCCTCAACCAACGAGCGCACCCTGGACATCATCCCCCTCGAGGCGTTGCGCGAGCATGCCGTCGACGTCCCAGGAGACGTCAGCTCACTGGAGTGATTCAGGATGCAGCTAGCTGCGGTGGCTGGCTGCATGAGGGGAATCGGCTTCTCGGTTACGCTCGGTTCATGCAATGGCTTCTCTTGATCCTGGTGGCGATCGTCGTCTTGGCGGTGCTCAGCTTCGTGATCTCGGCGCTCAAGTGGCTGCTCGTGCTCGCCGCGATCCTGGTCGTCCTGGGCCTTCTCACCGGCGTGATGCCGGGGCGGAGGTCGGGCATCCGCTGAACTGACGGCGTCGCCTGATCACCTTCTCGAGGAGGATGGAGCGGCCAGGCGCGCATTCCAGCCGCTGAGCGTTGGTTACATGACGAGGCCGAGATCGGCCGAGGGCATGTTTCGTCTGCCCTCCAGGCCACGCCGGCCTGCCCACACGCGTCGAAGGTCCGGCACCTCGGCGGCGTGGCAGCCGGTGGGAGAAGGGAGATGTTGGAGACCTTGATAACGATTTGGTCATCTGATAACGAAATCGTTATCAGGTTGCATGGCTCCTGTCCAACGCCGTGCCCTCAACCTAGCCGCCACTGGTGTCAGGAGGTCCGACCAGGCAGTCAGCAGGTCTGGTTCGACCAAGCAAGCGCTCAGCAGGTCAGCGAGTCAGCGTCAACGATTGTATAGAAGTAGACCTGCTCGGCCAGGAAACGCCGACGGTGCGGGCGAGGTCGACGGTCGCGAGCGACAACGCTTAGAACCAGGCCGTCCGTTGATCGACCTTGGGGCCCCAGCAGCCGAACAACCGTGGGATGTCCCGTCCCGGCCACGCCAGGCTGCGGGTCCGCCGTCTCCGCAATCGATAGATTCGACGTATGACGTCTGAACTGTCCCGCGACATCGCCTCCTGGCGACGCGAATACTCAGACCAGGGCCTCAGTGAGGCTGACCTGGCCGACAACCCGATCAGCGCCTTCGTCGAATGGCTCAGCGCGGCTCGCGCTGTTGGCCTGCACGAGCCCAACGCCCTGGTGGTGTCGACGGTCAACCCCGAGGGTGCCCCCTCATCGCGCATGGTCTTGCTCAAGACAGTCGACGCGCGCGGGTTCGTCTTCTACACCAACTTCGACTCACGCAAAGGCCGCGAGCTGCTCGCCAACCCGGCCTGCGCTCTGCTGTTTCCGTGGCATCCCCTGGAACGGCAGGTTCGGGTGGAGGGAGTCGCCGCCCGTGTGAACGAGGTCGAGGCTGACGCCTACTTCGCTGCCCGGCCGCGGGGTTCGCAGCTCGGCGCCTGGGCGTCTCCGCAGTCCGAGGTGGTGGCGGATATCGACTTCCTACGGGAGCGATACGCGACCGAGTCCGACCGGTTCGCCGGCTCAGACGTCATACCGCGTCCGCCGCAGTGGAGTGGGTTCTTGGTGCGGCCGCACCTGATGGAGTTCTGGCAGGGGCGGCCCGGCCGGATGCATGATCGGATCCAGTTCAGCCGTCTCGGCGATGACAACTGGCATAAGGAGCGGTTGGCGCCATAGGCCGCGTCTCGGCGGTCACCGGGTGGAAAAGCTGGCGGAATCGATGGCGATCCAGGTGTGTTCGGCTCGGGCGAGCAGCCGACTGTCGGCGTCGTAGAGCGCGGTGGCGGTGTAGGTCTTGCGGCCCTGGGTGTCGAGCAGCTGCCCCACCACCACATAGTCTTCGCCGACGCGTGCAGTCACGTCGCAGGTCGCCGCCATCCGGCCGAGCACGAGGGGGCGAGCGTCGAGGTCAGACGTCCACCCGCCCGGACAGTCCAGAGCCGCCCAGACGAACTCCTCGGCGACGAGATCACCAGGGTGGCCCGTTGCACTTGCGCTCAGGCTGGCATCAGGCCGCCATCCGCACGCTGTCTGGCCTGGCGCTATCAACCCAGGTGTGAGCAGCAGGCCATCACCGGTACGGCGGTCCGTACCGCAGACAAAGCAGCCGGGGAAGGGATGATCTGCTCTCCCCGCGTACGACGTCTGAGCTTGTCGGGCAGCGTCAACGCTCACCGGAGGCGGCAGACCTGACTGCAGCTCGCCCGGCTCCGCCTCCGCGATCAAGGCGTCACCGTGGCGGAGACAGGTCAGGCCGCCAGTCACGCTCACTTGTAGAGCCGTGCCAAGAGGAGGCGGCCGCCGCAGAGTGACCCGCACAGGCGAATACGGCCCGCCACCAGCAGCATGACCGCCGACGAAGCCGGCGAGCTGGCCCGCTGTATAGCCCCCATTGCCTGAACCCGGCGGACCCGCGAACCGCGCCTCGATAGTCAGGGTCGGCAAGTCGTCGAGCACAGGGTCGCCGACCATCGTCGGGAAACTTGCCGGTCAGTCCTCAGAAATGGTCTGGATCAGTTGGCCCGCCTGATCGGCTGGCAGCGCCTTGGCCAGGTCCGCCTGACTCAGCATGCCGACCAGGTCGTGTCCGTCGATCACCGGCAGTCGCCGGACCTTGTGCTCTGCCATGGTCCGCAGCGCTTCGCTCAGGGAGTCATCGGCGCCGATCGTCACCGGCTTGCCCTGGCCGAGCGAGCCGGCGGTCACCGACGTGGGGTCGCCACCTTCGGCGAGGACTTTCACCACGATGTCCCGGTCGGTTATCATGCCCTTGAGCCGGTGATTCTCCCCGCAGATAGGCAGCGCTCCGACGCTCAGCTGCGCCATCTTGCGAGCGGCATCAAGTGCGGTCTCGTTCTCCCCAACGCACTCAGTGCTTCCGGTCATCGCCTCACGTGCTGTGCCTGCCATGGCTTGCTCCTCGTGTCCGTCTCGGTCTGTCACCTTGATCAGCCGGACTGAGTCTAGGTGCGCGCGTACGTGCTGGCGAGAGGGACAGGGATAGGTTGGGGGTCAGCGAGGTGGAAGGTTGCCCACCGGCAGTGCGCGGCGGGCGAGACGACGGCGTCGTGCACCTTCCAGTCGACGTCGCGGATGCCGGCGGCGCCGTCCAGCCACCAGGGGCCGACACCAAACAAGTCTCGGAGGGACGGGGAGGAGTCTGGGCGACATGGCAGTTGCAGGATACGACCAAGAAGGCAGCTCTCCGACTTGTCAGACGCTGGGCACGCTACAGCTGCCCCAGTTTCTGACAAGTCGGCCGGTGGCCGCGCGTCAGGCTCGCCGGACCGCCTCGTAGCGTGCCAGCGCCTCACGTCGCTCCTCGGCATGGTCGACGATCGGGTCATGCGGCTGGTGCAGCTCGTCGAGTGGGCAGTCGCGCAGCTCGGCCACATAGCGCTTGATGTAGACGCCTTGCGGGTCGAACTTCTTGCCCTGGTCGATCGGGTTGAAGACCCGGAAGTAGGGGGCGGCGTCGGTGCCTGACCCCGCGACCCACTGCCAGCCATGGTTGTTGGAGGCGATGTCGCCATCCACGAGCCAGTCCAGGAAATGCCGGGCGCCATGGTGCCACTCAATGTGGAGGTCCTTGACGAGGAAGCTCGCCACGATCATCCGGACCCGGTTGTGCATCCACCCCTCGGCGCGCAGCTGCCGCATGCCCGCGTCCACGATGGGGAAGCCGGTACGCCCGTCCTTCCATGCCTCGAACTGCTCGCCAGGGTCGTCATAGGTCATGGCAGCGAGCTCGGGGCGGTAGTAGTCGCGAGCCGAGTCGGGCCGGCGCGCCAGCACGTCGGCGTAGAACTCGCGCCAGGCCAGCTCGGTGCGATAGCGGTCGACGGCCTTGCGTGGGGCATCCGACTGCGCCAGGTCGGCCAGCATCGTGCGTGGGTGGATCTCCCCCCACTTGAGGTGCACCGACATCCGCGACGTGCCGTCGAGGTCTGGCCGGTTGCGGTCGACGTCGTATGTCGCCAGGCCGCCATCCAAGAATGCCCGCCACTTGGTGAGTGCCGCCTCCTCACCCGCCACCGGCACCGTCATCCCGCCAGGCACCCGAACGGCGGGCAGGTCGACCGACTCCAGGGAGTGGTCCCATGAGACGTGGCGAGTCTCCGCCGGTGCTCGCCAGCCATGGTCTCGCCATACCTTCGAGAAGGGGGTGAAGACCTGGTAAGCGTTCCCTTGTTGGTTGAGGACCCGACCGGGCGCAACGGCATACGGCGAACCAACCCGCGCGAGTGGCACCTCGCGGCCCTCCAAGCGCTGCTTCACCTCAACGTCGCGCGGGTGTCCGTATGGGTCGTAGTCAGCGGCGATGTGCACACTGCTCGCTTCGACCTCCGCGACCACGCGTTCGACCTCGTGCGCCGGATCACCCCAGCGCACGACCAGACCGCCGATCTGGTCTCGCAAAGCCTTGATGCTTGCGAGCAGATAGGCCTGGCGCGGCGACCCGGCAGGGTCCCAAAGACGCGGGTCGAAGACAAAGAGAGGCAGCACGGTCTCTGCGGAGGCTGCCGCCTCGAGCAGTGCCGGGTTGTCACCCAGCCGCAGGTCTCGACGAAACCACATCACAGAGCAGGTCACCTGGCCATCCTTGCCGATGGTCACCGGCTGCCGGTGACGGACTGCAGCAAGGGGGCTGCTGGGAATGCGTCAGCTGGAGCACCCCCTTGGGCTAACCTCCGCAGTGCGCCACAATGAGCGAGCGGGGCTACCGTGGTGGAACAGGCGACTGCCGACGTGAAGCAGGGTGGAATTCAGGGCGTGACGGACCTCATCGACACCACGGAGATGTATCTCCGCACGATCTTCGAGCTCGAAGAAGAAGGAATCCGGCCCCTTCGCGCCCGCATCGCCGAACGACTCCACCAGTCCGGTCCGACCGTCAGCCAGACAGTGGCCCGGATGGAGCGGGATGGACTGCTCACCGTCGAAGGCGACCGGCATCTCGAGCTCACCGACGAGGGACGACGACTCGCCACCCGAGTCATGCGCAAGCACCGCCTCGCCGAGCGTCTGCTTATCGACGTGATCGGGCTTGAGTGGGAACACGTCCACGCGGAGGCCTGCCGTTGGGAGCACGTGATGTCGGAGACCGTCGAGCGCCGTCTGCTCGAGATCCTCGACCACCCCACCCTGTCGCCCTACGGCAACCCGATCCCGGGCTTAGCCGAGCTGGGTGAGGGCAATCTCGGAGAGGGCTTCCTCGATGGTGTGGTTTCGCTCGACCAGGTGGCTGACACCACAGAACAGCGAGTGGTCATCGGCCGAATCGCTGAACCGATCCAGACCGACGCGGAGTTGATGTCGGTGCTGCGCAGAGTGGGAGCTCTGCCGGGCAAGGTGGTCACCGTGGCACGAGGTGCTGTTGGTGTCTTGGTGGGCAGCGGTGGTGAGTCGGCTGAGATCGACGGCGAGGCCGCCACCCACCTGTTTGTGCGCCGTCTTTGACACGTCTGAGACTCTCCGGTAAGGCTTTCGAAGGGCTGCCTCGCGAAGTCGCCGTCCTGGTGGCGGTAGCGGTGGCGGTCGCCATCGGCTTCGGGGTGGTCGCTCCCGCCATCCCCGAGTTCGCGCGCTCGTTCGGAGTGGGGAAGACAGCCGCGGGTGCCGTGATCTCGGCGTTCGCGTTCATGCGGTTCGTGTCGGCTCTGGGAGGCGGCAAGCTCGTCGATGCGTTCGGCGAACGCATCATCTTGTCGACTGGCATCGGGATCGTCGCGGTCTCGACCGGCCTCGCAGGTCTGTCCCAGAACTACGAGCAACTGCTGATTCTGCGTGGCGTAGGCGGTGTCGGCTCAGCCATGTTCACCGTCTCCGCCAGCTCGTTGCTGTTCAGGGTGGTCGACGGCAGCAGCCGCGGACGCGCCACCGGGCTCTTCCAGTCGGGTTTTCTCATCGGCGGTCTGTTAGGCCCGCTGGCAGGCGGCTTCCTCACCGACTATTCGTTGCGCCTGCCCTTTTATGTGTATGCCGTCTCGCTCATCGCAGCTGGCTCGATCGGTGCGATCTTCCTTCGCAGCGCCGCGCACAGAGACCCCGAGCTGCAGCGCACGGCGCCGTTCGATGAGCAGGAAACAGTCTCCAAGGAGGTGGTGGCCACCTCGCTATCCGAGGCGTTCGCGCACCGCGGCTATCGCGCTGCCGTCATCGTCAACTTCGCCATCGGCTGGGCGCTTTTCGGCGTACGCATGAGCCTGATTCCGTTGTTCGTCACCGAGGCGATGGAGCAACGGGTGCTCTGGGTGGGGGTCGGTTTTCTGTGCTCTTCACTGGCCCAAGCAGGTTCCCTCGTCTTCGCCGGGCGGTTCGTCGACCGGGTGGGGCGGAGGCCGGCCATGGTCATCGGGTCGCTCGTGGTGGCGTTGTCGCTGCTATCTCTCGCCCTGACGACAGCCCTTCCGATGTTCTTGCTCGCGATGGTCGCGTCCGGAGTGGGAGGGGCGTTCATCGGCACCGCCCCTGGTGCGGTCGTGGGAGATGTGATGAAGGGTCGCGGCGGCAAGGTGGTGGCTGTCTTTCAGATGGCCTCCGACGCCGGCGCCATCATTGGGCCACTCGTGGCCGGCTGGCTCGCCGACTCGATCTCCTTCTCAGCGGCTTTCGCAGCATCGGCGGCGGTGCTGTTCGCTGCCACGTGGACCTCATGGCGGATGCCAGAGACCCTCGCTGAAGTCACCGACGGATACCCTGACTTGACGGAGGAGGGGGAGGTGCAGCAACGGTGACGCGGAGTGGGCCGCCGAGGATGTGGGTCGCGACAGCTGCCGCGATCGCTGCAGGCGGTCTTTCGATTTCAGCATGTGGCGGCGGGGATCAGCCAGCGAAAACTGGAGGGTCCGCTCCTCCTCCCTCGCCAGATTCAGGGAATTGCGAGAAGCTCACGCTGGCCTACGACCCCGGTAAGGGCTACGAGGCGAGTGTCTTTGTCGTGGGCAATATTGCTGAGGCGGAGCTGGATTGCGAGGTGGCCTACCTCAAGACGACGTCTCGGGAGGCCTGGCGGTTGGTGGCTCGAGGGCAGGCCGACGCCTACCTCGACGCTTATGGAAACGAAGACCTCCGCAGAAGACTCGCGGGCCCCAAGGGGCCGGTGACAGTGGTGGGGAACAACGGTGTGCGGGGCGGGGTCGATCTGCTCGTGCCGTCCTTCATGTACGAGCTTGGCTTGCAGACGTCGCGGGATCTCGCCGACGAGGCGCGTGTCGGTTGGGGAGACAGCCCACCACTTCTAACCACCCTGCCTGAGCTGCTACCACTCGCCGAGGCAGCCGTGGCCTTCTTGGACCTCGACTACGAAGTGCTCGACTACAGCGCGATCCGGCCAGCGGCAACCATGAGCGACCTATTCACCGTGGCGAGTTTCGACGACAGCCAACAGCTGCCCAACGTCTACCTGGTCGAAGGCCCGCTAAGCCTGTTGGCAACCGGACAGGGACGCCAAGTCGTCGATCTGCCCGAGTCTGCGGCGGGCGATTGCGCACCCGGCGCGGTGTCAACGCTGTGCTCGCTCACGGACTTCACCTACGAGAAGATCGTCAACACGGAGTTCGCCAACTCAGACAGTCCCGCCTACAACCTGATCTACAACTATCGCCTGGGGCGCGAACCAGCGGCCGACATCTTGCGACTCGTCGTCCTCAGTGGCTACCGGGTCAATGCCGCTGATGGCGCTTCGTGGGTCAACACCCATGAAGACGTATGGCGGCGCTGGCTCGCCTGATGGGGTCTGCATCGAGAGGCTGACCCCGCCAGCTGTTCGCGACATGGTCCTCGAGTCGGTATCGAACCGTCCGCATCCGGCGCTGCAGCCCTTTGTGGGCGATGACGGGATACCGGCAGGAAGGGTTTCCGCCGGGTCTCCACCGGGGCCTGCCGCCGACTGAGTGGCTCGCCGCCGAGCTCGGGTTCGCACAAGACATCGGTGCCGACACGTGAGCAGACTCGCGCGCCACTGACCGAACACCGCTTAACCCGCAAGGGCGCATCATTTTGGGCTTGATTCGCGGGTTAAGCGGTGTTCGGTGGAGAAACTCGACAAGCACGGCTTTGAGAGGTACGGCGCCCGTGGTCCAGGCTCGCTGGCCTCAGAGCTGACCCGCTCCGACCCGACCGTGCGGCCGGTGTGATGCTCCACAAGATTTCAGAGCCGATCAGTGCGACGATGTCCGAGATGACGAGAACGACGGCGATGACCTTGGGGCTCCTAGTCACGATGCTGGCTGCGTGCGCACCTGGACCGATGCTGGTCACGGCCCCGGTTCTCCGAACCGAAGAGTCAGCCTTCACCGGAACAGCCTCCGTCCCCACAAGCCTTGCGCCCTCTTCACGCAGCCACGCCCGGGCGGACGAGCGAAGCGACGAGCCGGATCGGGGACGCCGGTTCTGGGTCGCCGACAAGCGCTTCTACTTTTCCAAGTGGTATGCCGGCAAGCACCGCAAGATGATCAACTTCGGCTGCACGAGAGCTCCCTACTACGCTCCCTCGCCACTCTGCAGTGATGACCGCGGCTTCCACCACGGGCTCGACGTCGCGATGGCCTGCGGCACCCGACTCTTCGCGGGTTTGCGTGGCACTGTGGTGCGGCCGAAGAGCCCGGGGTCGCTGGGTTCGGCATACGGCCGGTTTGCTTTCCGGCTGCGCAACCACCGGCTCGACCGCGACATTGTCTTCGGCCATGTGGGCAAGGTATATGTCCAGCCTGGTGATCGAGTAGGTCGCGGAGACCTCGTCGCATTGGCATCAGACGAGGGAGCGCCTGACGGCTGCCACCTCCACTTCGAGGTGCGGCCCAAGGGTGGCTCCTATGATCAAGCGGTCAACCCTCGCAGTGTGGTGGATCTGCGGCTCCGCCGATGATCGACTGCGCCAGCCCGGAGAGATCGAACCGCACAGTCGGCACGCCGAGAGCGACCGGCGCTGAGACATCGGCGCTGAGACAGGAGTCCTGATGTCCGCAACGAGCGCCAAGCGGAGCGCGTTGATCGTCGACGTGCTGAGCGACGCCTTCGAGGCGTTGATGGCTGCCGACCCGACCGCCTTTCGGACGAAGTTCCGGAAGATGGCCGCGGACCCGTTCGCCTTCTATCGAGGCAGCGCGTGCGTCTTCTACGCGGACATGGCAAAAGTGAAGGACCGCTTCGCTGACGAGAAGACGAGCAGGGTCTGGATCCATGGTGATCTGCACGCTGAGAACTTCGGCACCTACATGAACTCCGAAGGCATGCTTGTCTTCGACGTCAACGACTTCGACGAGGCATACATCGGCAACTTCTCCTGGGATCTGCGTCGGTTTCTCGCCAGCCTGGCGCTCATGGGGTGGCAGAAGGCCCTGCCCGAGGAGGACATCCGCCGGCTCTCAGCAATTTTCCTCGAGGCGTATGTCGAACAGGTGCAGCAGTATGTCGAGGACCCAACCGACGATGCATTCGCGCTGCGACTAGACACCACCGAGGGAGCGATCCACGAGGTCTTGAGGCTGGCTCGCAAAGGCACTCGGATCGGCCTGCTCGACTCGGTGACAGAGGTGATCGACCATGAGCGTCGGTTCTCCGCTCACCCAGAGATCCGCCAGCTGAACAAGACCGAGAGGCGCAAGGTCGAACGCGCCTTCAAGCGCTACCTCGAGACGATCCCTGAGGCGAAACGCGAGGAACAGTCGGTCTTCTACGACATCAAGGACGTCGTAGGCAAGACGGGTTTCGGCATCGGCAGCGCTGGCCTACCGTCATACAACGTGTTGATCGAGGGCTACAACCAGGCACTCGAGAACGACATCATCGTCGTCATGAAACAGGGCAACATCGCTGCGCCGAGCCGCGTGGTCGACCCGTCGCTCGTGGGAGACTACTTCGAGCATGAGGGCCACCGCACCGTTGTGAGCCAGCGGGCGTTGCAAGTGCACGCTGACCCCTTCCTCGGATACACCACCATCGACGGAGTCGGTTTCGTCGTGGCTGAGCTGTCGCCCTACGAGGCGGACCTCGACTGGAGCAACATCACCGAGCCGGAGCAGATGGAGCCGGTGCTCGAGGCGCTTGGCCGAGCGACCGCCAAGGTGCACTGCGTGTCAGACACCGACAGCGAGGAGGACCTCGTCGAGTTCCAGACCGAGCAAGCCATTGCTGCCGCGATCGGCGACGACGCGGATGCTTTCATCGAGGAGCTGGTGGAGTTCGGAGTGCAGTACGCCGGCAAAGCTCGCAGAGACCATGCGTTGTTCATCGAGGCGTTCCGCAGCGGCAAGTTCGACCTGGTGTCCGCGACCTGAGAGTTCACTCTGCATTGCGGATCACGCCGTTCTTTCGTGCGCTGCGATGGCGCCCGGGGAGCCGTCAGGACAGACTGTTTGCGTGAGCAAATTCTGGAAGACCGCACCGGCGGCCGCAGGGGCGGCAGTTGCCGCGGTGGCAGCACATGATCTGCTGCAGCGCCATCACGCCATCTTGCGCAACTTCCCGGTCGTCGGGCATGCAAGATTCTGGTTGGAGTCCATCGGCCCCGAGCTGCGTCAGTACATCGTCGCGGGCAACGACGAGGAGCGTCCTTTCAGCCGGGATCAGCGCCGTTGGGTCTACGCGTCCTCGAAGCTCCAGAACAACTACTTCGGTTTCGGCACAGACAACGATCTGGAGCACAGCTCCAACAACGTCATCGTGCATCACCGCACCTTCGCTCGTCAGCAGCCGACTCATGGCAAACCTGGCCAAGAAGCATGGTTGCCGGGCGCCAAGGTGATGGGCGGTCCGCGGGGTCGCAGGTTGGCCTTCCGCCCCAACTCGGTCGTCAACATCTCGGGCATGAGCTTCGGTTCTCTGTCGGGCAACGCCATCGAGGCGCTCAACCGTGGGGCGGCAATCGCGGGATGCCTGCAGAACACTGGCGAAGGCGGCCTTTCGCCGTATCACCGCAAGGGCGGCGAGATCGTCTTCCAGATCGGTACGGCGTACTTCGGGTGTCGAGACGAGCGGGGCCGGTTCGATCTCGATCGACTCAAGGATCTCGTCGCGAGTGCACCCGTGCGCGCCATCGAGGTGAAGCTCAGTCAAGGCGCTAAACCCGGCCTCGGCGGGGTGTTGCCGGCGGCGAAGGTCTCGCCGGAGATCGCCGCCACCCGCGGAGTCCCGGAGGGCAAGGACTGCATCAGCCCGTCCAGACATGCGGAGTTCGACGATGTCGACAGCATGCTCGACTGGGTCGAGATGCTCGCCGATGAGACCGGCCTGCCAATAGGCGTGAAGTCAGCTGTCGGAAACCTCGAGATGTGGCGGGATCTCGCGGACGCCATGGCGACGACAGACCGGGGCGTCGACTTCATCACCATCGACGGCGGCGAGGGCGGTACGGGCGCCGCCCCGATGATGTTCGCCGACGCGGTGTCGTTGCCCTTCCGGGTCGGCTTCAGCCGGGTCTACGCGATCTTCGCCGAGCGTGGGCTGCACGAGCGCATCGTGTTCGGTGGAGGAGGCAAGCTGGGTCTACCCGACAACGCCATCGTGGCGTTCGGGCTCGGGCTGGACCTGGTCAACGTCGCCCGCGAGGCGATGCTGTCAGTGGGGTGCATCCAGGCGCAGAAGTGCCACACCGACGAGTGCCCGACCGGAGTGGCCACGCAGAACAAGTGGCTGGCGCACGGGCTCGACCCCACCCTCAAGGCCGACCGGGCCGCCAACTACATCAAGACATTGCGCCGCGACCTGCTCAAAGTGTCGGAGGCCTGCGGAGTCGAGCATCCGGCTCTGATCGGGCCGGATTCCATCGAGATCCTCGACACCCTCACGGACGGTCGGATGCTGCACGAGGTCTACGGCTACGAACCCAGCTGGGGCTTTCCGTCTGCGGCCGATCAGCGGGAACTCATCACGCTGATGGCGTCGGCCGACGAGGATGAGGTCGAGACCGAGGGCCCTGCAGAGACGGACGTGGACGGAGAGCCCAGCGATGACATGGCGGGGGAGGAGAGCGCCCCAGTGGGGTGACCGGCTTGCCCTACGCGCGAGCTGCGACAGTGCCAACCGGGCCGCTCATCCCACGGCCGTTTCAGGCCACGTCCACAACGCTGTGAACTTCGCCTCGGTGGACGATCACGACTCGTCCGTCCTCCAACGGCAGGGCGCGAAGCTGATAAGCCCAACCGGATATCTGGATGCTCTCCGATTTCGCCAGGTCGCCGCTGGCAGAGACCGAGAGAACGTCGATACCGGTCCCTGCTCGACTCCACGACTCGGTGGGAACGAAGG
>JACCXO010000090.1 GCA_013696975.1 Nocardioidaceae bacterium | reverse complement strand
GAGACCCTCGAGCGCGCGGCCGGATATCGCGGACAGCGCTCGCGGCTGTACCGCAAAGCCAAGGAGCAGGTCACTCACTCGCTGGTCTACAGCTACCGTGACCGTCGCGCCAAGAAGGGCGAGTTTCGCAAGCTCTGGATTCAGCGCATCAACGCAGCTGCGCGCGCCAACGGCATGACCTACAACCGGTTCATCCAGGGTCTGCGTTTGGCCGGCGTCGAGGTCGACCGCAGAATCCTCGCCGACCTCGCCGTCAATGACAGTGCCGCCTTCGCCCAGCTCGTCGAGACCGCCAAGGCCCACGTGCCAGCGCAGGATGCCAGCGTGCCCGCCACGGGTTCAACCGCGTCCACTCAGAACTCGACGGCCGAGAAGATCAGCGCCTGACCTCGCCAGCGCAGAGGCGCGTCCGGTGACCTCGGAGCTGTTGACTCCACGTTCAGCGCGAGTCAAAGCAGCCCGTCGGCTCACCCGGCGCGCCGCTCGCATGTCTGCGCAACTGTTCCTCGCCGAGGGACCGCAGGCGGTGACAGCGGCACTCGAGGTGCCCGACTGTGTGGTCGAGGTGTTCGCCACGTATGCCGCCTCGACGCGTCACGGCGAGCTCGCCTCGCGAACGCGAGACCTAGGAGCCGCCTGGCACCGGATCGAAGACGGTGCGCTCGCCTCGCTCACCGACACGGTGTCGCCCCAGGGTTTGGTCGCCGTATGCCGGTTCGTCGACGTGACGCTTGAGCAGGTCGTCGGGGCGTCACCTCGACTCGTCGCGATCTGCGCCGACGTGCGCGACCCCGGTAACGCCGGGGCCGTCATCCGCTGCGCTGACGCCGCTGGCGCAGATGCCGTCATACTCTCCGGACATTCGGTGGACCCCTACAACGGCAAGGTGGTGCGGGCCTCGGCGGGCTCGATCTTTCACCTCCCTCTGGTCCGCGAGGCGTCCGTCGGGGAGGCGGTTTCGGCGTTTCAGGCCTCTGGTTGTCAGGTGCTGGCCGCCGATGGAGATGGCCCGGTTTCCCTGGACGACGCCCTCGATGCCGGCGACTTGGTACGCCCGACGGCGTGGCTGTTCGGCAACGAGGCGTGGGGCTTGCCTGACGAGACCCGGGCGCTGGCTGACCAAGTCATCGCCGTCCCCATCCACGGCCGAGCCGAGAGCCTCAACCTGGCAACCGCTTCTGCGGTCTGCCTCTACGCGTCCGCCCGCGCGCAACGCACAGCCGCCCCTGACGCGTGAGGTGCCACTCCGGCCCCAGCCGCGCAGGCTAAACCGGTTCGCGCTCAGGAGTCTGCATTTCCTAGACTCTCCGGTACACCTGCTGGCTGGCGGGTCGTCGTCGAGGAGGAGCCACCGCCTATGTCGGGTCCGAACACCGATTATGACCCGGTCGAGGTGACCCCGCTGCGCGTGGAGGAGGTCGCCGAAAGGCGCGATGAGGCGATCGCCGCGGTCGAGGCGGCGGCTGATCTCGACGAGCTCAAAGCAGTCCGGCTCGCCCACTCGGGCGACCGCTCCCCGTTGAGCCTCGCCAACCGGGAGATCGGGGCGCTGCCTCCGCAGGCGCGCAAATCGGCGGGCCAGCGGGTCGGCCAAGCCCGGGGCGCCGTCAACGAGGTGCTCAAGCGGCGTACCGGCGAGTTGGAGGCCGAACACGAGCAACGCATGCTCCTCGAGGAGACCGTCGATGTCACCTTGCCGTACGACCGTGACCCTCAAGGCGCGCGCCATCCGCTGACCACTCTGCAAGAGCGCATCAGCGACGTATTCGTCGCGATGGGGTGGGAGGTGGCCGATGGGCCGGAGGTTGAAGCCGAGTGGTTGAACTTCGACGCGCTCAACATCGGTCCTGACCACCCGGCACGCACCATGCAGGACACGATGTTCCTCGAACCGTTGGATGCCGGTGTCGTGCTGCGGACCCACACGTCACCCGTACAGGCCCGCAGCATGCTGTCGCGCACACCTCCCATCTACGTCATCTGCCCGGGCCGCACCTACCGCACCGACGAGCTCGACGCGACGCATACGCCGGTCTTCCACCAAGTCGAAGGGCTCGCCATCGACCGTGGGCTGTCGATGGGCCACCTCAAGGGCACGCTCGACCACTTTGCGGCCGCCATGTTCGGCGAGGGGATCATGACGCGGTTTCGGCCGGCCTACTTCCCTTTCACCGAGCCGTCCGCCGAGGTCGACCTCGTCTGCTTTGTCTGCCGCGGCGTCGTGCCGGACGTGCATGACTGCCGCACCTGCCGTGGTGAGGGCTGGATCGAGTGGGGCGGGTGCGGTGTGGTCAACCCGCGGGTGCTGCGCGCATGCGGCGTCGACTCACACACGTACTCCGGTTTCGCGTTCGGCATGGGCATCGACCGCACGCTGATGTTCCGCCATGGCGTCGAGGACATGCGCGACATGGTCGAAGGTGACGTCCGGTTCACGCTGCCGTTCGGAGTGGAGCTCTGATGCGCGTACCCGTGTCCTGGCTTCGTGAGTATGTCGATCTGCCCGCCAAGGTGTCGGTCACAGAGTTGGCGAACCGGTTGACCATGCTTGGTCTGAAGCTCGAGGCGTTGGAGTTCCCCGGCTCCGATGTGGAGGGCCGCCTCGTCGTCGGTCAGGTGTTGGACTTCGCCGCCGAGGAGCAATCCAACGGCAAGACCGTGCGGTGGTGCCGAGTCGACACCGGCGACGGTGAGCCTCGGGGCATCGTGTGTGGTGCCGGCAACTTCGCCGCAGGTGACCTCGTCGTCGTCGCACTGCCCGACGCTGTGCTTCCAGGCGGATTCGAGATCGCTGCTCGCAAGACCTACGGGCATATGTCCGACGGCATGATCTGCTCGGCGCGGGAGCTCGGGCTTGGCGACGACCACGCCGGGATCCTGGTGCTGGGCGCGGGTGAGGCCGCGAGCGGCGACGATGCCGCGGAGGTGTTGCAGCTGCGGGACCAGGTGATCGAGTTCGAGATCAACCCCGACCGTGCTTACGCACTCTCGTTGCGAGGGGTGGCACGCGAGGCCGCAACGGCATACAACCTTGGCTTCGACGACCCGGCCCTGTCCTTGCCAGCCGTCGACGCGGGGGAGGGCTACTCGATCCAGGTGGAGGACAGGCAGGGTTGTGACCGTTTCACTGCGCTCGAAGTCACCGGTTTCAATGCCACGGCACTCACGCCTCGTTGGTTGGTCAGGCGAATCCAGCTGGCGGGCATGCGGCCCATCTCGTTGTCCGTCGACGTCACCAACTACGTCATGCTCGAGCTGGGCCAGCCGATCCACGGCTACGACTCGGCCAAGCTGCGGGGGCCGATCGTCGTACGACGAGCCAGCGCGGGTGAGAAGCTCACCACGCTCGACGGTGTCAGCCGAGTCCTCGACTCCGAGGACCTCCTTATCACTGACGACTCGGGACCGATCGGGCTCGCCGGAGTGATGGGTGGCGAGTCGACCGAGATGAGCGCCACGACGACCGAAGTCCTCATCGAGGCCGCCCACTTCGACCCCGCCACCATCGCGCGCTCGGCGAGACGCCACAAGCTGCCGAGCGAGGCGTCGAAACGCTTCGAGCGTGGGATCGATCCGACTCTTGGACCTGTCGCCGCCCTTCGGGTGGCCGAGCTGCTCACCGCATACGGCGGCGGCACCGTCGCCAAGACAGGCAGCGTGGTGGGTGAATTGCGAAGCCGAGAGGAGATCACGATCTCGGCCGACCTGCCGAGTCGCGTCTCCGGCATCGGAATCGACGCGGGGACTGCGGTCACGGCGTTGCGAACGGTGGGGTGTGAGGCTGAGCTGGTCGGTGAACAGATCAACGCGACACCACCGGCGTGGCGCCCTGACATCACCGACCCTTATGACGTGGTCGAGGAGGTCACCCGGATCGTCGGATACGACCAGGTGCCGAGCATCCTCCCGCCGGCCACTGTCGGTCGCGGGCTGAGCAAGCGCCAGCGACTGCGCCGCAGAGTCGGTCTGATGCTGGCGTCGCGTGGCTTCGTCGAGGCGCTCAACTTCCCCTTTCTCGGAGAGTCAGATCTCAGCGCTCTTCAGCTCCACCACGGCGATCCTCGACGAATAGCCATGAGGCTTGCAAACCCGCTCTCAGACTTGGAACCGTTGCTGCGCACCACCTTGCTGCCGGGACTGCTCAAGGCATTGGCGCGCAATGCGGGGCGAGGCAAGCCCGACCTCGGGCTCTTCGAGCTGGGCGCCGTCTTCCTCCCTCCCGCGGGAGAGCGGCCGAAGGCGCCGAAGCTGGGGGTTGATCGTAGGCCGAGCGATGACGAACTCAAGGAGCTCGAGGCGGCGCTGCCAGACCAGCCGCTGCACCTGGGCATTGTGATGGCCGGGCATCGAGGCCCCCCTGGCTGGTGGGGCTCTGGGCGAGGCACGTCTTGGGCGGACGCTGTCGAAGCCTGCCGAGTCGTCGCGCGCACCGTGGGCGTCGAACTCGAGGCGGCGTCAGCTCGGATCGCTCCTTGGCATCCGGGCCGGTGCGCTCAGCTGCTCATCGGCGATGTCATCATCGGCCACGCCGGAGAGCTGCACCCCAGGGTGTGCCAGCAGTTCGGCCTAACGCCGAGATCGGTGGCTGCCGAACTCGACCTCGACGTCTTGATCGCGCAGGCGTCCGACATCGTTCGGGCGCCGACGTTCTCCACCTATCCAGTCGCCAAGGAGGACGTGGCCCTGGCGGTCGACATGGACGTTCCGGCTGCCGAGGTCGAGGCAGCGCTGCGCGATGGAGCGGGTGAGCTGCTCGAGTCGGTGCGTCTCTTCGACATGTATGTCGGCCAGCAGGTCGGTGCAGGCAAGAAGTCGCTGGGTTACTCGTTGCGCTTCCGCGCCCGCGACCGAACCTTGACCGAGACCGAGATCCGCGCCGCCCGCGAGGCCGCAGTCGAGGTAGCCGTCTCCCGCCACGGTGCAGCCCTTCGGAGCTAACTGCGCCGTGCGGTATCAGGGGCAGACGCGGCCGGAACTCTCGAGCCCGCCGCTCGCGCGATCTCGAACGCCGAGCACCTGCCGGACAACATCTTGGGGACGAGATCACCACGGCGGCCGCAGTCGGCCCAGTGCCACGATCGTGCTTAGCGCTGCTTCGAATGCCTCGAACTCCGTCGGCTCGAGCTGCCGTCTCCATAGGTCGACGGTCTCAGCTGCGGCGTCCTCGGCGGCCGCGGTGCAGGCCCGTCGCCCGACTCGTGAGGAGGTGCTCCTCATGCTCGATGGTGAGCTGCACGTGACTCTGAACGGTATGAAATCCGAGCTCCAACCCGGAGACGTCGCACTCGTCGCCGCCGACAGCGAGGTGTGCGTCGACGCCGGCCCCGCAGGCGCGACCGCTTGGGTCACCACCACGCCGGGCCTTGAGGCTGTGCTGGCCGACGGGTCCCGAATCTCCCATCCCTGGGCACGGTAGCGACACAGGTGCCAGGAGACGCTGACACCGCGACCGCAGTGCCCCATCTCAAACCGGACCTACGGCTCGCTGTCTTCCCGGCCGTGCCAGAGTGGAGCGCATGCACAGACCAGGCACCGTCGCCGCAGCCGGGCTCGCCGCCTGTGGAGCTGGAGGTCTCTACCTCGGCCTAGTCACCGGAGCCCTCCCCGTCGACCTGGGAATTGGCCGGACCAGTCGCCAACTCGGTCCGTTGAGCATCGAGATTGCGGCATCCCGCGAGACGGTGTTCGACGTGATCGCGTCGCCCTACGACATCCGTGCAACGCGGGCGATGCAGGCAAAAGTGAAGGTCCTCGAACGAGGAGTCGACATGGTGCTGGCAGCCCACTACACGCCGGTCCGCGGGTGGTTGCAGGCCACCACGGTCGAGACGGTCCGTTTCCGCCGTCCGGAGCGCATCGACTTCCGCCTCGTCCGCGGCCCCGTCCCGCACGTGGCCGAGACGTTCTGGCTGCGCGAGCACAGCGACGCGACGCTGCTCACGTATGACGGCGAGCTCGGCACCGACCTGTGGCGGCTGGGCAGGACATGGGGTGACGTGGTCGCGACCCGGTGGCAGGCGGCCGTCGAGGAGTCGTGCGCCACCGTCAAGGCCGAGGCCGAGCGCCGCGCGCGCAGCCACAGTCCGGAGCCGTCCGATGTTGAGTGACCCGACATCCTGGAACCTCCAGCAGCGGGCTGCCACCGGATTCGGAGAGATCGCATCCCCTCGAGCACTCCGGCCGAGCGCATCGTCTTGGTCGACGCAGTCGTGCTGCGTCCGTGGATCACGGCGACCACCCGCCACCTCAAGGCACATCTCGACGTCTACTCGACCATGCCGACGCACATCTTCCGCGAGGTGGCCGCGGCACGCCTGCGAACCGCCACCGAGCGACCCATGGAGACAGCCGTCTTCGCGGCCTACTTCGACCCGTGGGCAGGGGAGGAAGGTCAACGACTGTGGCTGCGCAACGCCAGCGGGTTCAACGAGCAGGACCGCTGACTTCGAGCCCTTGTTGGAGCAGCTGCGTACCCCGACTCGCATCGTGTGGGGGGAGCAGGACCAGTGGCTGCCCGTGGACGTGAGCGCCGCGATTGAGTCGAGGCTGTCCGCTGCAGACCGCATTCTCGTCCCGTCCGCGGAGCACTTCTCGCCCGAGGACCAGCCGGCCCAGGTGGCCATCATCGACTTCGTGCGTTGAATGTCCGCCGTTCTTCGAGACTGTCGGTGCGGCCGCGCAGGATGTCACGTAGGAGCGGGGCGCTCCTCGGCACCGAGGTCCGCCACCATCCCCGCGTCCTGACGGTTCTGCACGTTTCCCAGCATCCTGAGGAGAAGTCATGTCTGACACCACGGCGTCACCCCCGGTCGAGCTGGCTGCACGCGGCCTCTTCAACCTGGCTGCCAGCACCCGGTTCCTCGAAGGCTTCGCCCCCGCAAACCGACCCGACGCAGCAGCGGAGTCGGTGCCGCCGTCCGGCAGCGCAACGGGTCGGTCACGGTCGAGCTGACCGGAGGCGGCGGGGACCACCCGGCTGCCGCCGACCAGGTCGCTCGGATCCTGTCTCTCGACGTGGACGGGTCCGGGTTCCTCGACGTCGGCCGGCGCGACCCGGTGGTCGCCGGACTCCAGGCCCGCTACCCCGGCCTGCGGCCAGTGCAGTTCCATTCGCCGTACGAAGCCGCCTGCTGGGCCATCATCGGACAGCGCATCCGTATCACCCAGGCGGCCGCCATCAAGACCCGTCTCGCCGAGCAGCTCGGTCTCCCGGTCACGGTCGCCGGACAGCAACTGACCGCCTTTCCTGCCCCACAACAGCTGCGCGATCGACCACTTTCCGGACTACCGACGGTCAAGGTCGAGTGGCTGCGAGCGGTTGCGGACGCCGCGCTCGATGGCCGCCTCGCCGCCACCCGGCTCCGCTCCCTCGGCACCGACGAGGCACTCGAAGAACTGACCCAGATCTCTGGCATCGGTACTTTCTCCGCCCAGCTCATCCTCGCCCGCGGCGCCGGACATCCCGATCTGTTCCCCACCGCCGAGCGACGGCTGCACGATGAGATGGCCCACGCCTACGCGCTCGACGATCCCACCCTCGACCGGCTGACCACCATCGCCGACAGCTGGCGGCCCTACCGCACTTGGGTCGGGCTGCTCCTGCGCACCCGCCGCGAGGACGACACCAACGAGATCAGCCAGGGCACCCGAAGGTGATGAGGGACTCGGCGCCCGCCAGCCATACTGAGCATGTGCTGCTTCAAGGCCTGTCTCAATGGCGCGCCTGCCCGAGGAACATCCGGCCCTCCCCGTGAGCGTGGGCCGCGGCCAGCCCAGCGGAACGGCTGGCGGCGATTCACAGTTGGCAGGCGCTCCCGGACTTCGCGTCGGTGAACTGGCACGAGCCGGGGGCGGCCGAGCTCGCCACGGAGCTGCTCGA
>JACCXO010000101.1 GCA_013696975.1 Nocardioidaceae bacterium | reverse complement strand
CCGTTCGCCGCTCGTGTACTCCCGAAGGAGCCTTACCGCTCGACTTGCATGTGTTAAGCACGCCGCCAGCGTTCGTCCTGAGCCAGGATCAAACTCTCCGTTGAAATTTGTTGATGCACGTTGACTTATCGTCGCGGTGCACCGAATCAATGGAGTATCCCGGCAAGAGCTGCTTCTCGTCCGGAAAGATCGAGAAGACTCTGTCTTACCAAAGGAACCGTCAAACCTGATCGCAGACCTTAGTCCACGAAACATGGCCGACGGGGCGTTAATTAATTCGTCGTCGACTTTTGGCACACTGTTGAGTTCTCAAGGATCGAGCGCGCATCCAGCCTGACTTCTCAAGCGGGCTGGAGGCAACTCGTAACAACTTACCGGAGCCCGACTCGGCCGTCAACTTGCCACGGGGTCCGTCAGTGGCCTGGTGGGGTGGTGTGTCGATTTACTCTCGCGAGCTACTGCCGAGAGTCTCTCCCTAGGTTGCTTTCGCCGGGCCGGCCACCCGATCTCGGTCCTGCCGAGGTCTTGCGTCCCGTCGCTTCCAGCGTAGTCAATGGAACGATACGAGGGTCCGTCAGCGCTCGTCAAGTCAAGGCTGGTGGCAGTCATCACAGCGCAGAAAGCGCAGGTCAGGTGCGGTCGGGCTGCCACTTGACCAGGGGCGGTGTGCCCCGTGACCCGTCATACCAGCCGGATACCTGCCAGCTGTTTCTTGCCTCGACGCAGGACGAACCAGCCACCCCCCAAAGCTTCGTCGCGGGAGAGGCGTTGATCCACGCCGCTGATCCGCACGTTGTTGACGTAAGCGCCACCCTCCTGCACCGTGCGGCGGGCTGCGCCCCTGCTAGGGGCGAGCTGTGTCGCCACCAGGAGGTCGATATACAAGGGAAGCTCGTCACCGAGCGGAACTTCGGCGTGTGGCGTCTCCTGCAAGGCGCTGTCGAGCGTGTCGGCGTCGAGTTCGCCCAAGTCGCCGCTTCCGAACAGGGCCACCGCCGCGGTTTTGACCTTCTCGGTCTGCTCAGCACCATGGGTCAGGCTGGTCACGTCGTCGGCCAGGGCGCGCTGCGCAGCGCGCGACTGCGGGCGCTCGCTGACCAGCCGCTCCAGCTCCTCGATGTCGTCCCGGCTGCGGAACGTGAAGTACCTGAGAAGGGCGACAACATCCCGATCGTCGGTGTTGAGCCAGAACTGGTGAAAGGCGTACGGCGAGGTCATCGAGGCATCGAGCCACACCGACCCTGACTCGGTCTTGCCGAACTTGGTGCCATCGGCCTTGGTGACCAGGGGGGTGGCCAGCGCATGTACTCTCGCCCCCTCCACGCGCCGAATCAGCTCCACCCCTGCGGTGATATTGCCCCACTGGTCACTGCCTCCCGTCTGCATTGAGCATCCGTAGCGCCGGAACAGCTCGAGGTAGTCCATGGACTGCAGCAGCACGTAGCTGAACTCGGTGTAGGAGATCCCTGCCTCGAGTCGCGACCGCACCACGTCGCGGGCCAGCATCCGGTTGACCGGGAAGTGCTTGCCGACGTCGCGCAGGAACTCGATGGTCGACATCGACGACGTCCAGTCGCAGTTGTTGACCACGAGTGCAGCGTTGTCCCCGTCGAAGGACCAGAACCGTGAGAGCTGTTCGCGCAGGTTGTCGCTCCACTGTTGCACCGTCTCGGGTGGATTCAGCTTGCGCTCCCCCGCCGCCTTCGGATCGCCGATCATGCCGGTGGCTCCCCCGACGATGCCGATCGGCTTGTGACCGGCCACCTGCAGTCGTCGCAGCGTCAGCAGCTGCAGCAGGTTTCCCATGTGGAGGCTGGGCGCGGTCGGGTCGAACCCGCAATAGACCGTGATCGGTCCCGCCGACATGTCGGCGCGCAGGGCGTCGAGGTCAGTCGAGTGGGCGATGAGGCCGCGCCACTCGAGGTCAGCAAGCACGTGCGGGTCCACGAGGTTCCTTCCGTTGGCAGGTCGGGCTCAGTGTGCCGTACGCCGTCTCGAGTAGCCGTCGCAGCATGGTTGGCCAACTGCCGAGATGAGCCGACACCACCGCTACGCCGTAACCGTCGAGTCTGACGAACGCCGAAGGGAAGTTGACGTCGTCGCCACCAGACAGGGTGGCTCGCGTCGCCACACAATGCCACCCACAGATCCTGTTCCAAGGATCGATGTCACGTGGCCGTAGCATCCCCACCCGACAATCCTGTCGCCCTCATCTGGGGGCGCCTGCTGCGGATGGGGTGGCCGGTGCACGGGGGCTGCGCTTGTAGGCCGAAACGGTCTCGTCGCCATACAGCCAGAATCGCCAAGGGACATCGGCTGCCTGACTCACGCCGACGCGTGGCCCGGCGACCACCCGGCCCGCGGCATCGGACCCCTGCGGCACCTTGGCCACCCGGCCCGCTGCACCTAACTCACCTACCCCACCACCGTCACCCGACTTGTCAGAAAGTAAGGAGGCTATAGCCGCCCCAGGTTCTGAC
>JACCXO010000089.1 GCA_013696975.1 Nocardioidaceae bacterium | reverse complement strand
CTGCGAGGCCCGCGCCTCGCCTGGGGTCTGCGAGGCCCGCGCGATGGTGGCCCCCGCCCGCCGGTAGTCGCGAGAGCTCCGCTGGCCCAGACCGACCAGGAGCAGTTGTTGCACTCGCTGAGAGTTGAAGATCTCGAGCGGAACAGCTTCGCCACCACTACCAGTAGCTCGAGCGCGGTCGAGCACCGCGAATGGATCGACGCCGAGTTCCACAGAAACGTCGTGGGCGCCATCGCTCAGCTGATAGCTGCCGTCAGTGCAGGTGAAACCAATTGCCAGGATCTGCACACCCGCTTCGCCATCCGAGGCGCTCAGCTGGTCTGAGGCGCGGCGCTTGCACAGCGCGATGATGGGGACTGTTGGCTGGTCGCGGGTTTCGAGGAGCACGGAAAGACAGTAGGGCCCCGCCGATGCCTGCGCACCAAACGGGTCCTACGACCGCAGAGCTGTCAGTCAGCTGGTGACTCCACTGAGCGCTACCTCGAGTGCCTTGGCCTCTTCGGCGTTGAGTTCGACAACGAGTCTCCCGCCACCTTCGAGCGGAACCCGCATCACGAGTCCACGACCCTCTTTTGTGACTTCCAGCGGACCATCACCGGTCCGCGGCTTCATCGCCGCCATTGCGCGCACCTACCCTTTCATCATGAGCGCCGTGACTCCACCCCTTCGCGGGTCGAGACGCCGGTGGCGCATCAGTTACCTGCGGCCATTATCGCATTGCCTTGCGCTCAATGCGGCAAACTGGGCGCTGTGAACGCCCGGTCCGCACTGTTCGACGTGTATGGCGATCACCTCAGAGCGCGTGAAGATGTAGCCCCGGTGGCGTCACTGGTTCGGCTGATGGCCCCGCTCGGAATCGCCGCACCGGCCGTCCGAACCGCGATCTCTCGGATGGTGCGCCAGGGATGGTTGGCGCCCGTCCGCCTCGAGAGCGGAGCGGCATACCAGCTGACACCCAAGGCGCAGCGTCGCCTGACCGAGGCCGCCCAGCGGATCTATCGCAGCGGCCTAGCGCCCTGGGATCGCACCTGGCACCTGCTCTTGCTCGACAAGGGCGGCGACCGAGCTTCCCGTGAACGCCTCCGCAGCGGCCTGACCTACCTCGGATATGCGCCGCTGCGTGACGACACGTGGCTCAGCCCGCGCGTATCCAGCGAGGTGGACGCCCTGGTCGCGGCGGAAGGGGTGCGGACGCGGCGCTTCTTGGCCGAGCACGACGGCGACGAGGTCAGCCTCACCGCGGCAGCGTGGGACCTGGACGAGCTCGGGCGCAGCTACCTGCGTTGGCTGAGCGATGCTCGGCGACTCATCGCGAACACCGAAGATCAGGGACAGCTGTCCGATCAGGACGCCTTTGTCGTACGCAGTCGGCTTGTGCACGAGTGGCGCAAGTTCTTGTTTCGTGACCCGGGACTTCCTCCGGAGCTGTTGCCAGCCGACTGGCCGGGTGCCGCCGCCGCACGATTCTTTGACGAGCAGACAACCCGCTTGCTCAGTGGCGCCAGCCGCTATGTTGATGCCTGCCTGCGATTCGAAGGAGGCTCGCGTGACTGATCCGACGATGCCGCCGACCAGCGAGCCGGTCCGCTACCAGACCGACGGTGGCGTTGCCACGATCACGCTGAACCGTCCCGACCGGCTGAACAGCCTGGACCTCGCCACCAAAGAAGCCTTGCTGGACGCGGCGCAACGCGCGGCGACCGATGCTTCTGTGCGATGCGTGGTGCTGACGGGCAGCGGGCGCGCGTTCTCCGTCGGGCAGGACCTGCGCGAACACATCGACAACCTCGCAAGCAAACCCCTGGCAGAGGTCTGGTCCACCGTCGACGACCATTACACCCCCATCGCACTGTGCCTTGCCACCATGGAGAAACCGGTTATCGCTGCGGTCAATGGAGTCGCCGCCGGAGCTGGTATGTCGATTGCGCTGGCCTGTGACTTGCGTATCGCGGCAGAGTCAGCAAGTTTCAACACCGCCTTCACAGGCGTTGGCTTGTCGTGTGACACCGGCGCGTCCTGGACGTTGCCCCGCTTGGTGGGAGCCGGACGGGCTGCCGAGCTGTTGATGATCCCGCGCACGCTCAGCGCCATGGACGCGTTGGCGATCGGGCTTGTCACGCGGGTCGTGCCCGACGACGGGCTCGCCGCATTGGCGTCTGGGCTCTCGGCGCAGCTGGCCGATGGACCCACGCTGGCGTATGCGAGCGTCAAGAAAGCGATGACCTACGCCGCTGCACATCCGCTCGGCGAGGCATTGGTGTTCGAAGGCCGGCTGATGGGACTGACTGGGGGGTCCGAGGACCACCGAAACGCCGTACAGTCCTTTGTGGCCAAGGAGAAGCCGACTTTTCAGGGGCGATGATGGCGGGCTCGTTGCAACAAGGCAGATCGGTTGGGCGGGCAGGCACCGTGCTGTTGACGTGCGGACTCGCCGCCGCGATGCTGACGACCGGATCGGCCGCGGCAAGACCTTCCGCGTCCGTCGCTGGGCTCCTCAGCAACTCAGACTCGAGCCCTCCGACCCAAGCGCCCCCCTCAGGTGACGTCGTCTTGGCTGCGTCCACAAGGAAGCGAACTCTCCCGGAGGTCATCGGCGCGCGCCCGCGGGTGCGGCAGATGATCACGGTCAGCTCGCGGTCATTCGGCTCGACCACAGGCTCTCTCAAGGCCTGGCGGCGCGCGCCCCGTGGCGAATGGGTGCTGGCTCGTGGTCCGGTGCAGGTGGTCCTCGGCTACAACGGGTGGGTCAAGGCGATGCAGCGTCTACAGGGCACAGGGACAACCCCAGCGGGACGTTTCCGGCTCCCCTATGCGTTCGGGAACTCCCCTGATCCGGGTGCTCGACTCGGGTATCGGCACGTGGACGCCGGCGACTGGTGGCCGTATGAACCACGTGACCCGGCAACATACAACGTCTTCCAGCAGCGGAAGGCTGCTCAGACGCGTTGGCGGGGAGACTACGCCGAGCACCTGACCTCATACGGCAGTCAGTACGCCTACGCCCTTGTGGTCGACTTCAACCTCCCCAGCGGCGTGCACTACTCGCAGCAGCGTCACCAGCGGGTGGCGACCAAGCGGGCCGACACCGCCCGCGGCGGCGGCATCTTCTTGCACGTGCGAGGCGATGGCCTGACCGCGGGTTGTGTGGCGACGAACCGCCGGGACATGCGCTGGCTGGTGCGTTGGGTGCGGCCAGGAGCCCGACCCCGCCTGGTCATGGGGCCCCACGACTACATCGTCACCCTCTGACAGCCAAGCTATCGGCTCAGCGGTAACCACCCACGGCGCGAAGCAAGCCGCGAGGACCACGCTTGGTCAGATATCGCTCGCTCGGGTCCGAGCCGAGTTCGATCGTGACGGCGGCCCCATCGTGTCGAGCGTTGAACCACTGGCTGAAAGTGCCGTGGCAAACCCCTGCGCAGTCGAACTCCCTGATCGGCAACGCCATCTCTCGGGAGAGGCGGCGCGCGAAGGGCCGGTCCTTGGCGCCATACACATCGATGCCATAGAGCGGTGAGTGGAAGCTGACGACGTAGTCAGGGTCGACGTCGTTGAGGAACCGTCGCAAGGTGCGGGTCTCCGGCTCCGACCAGGGCCGTGGACCGGCGTAGTAGTAGCCGGTGAGCGGCCTCCACTTGACGCCGAAGTTGCGGTTCAGATCGACCCCGTTGGCGTTGTGTCGCTGCCCGCGGACCACGCCATCGGGGTTGTCCCTCGGAATGACCCACAGGTGCACGTTCTGGATGGCACGTCCATCTCGAAGCTGCTTGAGGATCACCTCGCCGCCGGTCTCATTGCCGTGCATGTCAGCGACCGCGACCACGGTCACGTCTGATCTGCGGTCACCCAGCTCCCATGCTCGGATGCGACGGTCCTCGACCGAGCGCCCGATGATTCGCTTCGACAACACCGCTGGCCGATCCGGCACCAGCTGATTGCTTTGCAGCGCTGTGGTGGCATCGGCCGAGACTGCCGCCGAGGTCAACGGCGCATTGAGCGCCGCTGACGCAGCGGTAGCCCCACACAGCACGGACACCACCAGGCTGGCCGTTAGACAACAACTTCGAACTGACATCGAGATCACACCCTTTCGCGCACCCAACAATGTTGCACATGATCGTTGACAAGTCCTGTGGATTGCATTAACGCGTACGCCGTGACCGGCCCGACGAAGACGAAGCCGCATCGCTTCAGCTCCTTGCTCAGGGCGCGAGACTCAGCGGTCTGCGCCGGTATGTCGGAGCAGGTGACCGGCGCCGGAGCCGTCTGAGGAGCGAAGGACCAGATCAGGTTCGCGAGACCACCCTCGACCTCGAGGGCGGCGCTGGCATTGTTGATGACGGCGTCGATCTTCGCTGCATTGCGCACGATGCCCGCATCCGCCAGCAGCCGGGCTCGATCATCTACCGTGAAGGCTGCCACAGTCGCGATGTCGAAGCCGGCGAAGGCCGCCCTGAAGTTCTCACGCTTGCGCAAGATGGTGAGCCACGACAGTCCCGACTGAAACCCTTCGAGAGTGAGACGCTCGAAGAGTGCATTGTCGTCTAGGACTCGGCGCCCCCACTCGTGGTCGTGGTAGGCGATGTAGTCGGGAGCCGAGCCCGCCCAGTCGCAGCGTCGCTGAGCGTCTGCCTGCCCCGGCGAACCGGTCATGACTGCGACAGCCGCTCACCACGGTCCTCGGGTTCGTCGCTTGGCGCCGCTGCCGGACGCTCCGGGTCGAGATCCGCCGCAACTTCCTGGCGCGACTCTGCGTCAAGCCTCTCCCGTGCCAACAGGTCGGCCTGCAAACGCGACAAGAGCGCATCGACCTCATCCATGCGGTAGCCCCGCACGCCCGTACTGAACCGCACGTCTCGCAGGTCAGCCGCGGTGAGTGGCCGGCCGGTGGGGACGGTGGAGTCCGGGCGGTCGTCGTACACCTCGGCCATCGCCTCGACGCGACCCAACAGTACGACCGACAAGCCGCCGACGACGGCCACGATGACGACGACCCAGAGCCAGATCACGCGGGTCGACTCACTCAGCCGCGTGGGGCTTGACCGGGCTGACGCCGGCTCCCGGCTGATCGCCGCCACGTTGTTGTCGCGCCGCCACCATGATCGAGACGGCCTCCTCGACGTCGTCGGTCACCTGCAAGAGGTCGAGGTCCTTGTCTCCGACCTTCCCGTCGGCGAGTACGACGTCTCGCACCCAATCGATCAGCCCACCCCAATAACGCGTCCCTAGCAGCACGATCGGGAACGATGTCACCTTTTGAGTCTGCACTAACGTAACCGCCTCGAAGACCTCGTCGAACGTGCCGAAGCCACCGGGCAGAGCGATGAAACCCTCGGCGTACTTGACGAACATCGTCTTGCGCGCGAAGAAGTAGCGGAAGTTGATGCCGATGTCGACCCACTCGTTGAGCCCGGACTCGAAGGGCAGCTCGATACCGAGACCGACGGAATCGCCACCGGCTTGCGAGGCTCCCTTGTTGGCGGCCTCCATCGCCCCTGGGCCACCACCCGTGATGACGGCGAACCCGGCAGCGACCAACGCGCGACCAACCTCCACGCCCTGGGCGTAGTCGGCGTCACCCGGGCGAGACCGGGCCGAGCCGAAGACAGAGATCGCGGGGCCGAGCTCGGCCAAGGCGCCGAAACCCTCGACGAACTCCGCTTGAATGCGCAACACCCGCCACGGGTCGGTGTGAACCCACTCCGACGCTCCGTGTGAGTCGAGCAACCGCTGATCAGTCGTCGATGACGGGACCTGGGAACGTCGCATGATGACCGAGCCTCGTCGCCGCTCGAACGGCCGGTTCAGCTGATCTTTGGGCCCTTGAACCGGCGCCGACTCCTCGTCGACGGCGGGCTGGTCCTCCGAGTGATTCCTTCGCATGCCCCTAACCTAACGATGACAACAGGATTGGTGGCTCACGTCGCTCCGGCCACGCCTGACACCAATCTTGGCGCAGCCGCTCAGGACAGCCACGCGGTCAGCTGGTCGAGGCAAGAGCGCAGGTCTGCATGTGGCACGAACTCGGCTTGGGTGTGTGCGCGCTCGGGGTTGCCCGGTCCGAAGTTGACGGCGGGTATGCCGAGCGAGCTGAACCGCGAGACATCGGTCCAGCCGAACTTCGGCTTGGCCGACCCGCCCACCGCCTCGAGGAAGGCCGCAGCCGCGGGCCGGTGCAGTCCCGGCAACGCACCCGGCGCCGAGTCAGACACGACCACATCGAGGTCCGCGAACACCTCGCGCAAGTGCGCCTCAGCCTCTGCCTCACTGCGGTCAGGGGCGAAGCGATGATTGATGCTCACCGTGCAGGCGTCGGGGATGACATTGCCCGCCACTCCCCCGCTGATCGCCACGGCGTTCAACCCCTCGTGATAGCGCAGCCCGTCGATGACCGGTTGTCGCGGCTCGTATGCCGCCAGGCGAGACAGCACCTCACCCGCCGCGTGGATGGCATTGACTCCGTTCCAGGAGCGAGCGCTGTGCGCACGAGTCCCCTTGGTCGACACGTCAACGCGCATCGTGCCTTGACAACCCGCCTCCACCATGGCATTCGACGGCTCCATCAGCACCGCGAAGTCAGCCGCCAGGATCTCTGGCCGCACGGCCGAGATGAGGGTGAGCCCGTTGCGCTCGGCTTCGACCTCCTCGGCTTCATAGAAGACGTAGGTCACGTCGCGGACGGGTTCGGCGACTGACGAGGCGAGCGCGAGTGCTACCGCGACGCCGCCCTTCATGTCGCACGAGCCGAGCCCGTGGAGTTTCTCGCCGTCGTTGCGGGAGGGCAGGTTGGCGTGGATGGGCACGGTGTCCACGTGGCCGGCGATGACCACCCGCTCGTCGCGGCCCAACGTCGTACGCGCGACCAGAGAGTGCTGGTGCCGCCACAACTCGAGCCAGGGGACCGGTTGGAGTGCGGACTCGATGGCGTCGGTGATCATCTGCTCGTTGCCACTCACCGACTCGATATCCACGAGTGCCGCCGTCAGGTCGACGATGTCTTGGCTCGGATCCAGCGAGGTCATGGCCGCCATTGTGTCGAACCACTGCAACCAAATAGCGCGCAGCACGTTGTTGATGTCCTAGGCGTTCGACTACTGATCTGCTGGGGCCTCGTTCTCGGCCGTGAAAGCGCAGAACTCGTTACCTTCGGGGTCAGCGCAGATCGTCCAGCTGATTTCGTCATCTCGTGGCCTGATCACTGTGGCACCGGCGCCGATCAGCAGGTCGAGGGACTCCACGGTCACGTCCCAGTGGATGCGGTTCTTAACCGCCTTCGGTTCAGGCACCGGGATGAAGCACCACCCCTCGAACGGCATACCAGACACCTGTTCGAGCCACCACCAGCCCTTCTCCTGATCACCCCCGAGCTCGACTCCCAGCACATCCGCCCACCAGGTGGCCAGAAGTCTCGGGTCGGCCGCGTCGACGACGATCTCATAGAGGCGGTATGACGGCAGGGCGTCGACCTCCCGCACGAACGCGCAGAACTCGCCGCCTTCCGGGTCAGCCATGACCGTCCAGCCCCTGCCGGGGTGGTCGGCGGCTGGCTCCAACACCGTGGCGCCCAACTCGACCAGCTCCTCGACAGAGGCGGCGTGCACGTCGAGGTGCACCCGGTGCTTGACGGTCTTGGGCTCCTCGACGCTGTTCATCCAGACCTTCTGCTCGGGGGTGGCTCCTCCCAAGTCCCCGCCGTCGCCGTCGGCGTTGAACTTCAGGCCCAGAGCGGCCGCCCAGAACCGGCCGAGGGTTTCCTCGGAGTTGGTGTCGATGCACAGATCCTTGTAGTGAGCGAGCGCCATCCGCCCACCTTAGTACCGCTGGTGCTGCCCATCCGCTGAGGAACACCTGAAGCCGCTGGGTCGGCGCAGGCGGCTCAAGTAGCGTTGCCGAGTGACCGAATCCGTGACTCCCGAACAACCCCGAGACGCTGGTACTGCTCCGACCACACCGGAAACCGCGTCCACATCAGGCACCGCCGCAGCCTGGGGCTACGGCCTCGCCACCTATGACGCCGAATACACCCTGCTCGACGTGTGGTTCCCGGAGCCGCGGCTCGGCCTCGCCCCAGAAGGCGCAGAGGCGCCGACGGCGATGACGTTGCTCGAGGGCTCCGACGGCATCCGCCAGACCACGCGCAAGGTCACCTTGGTCGAGATCGCGGACCTCTCCGTAGCCCCCCAGGACGTTGCCGATGTGTGGCTGCGTCTGCACCTGCTCAGCCACCGACTCGTCAGGCCCCATGGCCAGAACATGGACGGCGTGTTCGGTCTCCTCACCAACGTGGTCTGGACAACTCTCGGGCCATGCGCTGTCGAGGGCTTCGAGCTGACTCGTCTGCGCGCCCGCTCCGCCGACCAGGACATCCATGTGTACGGCGTCGACAAGTTCCCTCGCCTGCTCGACTACGTCATACCTCCCGGAGTGCGCGTCGCTGACGCCGACCGGGTGCGACTGGGGGCTCACCTCGCCTCGGGAACGACCGTCATGCACGAGGGCTTCGTCAACTTCAACGCCGGCACCCTCGGGACCTCGATGGTCGAGGGGCGCATCTCAGCCGGTGTCGTGGTCGGGGATGGCTCGGACATCGGTGGCGGTGCCTCGATCATGGGCACGTTGTCGGGTGGCGGCAAGGACGTCATCTCGATCGGCCAACGTTGCCTGCTGGGCGCCAACGCAGGCGTCGGCATCGCCCTCGGAGATGACTGCGTGGTCGCCGCCGGCTGCTACGTCACGGCCGGCACCAAGTTGACTCTGCCGGACAAATCCGTCGTCAAGGCACGCGAGCTGTCCGGTCAGTCGGGTTGGTTGTTCTGGCAGAACAGCGTGACCGGAGGCGTCGAGGCCGTACGACGAGAGGGCGACTCGGCCGGGATCGAGCTCAACGCGGCATTGCACAGCAACGACTAGCCATGACACGGCGTGGGCTCTTCGTACTCATCGGCGCCTTCGTCGCCCTGGTCCTCGTCGTCGCAGGAGTGTTCTATGCCATCCGGGAGGGAGTCGGACCACTCGCCGACCCCGACGTGTGCACCGCCGCCACGAGCGAACACTCAGTCTCGCTGACGCCCGAGCAGGCGGAGAACGCCTCGATCATCGCTGCGGTGGCTGAGCGTCGACGGATGCCTGCTCGGGCCTTGACCATCGCGATCGCCACGGCATACCAAGAGTCGAAGATCGAGAACCTCAGCGGCGGCGACCGCGACTCCCTCGGGCTCTTCCAGCAGCGACCGAGCCAAGGATGGGGAAGCCGAGAGCAGATCCAAGACCCGTACTACGCCAGTAACGCCTTCTACGACGCTCTCGAAAAGGTCGAGGGATATGCCGATCTAGAGGTCACCGAGGCAGCGCAAGCGGTGCAACGGTCGGCCTACCCTGACGCCTACGCAGATCACGAGCAGGACGCCCGCACGGTCGCCAGCGCTCTCTCTGGAAACAGCGAAGGCGCCTTCAGCTGTGTGGTCGACGGGTCCGCTGCCTCAGAGCAGACAATGGGCGACAACGGTCTGACCAGACGTGCCGACAGTGTGCGCCGCGACCTGGACACGGCGTTTGGAGAGCTTGCCCTCGGAGGTTTCGAGCCCGGTGGTGTCACCGCTGGCCATATGGAGGGCTCGGCGCACTATGAGGGCCGGGCGATCGACATCTTCTTCCGACCGGTCAACGCAGATCAGCAGCGCCGAGGCTGGGCGGTGGCCCACTACCTCGTCGCGAACGCCGGTCGACTCGACATCGAGCACGTCATCTTCGATGACCGGATCTGGACCGCCGGCAACTTCTCCGACGACGGCTGGAGGCAGTACGACCCGCCAGGCTTGGGCTCGGACGACTCAGCCGAGCGACGCGCCATCCTCGAGCATCGCGACCACGTCCACGTCGACGTCGCGTGACCCTGTGCCGCTCAGGTAGGCGGGCTGGGCGCCGTTGACTGGACTAGGTTTGACTAACTCACGTGAGAACATGGCTGTCACCGTGAACATTCACGAAGCGAAGACGCATCTGTCGAAGCTGCTGGAGCGAGTGGCCGCTGGTGAGAGTGTCATCATCGCGAAGGCCGGCGTGCCGGTCGCGGATCTGGTGCCGCACCGATCGAAGCGCGTCCGTATCGGTGGACTCAAGGGTGAGATCAGCTTCCCCGACGACTTCGGGGAAGTAGACGAAGAGATGCTGGCGATGTTCTACGGCCAAGACGACAGCGCGACCCCAGCTTCAGATGCTGCTTCTTGACACCCAGGTCGCTCTCTGGGTGCTCGCGGCGTATCCCCGTCTAGGAGCTCGAACCACCGAAGTCATCGAGAGCGCCACGGTTGTGCACGTGTCGGCGGCGACGGTCTGGGAGCTGACGATCAAGTCGATGTTGGGCGAGATCGACGTTCCCGAAGACCTCGTCACTACGTTCGAGGTGGAGGGTTTCGAGCTGCTCGATGTCGCGCCGGAGCACGCGGCTGCACTTCGGAGGTTCCCTGAACTACGGCGTCATGATCCGTTCGACCGGCTCTTGGTGGCGCAATCCTTCACCATGGGCCTTCAACTCGTCACGGCCGACCGAATCCTGCTGGCGCAGGACTATCCGTTCACCGTTGATGCCCGCAACTAGCGGGCCGTTGAACGGGTTGATGCTGAGATGAGTCGCCGGGTTGGGTGGTGGCGCACTACCCGATCGCGAACGCCCCCCGACTCGACGTGGCGTGACACTATGGTCGGCATCGACTCGTTGAGCCGATCGCATCCCTCAGACGGTTTATCCGGTGCTCGCCGAAGGAGGACCACATGGCGCAAAAGGGCCTGGCCGTCTGGTTGGGTGTCGGTGCAGTCCTGCTCGTGATCGCACCGGCATACGCCAAGACCGCCCCCATCGCGCCACCGACCCTCACATGCGCTTCGTCGGAGCCAACCCTGGTCGGCACCAGCCGGGCTGATCGCCTGATAGGAACCCCTGGTGCCGACGTCATTGTCGCGCTTGGTGGGCGCGATGTGGTGCGAGGCCGCGGTGGCGACGACTTGATCTGCGGTGGTCGCGGTGCCGACCTTATCCACGGTGGACGCGGTGACGACCGTCTCTACGGACAGCTCAGCGGCATCGGAAGCGACGGCGAAACCGACCGGTTCTATCGCGGTGACCGTCTCGATGGTGGCAGCGGCGATGACCTCCTCGACGTCGGTGCAGCCAGCGTCGATCACGAGTACCGCAGCCCAGAAGTCCTCGACTTCTCCAGCCTGGACTCAGCCGTCACGGTTGACCTGGCGACCCGCACCGCGGTGACACGCACAGGCGATCGCGACACCCTCGTCCATATTGGTGGCATCTACCACCGGCGCGCAGTCCTCGGCACTCGGTTTGCCGATGTGCTCATGGGTACCGACGACGATGACATCCTGGCGGGACGCGCGGTGGTGATGACGCGATCCATGCCGGGGAGGGCGGCGACACCCTGCGCGGAGGACGGGGTGAGGACAATCTCGTCGGCGGCCGAGACCATGACAGCACGCGCGATATTTACGAGCCGCAGATATATGGCGATCGTCTCGTCCCCGGACCCGGCGACGACCGCGTCGTTCCGGTTGCCGGCAACGAGTTCGCAGAGAACACCGACACGCTCATCTACTCTCGAAGCCGACAGTCGGTTTTCGTCAGCTTGTTCGATGGACGAGCCGCCGGTCAGGGCCGTGATCGGCTCGTCATCGACGGTGCTCTGACGGTGGTCGGGAGCCAGCACAGGGACCAGCTGATGGGCGACCGCTTTAGACAGGTCCTTGTCGGCTTGAGCGGACGTGATCTGGTCGCTGGTCGGGGCGAGGTGGACAGCCTCGTCGGCGACGGCGACCACCGATACCGCGCCCGCCAGCCCGGCAACGACTATCTCGTCGGTGGTGCCGCGGACGACTACCTGGACGGTGGACCGCTGGCGGACGTGCTGATCGGAGGCGTCGGCCGCGACAGCGAGTTCGACGACTCCAACGACAATCTGTGTCGCAGGATCGAGCGTGTCCAGCGTCGCGGCTGCTGACTACAAGGTCGCCGCTCAGTCGAGCCGGCTCACCGCTGACATGATGCGTTCGTCGGTGGCGGTGAGGGCGACTCGCACATGCCGGGAACCGGCAGCACCGTAGAAATCCCCGGGTGCGACCAGGATGCCGCGCTCCGCCAGCCAGCGAACTGTCTGCATGCACGGCTCGTCTCTCGTGACCCACAGATACAAGGATGCCTCCGAGTGGTCGACGTGGAACCCAGCCCCCTCGAGAGCGTGGCGCAGCATCGCCCGACGGTTGAGATAGAGCTCGCGTTGTTCCTCGATGTGGCCGTCGTCGTCAAGGGCGGCCCGCATCGCGGCCTGCACCGGCCCCGGAACCATCGCCCCGGCATGGCGGCGGACGGCGCGTAGCTCGCTCACGAGACGAGGATCGCCCGCCAGATAGGCGGCCCGGTATCCCGCCATGTTCGACCGCTTCGACAACGAGTGCACGGCCAGGATCGAGTCGAGGGAGCCGCCGTTCACCGACGGATCCAGCACCGACACAGGTTCGGCATCCCAGGCGCACTCGAAATAGCACTCGTCCGAGGCGACGACGACGCCGCGCTCTCGGGCCCAGGACACCACCTTGCGCAGGTGGTCGACCGGCAACACCCGCCCGGTCGGGTTGGCTGGTGAGTTCAGCCAGAGAAGTGGCACCCGGCGTGGGCCGACCGACAGCGTCGAGTCGCTCGCCAGATAGGTGGCACCCGCGAGGAGCGCCCCGACGGCATACGTCGGATAGGCGATCTCAGGGATCACGATGGTCTCCCCCGTCCGCACGCCTAGCTGTGCCGGCAGTGAGGCTATGAGTTCCTTGGATCCGACGGTCGGGAGCACACAGTCCTCGGTCAGGTGAACCGACCCGCAGCGTCGCTGCAGATAGTCGATGATCGAGCGCCGCAAGGCAGGCGTGCCCCAGACGGTGGGGTATCCCGGCGAGTCGGAAGCATCGCACAGCGCGCGTCGCACCACTTCGGGAGTGGGATCAACAGGAGTCCCGATCGAGAGGTCGACGAGTCCGTCCGCATGCTTAGCGGCCTGCTGCTGATATGGCGTCAGACGATCCCACGGGAAGTCGGGCAGGCGGGTCGACACCGGGCCGGTCACCGTGAGATGGCCGAGTTCGGACCGCTAGTGCTCTTGGATCTGCGGCGGCAGAGCGGCGATGGTTGGGTGGTCCTTGTCGATCACGCCCATCTTGGCCGCACCACCGGGTGAGCCCAGGTCGTCGAAGAACTCGACGTTCGCCGCGTAGTAGTCCTTCCACTGCTCCGGCGTGTCGTCCTCGTAGAAGATCGCCTCGACCGGGCACACCGGCTCGCAGGCACCACAGTCGACACATTCGTCGGGGTGGATGTAGAGCATCCGCTGACCTTCGTAGATGCAGTCGACGGGACACTCGTCGACACACGCCCGATCCTTGAGATCCACACATGGTTGGGCGATGACGTAGGTCACGTTCGTCCTCCTCGATCAAAATCCGCCGCTGAGATGCGACGCTGCGACTCCCCTAGTATCTATGTTTGCATCCGAAGCTTCGAATCCAGGTCCACCTACCGGAGTCTTATGCCGTTGCGGCTCGATCAGCTCGGTCAGCGCGTCGTCGTGCGCCGGCTGCTGTCCGGTGAGCGGGGGCCTCCAGGCGGCCCGGCGATGTCCGATGTGCTGGGCATCTTGGAGACGTGGGACGACGTCGAGCTGTCGGTACGGCGGGAGGACGGACGCGTCTTCCAAATCGCCCACGCTGACATCGTGACCGCCAAGCCAGTGCCGCCACGTGCGTCGGCGCGCCAGCGCATCCCTCCGGCCGATGTGGAGCGCATCTGCTCTCGGGGGTGGCAACCGACTGACCAGAAGGAGCTGGGCGACTGGTTGCTTCGAGCGGCCGGCGGTTTCACCGGCCGGGCCAACTCTGCCTTGGTCACCGGTGACCCAGGTCTCCCCATCCAGGTGGCCTTGGACCAGATGACCCGCTGGTATGTCGACCGGAACCTGCCCGTGCTGGCCCAGGTCATCACCGACTCGGACTGGCTCCATGAGCTTCAGTCGCGGGGTTGGTCATCCGCGCGGCCGGATCAGAGCGACGTGCTGGTGCAGGTGGGTTCGCTGTCTCGGGCACGACGGGCTCGTCGAGGGGGCCGGTCACCGTCTCGACCAGCGGCATCGGAAGACGGGACACCGGTTACCTCGGCTCCTCAGCTCCAAGCCGTGCCTGACGAAGACTGGATCAGGCTCTACGGCCGGACCGCGGGGCTCGACACAGAGGTGGTGTGTGCTGTCTTGACGAGCGGCGAGCGCGTCACCTTCGCCAGCATCAGAGACCCGGCGAGCGACGGAGTAACCGTGGCCATCGGGCGAGGGGTCGTCACGGGCGACTGGCTGGGGTTGGCGGCTGTCGAGGTCCAGCCGCCATGCAGGCGGCGCGGGCTGGGCCGGGCGATAGTCGACAGCTTGTTGGAATGGGGAGTCTCGTGTGGCGCCCTGTCGGCATACGCTCAGGTCCTGGCGGACAACAACGCAGCGCTCGCCCTGTATGAGCGCTACGGGTTCCGCACCCACCACACCTACCGCTATCTGCGGCCCCCAAACATGACGCGACCGGTCGCCTCGACGGTCAGCCTTGACAACTGATCCTCGGCACAGCCGCATAGCTGGAGTGGACGGTGTCGATCTGTGGGGTCTCACCCCGGCGGCTCATCACCCGCCTGACGTCGGTCTCGAACCCGTTAGCTCCGAAGCTCGGTCGGCAACCGGGCCCGCCAAGGATCTCCAGACCGGCAGGGACGACGTTGTAGCGGCCGTTGGACGCGACCTCGATGTCGAAGTACCGAGAGCCCCAGAGCTCGACGTTCACCGATCCACCGGTGGAGTAGGCCGTTGTGGTGGCGCGCACGTAGACACCGAAAGGGGTGGAGTTGCGGAAGGCCAAGTCTCTCGATGCACTGACGTACGCATCGAGTCCCTGCGTGAACCTGTCGTCGAAGGAGTGGTTTTCTGTCCGCTCGAACGCAGTCATGCCAGCGTGGAAGGCAGCAGCGAAGGTCGCGCTCGCAACCACGGAACTCGCTCCGTCACTGTCCGGCAGACCGGCACTCTTGGCGAAGTCGAAGCGCCGACCTGCACCGAGCAGGGTGCCGTCGAGGTTGTTGGCCTGCTTCAAAACAGCGTCGCGCTCAACCGCCTCATAAGACACGACCGACGAGGACAATCGCTGCCTGATCTGCAGATCTCGGACCTCGCGTGTGGTGAAGCGAGCCTCCACAACCTGCGTTTCAGCGACCGCCCGGCGTGAATCAGATCGTCTGAGAGCCCGAAGCACCGAGTCAGCTAAGGCCTGCTCGGTGACGGCGAGACCAGTGCGACTGGGGACAACTACGGGCCTGCCGCTGACGAGACGGATCTTGGCATCGACCGGCCGGCTCGGCAGTGCGTTGATCTGGGCGCGACTACGGAGAAACAAGCTCTCTGCGTCGATCGCGAGCCGCAGACCTCCGTCTTTGCTGACCTCGGCTTGAAGCGAACGTGAGAACTGGCCCGGTCGCAGTCGCACGTCGTCACGCCCGACAGCGATGTCGACGGGTGCAGACACGGCCGGCGCCGCCACGTCAGCGACGAAGTCGGCCGCCTCGGTCGGTGAGATCTGCGGGGCCACTGCTCTCAGGGGCAGGCGGGCAACCGCTGAGCCGCGAGTGAAGGCAGCGATGACGCGTTCCCGGGTCAGCGGTATGTCGAGTTCGACCCCCGCGTTGCCCGCCGTCACCCGCGGTCTGCCGGAAGCAAACGAGACTGACGACTCCACGGGTTTATCGAACAGCCTGCTGGCCAGGCGCCTCAGCTGTTGGTCGAGCGCCGTTTGGTTCACGGCGATGACGGGCGAGAGGTCGTCCCCGCCCAGGAGTACGCGAAGCATGTGCCTGGGATCCCAGCTCTCGCCGTCGAGAGCCCGATCCACAGTGGCGTCGATGTCGAACGTGAGACCTGACTGTCTCGGCTCGAGGGTGAGCTCCCGATCTGATCCTTTGAGCCTGATCGGTCTATCCAGACGGGGCTTCACCTTGTCGGCCAGCTCAGCCTCGGCCTCGGCGGTGGTCAAGTTGCCGAGGTCGACCCCTGCCACAGTGGTGCCGCCGGGCACGCGGTCACCCGCGACGTAGTAGCCCACGGCGTAGAGGCCACCCAGCAGCGCAATCAGACCGCACGCGAAAAGCGCGGCAAACCGCAGGTCATGAGTCTGCGGCAGGTTGTCGACATACACCTTGCGGCGGGACCACAGGCTCATGCGCGTCGCTGAGGCCAGCCCGCTGTGACGAGCACCGTTCCGGTCGCTCCGAGCAAGAAGGCGTAGCCGAGCAGGTCGCCGGCGACCACGATGTCCCCACCGCGACCACCGAGCACGAGCAAGAGTCCGAGAATCCAGCCGGCAGCAGCGATAAATCCTTGCGCCTTGCCGAGCGATCGGGCCGCGAACACCACGGACACCGATCCGGCCACGGACAGCACCAAACCCCAGGGCAGCATCAGCTCATCGGGGCGCCAGGCGTGCCTTGAGACCACAGCGGCGAAGACAGCACTCATAGCACCCAGGAGCGCGACGACCAACGCAACAACACCAGCGGCGATCAGGTGCTGTCGACGCGCCGGAGATTCACTCGCCCAGCTCCTGGCCTCGGCTGACTGGTGTCCTACCTGTACCACGGGGGTCACGCCACACCAGCAAAGATGTCGGTCTCGCGACTTGTCGCCCCGCTGCTGGCGCGACCCTTCACCAGGCGGTAGAACTCGGTGCCCCACACATGATTGCCGATGTTGTTCGACAAGGCGAAGAACGGCCCATCGACGGAGATCTGGGTGGCGTGGGCCGCCATGGCCGCCAGCTTCTGATCGACGTATTCGTTGGCATCGATTTCGGTGGTCAGCCACTCGTCGGGCAGGACGAAGGTCGGCAGGGGACCGTCGGGGTCCATCCCCTCGAAGGTCGTGGCGTCACCACTATCTCGGAGCTGCCTCAGTCCCTCACGCATCCTGCTCTCCGACATCGCGTTCCAGTAGATCTTCGGGACATCCCACGCCGCACCCAAGTCTTGGCGGTATGACGGCACGGCCGCCAACACGCTGGCATACATCGCCACGCGGTGGGCTTGGACATGGTCGGGGTGGCCGTAGCCGCCATTCTCGTCGTACGTCACCAGCACTTGTGGTCGGATCTCGCGGATGATCTCGACAAGGTGGTTGGACGCCTCGGTGAGGTCGGCCCGCCAGAAGGTGTCGTCCCGGATCGTCGCGGGCGCGATGGCGAGGCCTTGGTCGTCGTATGCCATGCCGGTGTCGCGGTAGCGGCCTGAGCCACCGAGGAATCGGTGGTCGGTGACGCCGAGTGCCGTCATCGCGTCCTCCAGCTCGCCAATCCGGTGCTGGCCCAGCTTGTCATCGCGGTCGGATGCCAGGGAGGCCAAGGATTTGACGAGCACTTCGCCCTCTTCGCCCAGGGTGCACGTGACGAGCGTGACGTGTGCACCTTCAGCGACATATTTGGCCATGGACGCGCCGTTGCCGATCGACTCGTCGTCGGGATGCGCATGCACAAGCAGCATGCGACGGTCAGGCAGGGTTTCTGCATTCATAGCCGAAAGCCTAACCTCGCGGAGATCTCGGGGACCCGTTTGCGCAGGTCATCGACGCGCCAGCTCGTCCGAGCCGGCTCACCGACCTTGGCCAGGTTGAGCATCCCCTCGTCGCCTGCGGCCTGACCGGCGGCAATCCGCCGGACCGAGTCCTCCAGGCGTGGGACGACGCCGCCGAGGATGTCGCGCGGATCAACGTCGCGGCCATAGCTCGAGGCCATCAACATGAGGCGTTGCGCCGCATCGGCGACGGCGATGGTGCGGTGCAGTGGCACCCAGTTCCAAGCCGCGAACGCCAGATCTTCGAGCCGGGTGCCAGGCCCGGCCATATCCCAGTCGAAGACTCCCACCACTCGATCCCCGTCGGCGGAGGTGCTTGTTGCCACGTTGTACGGCGCGAAGTCGTGGTGGCACAGGACTCCCTTTACGTCGCTGACCTGTTCGTGGCCGCTGACCTGGTCGTGGCCGTTGCGCCACGGCCCTGCGTGCTCAAAGTTGGTGACCGCATCGTGGTAGCGCCTAAGCCACTGCATGGCGTCCACCAGCAGGGACTCCGACGCCATCTCGGTGTCGACGTCGATGACCCGTCCGGGCAGGTAGGTGAGAACCTCGCGGCCTCGGCTGTCCAGGCCCAGCACACGCGGGGTCTTCTCCAGGCCGGCGCCAGCGACATGGTCGAGCAAGGCATGCACGGCCGGGGTCCACGGACCTGTCGTCCGGCGTACGGTCGCACCGATCCGAACCGCGCCGCCGACGTTGCCACCCGTCAACGGCTCACCGTCGAGAAGCACCTCGCGCAGCTCATCGAGGAAGGGCCGGTCAGCTGGCAGCCAGTCGACCTGGTCGAGCTCCTCCGGGCCGAGCCACCTCGCCGCATCGTGCTCGTGCGGGATCGGCTCACCGCTGACCAGCCGGACGAGATGAGCCGTCAACGCGTAGCCGGGCTTGATCACCGCCCGGCCGACGAGTGGCCGCACGACCTCGATCTCGCAGCCGAGCTCCTCACGCACCTCACGTACCAGCGCCTCGACGACCGTCTCGCCCGGGTCGACCTTGCCACCTGGGAACTCCCATCGCCCAGCGACATCTGCTGGTCGAGTGCGTCTGGCAGTCAAGACCCTGCCCCCGCTCACGACAGCGGCGGCCACCACCTCGAGGACCTCAGACGTCATACCGTTGAGCCTTCCACACCAGGCGATGAGGTCCGGCTGTGACTGGATCGTGGTCGCCGCCAGCACCACGATCCAGTCACGCTCAAGCCCGACTCAGCGAAGCCTGGCCAAGTCTGGCGGGACCGGGCCGGGGGACACGATGCGTCGAATCCATCACATCGCTTTAACATCGGGCGTTTTCGCGCAAGGATTCACCTCGTCTCCGGACGCCGGAGACTTCAGAGGCGTTGGCTGAACCGACGATGAGCATGGAGGATCGATGGTTGCGCGAGATCCGTTGGACGTGGCCCATGAGGCTGTCGCCACTCTGGCGTCGGCCATGCAGCACTTGCGGAGCTACTACGGAGACACGCTCGGCGTGCGGCGGCTCTCTTCGGACGTCGCCCGGCTCGCCGCCGATCTCGACGAGCTGGGGCCTCCGGCTCCCGGTCATCCGCCCAGCCCCGCACCTGAGGAGCTGATGGAGATTCCGGACACGCCTTATGACGAGTCGATGTGGTCCGACGCGGAGCACGAAGGCTTCGGCGCTCCAGATCGTCGTGCGCCGTGACCGACATACGCGGGGCAGCTGGCGTGTTCCCTGAGGGCGGCGGTCTCTGATGTCGACAGGGATTCTCGGGCCCAAGCGTGCCGACATCGACGCGAAGACGATGCGCCAAGACCGTTGGTGGTTGCCGCCCCTCACGACATTCCTCGTGTTCACCGCCTTTGTCATCTACGCGACGTGGCGGGCTTTCGCCGGCGAGCACTACTACGCGTCGCCCTATCTGTCGCCCTTCTATTCGCCTTGCCTGAGCGACAGCTGCGTCGAGGGTTCGTCAGACTTCGGGCAACCCTTCTCGTGGTGGCAGCTGTCGCCGGCGCTGCTGATCTTGATCTTCCCGCTCGGCTTCCGAATGACCTGCTACTACTACCGCAAGGCCTACTACCGGGCTTTCTGGCTGTCACCTCCGGCTTGCGCTGTCGCGGAACCCCACAAGGGGTACTCGGGTGAGAACAGGCTCCCGCTGATCCTGCAGAACATCCATCGTTACTTCTGGTACGCCGCTGTGGTGGTTGGTGGCATCTTGACGTTCGACACCGTGCTGGCCTTTCGCGACGAGGACGGCGACTGGGGTCACATGGGCCTCGGCACGGTGATCCTGTTGATCAACATCGCGCTGATCTGGCTCTACACCTTGTCGTGCCACTCTTGTCGCCATGTCGTCGGAGGCAGGCTGCGTCACTTCTCCAAGCACCCCATCCGCTACTGGCTTTGGACACAGGTCTCCAAGCTCAACCAAAAGCACGCCCAATACGCCTGGTTGTCCCTGTTCTCGGTGGCGATCGCCGACTTCTACATCTACCTGCTCTCCACCGGCCAGTTCGATGATCCCCGCTTCTTTTGAGTTGGAGTGCCTGACACCGTGACCGGTTCACACGTCGTCACTGACGAAAACGCCAACAGCCAGGCACCGATGGCGGGGCGGCACCCCATGACCGGCAACCGGATGACCGACGAAGTCACAGCGGACGGGCATGGGTTCGAAGAGCACCACTACGACGTGGTCGTAATTGGCGCCGGGGGCGCCGGGCTGAGGGCTGCGATCGCCGCGCACGACGCCGGAGCTCGCGTCGCGATCGTCTGCAAGTCGCTGCTCGGCAAGGCTCACACCGTGATGGCCGAGGGCGGCATCGCGGCCGCCATGGGCAACGTGTATGCCGATGACAACTGGCGGGTTCACTACCGCGACACCATGCGCGGCGGCAAGATGCTCAACAACTGGCGGATGGCGCAGCTGCACGCCCAAGAGGCGCCTGAGCGGGTGCTGGAGCTCGAGGAGTGGGGGGCGCTTTTCGACCGCACCGACGATGGGCTGATCTCACAGCGAGACTTCGGCGGACACCGGTTCGCCCGACTCGCTCACGTGGGAGACCGCACCGGCCTCGAGATGATCCGCACGCTTCAGCAACGCGCCGTCGAGCTCGGCATCGACGTCTTCATGGAATGCACGGTCACGCAGATCTTCAAAGACGGCGAGCGCGTGTCAGGCGCCTTTGCCTATTGGCGGGAGTCCGGCCGGTTCATCGTGTTCCACTCCCCCAGCGTGGTGCTCGCCACGGGCGGAATCGGCAAGTCCTACCAAGTGACCAGCAACTCCTGGGAGTACACCGGAGACGGCCACGCGCTGGCGCTGCACACCGGCGCCAGCCTGATCAATATGGAGTTCGTACAGTTCCACCCGACGGGCATGGTTTGGCCCCCATCGGTCAAGGGGATCCTCGTCACCGAATCGGTGCGAGGAGATGGAGGCGTCCTGCGCAACGCCGAGGGCAAGCGGTTCATGTTCGACTACATCCCGGAGTTCTTCAAGTCTGAGACCGCTGACACCGAAGAGGAGGCGGATCGTTGGTATGACGACAAGACGAACAACCGCCGGCCGCCTGAGCTCCTGCCCCGCGACGAGGTCGCGCGAGCCATCAACTCAGAGACCAAGGCCGGCCGTGGGTCGCCGCATGGTGGTGTCTTCCTCGACATCGCTTCGCGCCGTAGCGCTGAGTTGATCCGACGCCGGCTGCCCTCGATGTACCACCAGTTCAAAGAGCTGGCCGACGTCGACATCACCGCCGAACCAATGGAAGTCGGACCGACCTGTCACTACGTCATGGGTGGCGTGGAGGTCGACCCGGACACCGCTGTCAGCATCGTTCCCGGCTTGTATGCCGCAGGTGAGGTGGCTGGCGGGATGCACGGCTCGAACCGGCTTGGTGGCAACTCGTTGTCCGACCTGTTGGTGTTCGGCCGCCGGGCCGGGCTGAATGCGGCGTACAGCGCCACTCGTTTCGGCGTTGAGCCGCCACGGGTGAGTGACACGCAGGTCCGCGAGGCGGCAGCGCATGCACTGGCGCCGTTCTCCGTCGGCGGGGGTGAGAACCCTTATACGATCCAGCGCGATCTGCAAGACATCATGCAGCGACTCGTCGGGATCATCCGCACGGCCGACGAGCTGAGCGAATCGTTGGGACAGATCGAAGAACTCAAACGGCGAGCTGAAGGACTGACCGTCGAGGGTCACCGTCAGTACAACCCGGGTTGGCATCTGGCCCTCGACCTGGTCAACATGCTGACCGTCTCGGAGTGCATCGCCAAGGCAGCCCTCGAGAGGCAGGAGTCACGTGGCGGGCACACCCGTGACGACTTCGCCGCCACCGATGACTTCTGGGGTCAGCGCAACTTGGTCTTGACGCAAGGCGCTGCCGGCCGAGTCGAGCTCAACCACCAGCCCCTGCCGGTGATGCCCGATGAGCTCAAGTCTTTGTTCGAGGCCAAGTGAAGGAGATGAGCTGATGGGCTACAAGCTCTCGCTGCGGATATGGCGCGGGGATCACTTTAGGGGTGAGTTGGGCGACTACGTCGTCGACGTGGAGGAGGGCGAAGTGGTCCTCGACGCCATCCACCGTCTCCAGGCCACCCAGGCAGGCGATCTGGCCGTTCGCTGGAACTGCAAGGCCGGCAAGTGTGGCTCGTGCAGCGCCGAGATCAACGGGCGGCCTCGGCTGATGTGTATGACGAGGCTCGCCGACTTCGAGGAGAGCGAGACCATCACGGTGACGCCGATGCGCGCCTTCCCCGTCATAAGGGATCTCGTCACTGACGTCTCCTACAACTACGAGAAGGCCAGGCAGCTCCCGTCGTTCGCGCCGACGCCGCGCGATGCGGACGGCAAACGTCGCATGATGCAGGTCGACGTCGAGCGCGGACAGGAGTTCCGCAAATGCATCGAGTGCTTCTTGTGTCAGGACACCTGCCACGTCGTGCGGGACCACGATGACAACAAAAAGGCGTTTGCCGGTCCGCGGTTCTTCCTGCGCTATGCCGAGCTGGACATGCATCCCCTCGACACCAACGACCGACGCAAACTCGCCCAGGACGCAGCCGGACTTGGGATGTGCAACATCACCAAGTGCTGCACGGAGGTTTGCCCCGAAGGCATCAAGATAACCGACAACGCGATCATCCCGATGAAGGAGCGTGTCGTCGACCGCAAGTACGACCCCGTGACGTGGCTGGGCTCCAAGATCTTCACCCGCGGCGATCGCGGCAGCCGCGAAGAGGTCCGACCAAGAGAAGAGGCGTGACCGAGGTAGGTCTGCGCCTGCAGGAGCAACCTGACCGCGGGCGACTCATCGACGATCTGGCTGGTCAACTCGGAGGCCGAGTCGGGATCGAAGGAGTGCTCGGTGACCTGAATCGCCAGGCAGAACAGGTGCAACCTCCGGCGAAGGCTGCCGACTACGCCTTCGCCTGGAATACGGGTGACAACAAGAGCACGCAGTGGTGGCCACAAGGCATCACCACGTCTGCCGACGCGAGCGACGTCGATGACATCGCGAGCCGCCGGGTGCTGATGGTGGGCTGGTACGCGAAAAAGGTGAGGGGCTACACCCGGGGCACGCGCCTGAGTGTGGTGGACATCAGCGACCCGGCCAGGCCGTCATACCGGCATGTGCTGTTGGTGGAAGCTCGAGCCAACCCGCACACCGACGCCGTGACCATGGAGCCGGTGCCGGTGCATGCGGGCGGGATCATCTGGTACGGCCCGTCGGTGCTGGTGGCCGACACCCATGGAGGAGTTCGCGTCTTTGACGTCGATGACTGCATCGCGGTCGGCGGCGACGGACATCACGGGTACCGCTTCGTGTTGCCACAGCGAACGTCGTACAAAGCCGTCAACAGCGAGGGTTTCGAGCCTTTCAAGTTCTCCTTTGTCTCACTCGATCGAACCGCGGGCGAGCACCAGATGATCGCCGGTGAGTACGGCAAGGACGGCGCGACAACCCGGTTGGTGCGGTTTGCTTTCAAGCCCGGCAAGCACCGGCTGGCGATGCGCGGGGGCTACTCGCCACCACTCGAGCTCATCGATGACAAGCTCGAACACATGCAGGGCGCCACGACGGTTCATGGCGCCTACTACATCTCCACAAGTCGGGGATCGCTGCGACCAGGAACGATGTGGGTCCGGCGGCCGGGTGAGGCAGTGCAGGAGTTCCGTGGCGTGCTGGCGAGAGGACCGGAGGATCTGACCTATTGGCCGCAGAGTGATCGGCTGTGGAACCTGTGTGAATACCCCAGACACCGCTTCGTCTACTCCATGCCCCGCGCCCAATTCGACTAACCGTTCATTGCTGGATGTCATTAGGCTGACTGCCATGGCGAGACTCCTAGATGACGCCGACGTGACCGAGGCGCTCGAGAGCGACCTGCCCCTGTGGGTTCGCGAGGACGACGCGATCATCCGCAGCGTCACCGCCTCAACCTTCGCCGAAGGTGTCCGCCTGGTTGACCAGGTGGCCGTCTTGGCTGAACAGCGTGACCACCATCCCGACATTGACATCCGCTGGACGGCGGTGACGTTCCGGTTGTCGACCCACTCCGCAGGTGGGCTCACCCGCAAGGACCTCGACCTCGCCGCCGAGATCGACCAGCTCATCTCACCGAGCTCTGCATGAGTCAACGCGAAGCAGCGGCAGCCCGTCAGCGCTTCACGAGCTGAGGTCTGTTCGAGTCGATCTGAGAGATCCGATAGATGCGTCGGATGCAGTGGTCAGCAGCAGTCTTCCTGGCAGTTGTCGCAGCAGTCTTCACAGCAGCTCATGGGTGTCACCTCCTCTTCGTCTCGGCGTCGACCTGTGCCGGCCACCTCCTGTGCGGGAAGGGTCAAGGTCGACAGGCTCTTCGACATACATCGAACTCTAGGAGGCTCTTTGATATATGTCAAGGAAGTGTCAATATGGCGACATGCCCAAGGCACTGCCGCTCCTCGAAGACACCTCGCCGATTTGCTGCGATCCGCTCACCGATCTACAGGTGATCTCCGCGGACGACGCCATGGGACTGGCCCAACGGCTCAAGGCACTCGGGGATCCGACCCGCATCCGGCTGGTATCGATGCTGTTGACGCAACCGAGCCAGGAGGCGTGCACGTGCGAGCTGGCACCCCTCGTCGGTCTTTCGGAACCAACCGTGAGTCACCATTTGAAGCAGCTGCTCGATGTTGGCTTGGTCACCAAAGCACGGCGCGGCCTTAACGTCTACTACCGGCTAGAGCCACAATCAGTAAAGGCGCTCGCACGCGTCCTCGACATTGACTGCTGTTAGGGATCCGACGTCACGTTGGCCAGCTCGGTCCTGTTGCAGCCTGCCGGCTCGATTCACCCAGGCGTAGAACCGCTTATTACCCGACGCTGATTTGTCCGGTGCGAAGTCACGCGCCTTGTCGCCCTTCGAGTCCACGTGGACTCGAATATGTCCCGGTCCCCTGAGACACTCAGACTCCATCAAGTAATGCACCCAGCGGTCTTGGCCATCGTCTTTCATGCGGAAGCCGCCACAGTGCCATGTCCGCCGCTTCTTGGGGTCGCCGAAGCCCTCGACCCGCCAACCTGAGAACTCGGAGTTCTGGTAACCACCCACCAGGTATTCCGGACCCGGATCGGCCTTGACTGAGTCGATCCACAACCTGGTCTCTTGATGCAGGCGCCCAGCCTCCTTGACCCAGACATGCACCCGACGCTTGTTGTTGTCGACCACAACCCGCCTGATATCGGTGGAGCCGATGCCCGGCTCGTCAGGGTCACGGAACTCTCTTACGTCAGGGCCCGAACTCGACGGCCTAAGCCCCATGGGGGAAGTGGTCGATGCAAGTCCACTCGATGGAACGATCGAAACGGTGGCAAACAGAGCCGCCGCGGCTGCTGCTGATTTCCTCATGATCCCTCACTCCTTAAGGCCGTGCCAGCCGTTAGCTCGCGCGGCGCCGATGTTGACGCTTCACCCTAGTGACGGATGCCACTGCGGGTCGTGATACGCACATTGCCGGATGGGTGGCCGTTGATCTGCGGGTCCCGAACCGATCGGTCGTCATACCCTAAGACGCGCCTGACAGCCGATCGGTTGTCACCGAGATGAAACTTCTCCGCTGCGCGAAAGGTGCCCGGGTGGCCTTTCGCGGGGACGTTTCCGCCTTGCCCCTGTGGTCGGCGTCGACCTAGAGCCCAGTACCCAGGCAAACAGGCTCGGAGTTGGCCCAGACATTGATGCGTGTCAATATAGATGCGTGTCTATATCTGCGATCGAGTTGACGCCGGTCCAAACGGTGGCCTGCTGCTCTCCGTTGCTGCGACAACCGCTGAGTGTGGACCAGGCCGAGCGGGTCGCCTCGCTCTTGAAGGCACTGGCCGAGCCGGTTCGTTTGCGACTGCTTTCACTGGTCGCATCCCATGCCGATGGCGAGGCGTGCGTGTGCGATCTGGCGGAGGCGTTTGACCTGGCACAGCCGACGATCAGTCACCACCTGAAGGTGTTGCACGAGATCGGCCTGCTAGATCGCAGCAAGCGGGGGGTGTGGGTGTACTACAAGGTTCGCAGGGAAGCCTTGTCCGATCTCGGGGCGCTGATCGGCGGTGCCCCCCAGTGACGCCAACGCTTGCTCGACGGGCTCTCGCGGAGATGCTCGGCACCGCATTCCTGGTGACTGCGGTGATCGGGTCCGGGATTGCCGCGGTGCGGTTGTCGCCGAATGACGTGGGTCTGCAATTGCTGGAGAACAGCCTCATCAGAGGCGCGGCGCTGGTGGCATTGATCCTAGCGTTGCAGCCGGTGTCGGCAGCGTTCAATCCGGTGGTCACTGTAGTTGAGCGCGTGCTGAAAGCAATCACCACGACGGACGCGGCCATCTTGATCGGTGCCCAGTTCACGGGTGGCATCCTCGGAGCGTTGATGGCCAACTTGATGTTCGGGCTCGAGGCGGTTTCGATCGCGGGCCAGAACCGTTCTTCGGGCGGGCTATGGCTGGGCGAGGTCGTTGCCACATTGGGGCTTGTCCTGGTCATCTTCGGCACCGTCCGTTCTGGGCGTGGCGAGACAGTCGCCTACGCCGTGGGGGGCTACATCACGGCGGCGTACTGGTTCACCAGCTCGACAAGCTTCGCCAACCCAGCGGTCACCGCGGCCCGGATGTTTTCCGACACGTTCGCCGGTATCAGTCCGTCCTCTGTCCCGATGTTTGTCCTCAAGCAGCTCATCGGTGGCTTGCTCGGCTTGGCGCTGGTCAAGCTGCTCTACCCCAATGCCGTCGGCCTCGCCGCCGATCTGGCCGACACACCAGCCCATCCCGTCAAGGAGTTCTCATGACCATCCCTACCCTGAACCCCGAAGCAGCCGAACGCGTCCTCACCGGAAGCGTCGCCGAACTTTCCACCCGCTTTGCCGGCATCTTCAGCGGAGAGACCGTCGATCGTTACGTCCACGAGTCCTACCAGAGCCTCTACCGCACGGCGGCCATCAAGCACTACCTGCCCGTGATGGCTGGGCGCTTCGCAGCAGAACGTCTCACCGCCTTGGCCCAAGCCACCGGCAAGATCGACAAGACGGTGCCCGAGGTTCTGTTCATCTGCGTCCATAACGCCGGCCGGTCGCAAATGGCCGCCGCCATGCTTCATCGCGCCGCACGAGGCCGCGTCCACGTCCGCTCTGCAGGCTCGCTGCCGGCGAGCGAGATCAACCCCTCCGTGACCGATGCCATGGACGAGGTTGGAGTCGACCTGAGCGGCGAGTTTCCTAAGCCACTCACCGACGACGTCGTACGCGCCGCCGATGTGGTGATCACGATGGGCTGTGGAGACGCCTGCCCGATTTATCCCGGCAAGCGCTATCTCGACTGGGACCTGCTGGACCCGGACGGGCAACCACTCCATGTCGTCCAAGACATCCGTGACCAGATCGAATCCAAGGTCAAGCACTTCCTCGACGAGCTTCTCGCTTCCGCGTAAGACACTGAAAGGCAACAGCCGTGGCCGACAAGCCCACCGTCCTCTTCGTTTGCGTCCACAACGCGGGCCGCTCCCAGATGGCAGCCGGCTACCTGACCCACCTCGCGGGAGACCGGGTTCGCGTGCGGTCGGCCGGATCTGAGCCGGCCGACCAGATTAACCCGATCGCAGTCCAGGCAATGGCCGAAGACGGCATCGACATCACCGGCTCCAGTCCCAAAGTCCTCACCCTCGACGCCGTTGAAGCTTCCGACGTCGTCATCACGATGGGCTGTGGCGACACCTGCCCCATCTACCCTGGCAAACGGTATGAGGACTGGGACCTGGACGACCCAGCCGACCGAGGAATAGAAGGGGTCCGGCCGATCCGCGACGACATTAGGCACCGCATCCAAAGCCTGCTCTCACAACTGGCCATCGATCCGGCTTGACCGCCCGGACGCTCGTCGACAGGTTGCCACACCGAGGGGCCGACCCCCGACCACGTGCCGACCGGACGGGACGGTTACGTAGGAGCGTCAGAACCTCGTCAACACACCCTGGTCGAGGATCCGTTCTGCGTTGTCGACGATCTCGGTCGAGGTCAAGACCGCCGCTGCCGCCTCAGCGTTGTCGGCGAAATCTTCGGGCCCCACCGGGTCGTCGAGCTCGTTGCGGCGTCGCCGGAGCCGGGTGAAGCTGGAGAACACCCCACCGAACTGGGCACTGATCGCCTGCT
>JACCXO010000035.1 GCA_013696975.1 Nocardioidaceae bacterium | reverse complement strand
ATGCTCGCTCTTGGTGGCGGCCTCGTGCTGCTCGCGGCTGGTTCCGGTGTTGTCGGCGCTCGTCGGATCCGCGCAACTGCATAATGACTGATGGCATAGAGCATGGTGGTCGCCGCGGCACGTACCTGGTCGCGGCGGCCACCGTCGCGCTACTCGTGATGGGTCTCGCGCTCATTACCATCGGTATGCGCGGCACGGCGGGTCCACCACAACCCGCCAGCGACGCGGCGGCCCCACCGTCGTCCTCGACCTCCTCGACCTCGGCGTCTCAATCGACGTCGACGAGATCGAAGCAGAAGTCCACCGCTGCACCGGATGCGGCGGACGCACCGGACGCTGAGGCCGTCGACTTCGGGCCCCTCCTCCAGGATTCGGAACCCGTCGCTCTCGACATCCCCAGCATCGGCGTCCACAGCTCGAACATCGTGGACCTGGCTCTTGCCGAGGACGGCACCATGGAGGTCCCTACCGACGCGTCTGCACCGGGCTGGTTCACTCCCGGCCCGTCACCCGGTCAGTTCGGGCCGTCGGTGATCGCGGGACACGTGGACAGCGACGAAGGCCCGGCAGTGTTCTACCGGCTCGGAGAACTCCGCGGCGGAGAGCGGGTCAAGGTAACGCGTGCTGACGGCACGGTCGCCACGTTCGTCATCGACCGGGTCGGACTCTTCGACAAGGCGAGCTTCCCCACTCACGAGGTCTACGGCGACACCACCGGCCGGGCCGAACTGCGCCTCATCACCTGTGGTGGGACGTATGACGAAGACAACGGTTACCTGGGCAACGTGGTTGCTTTCGGACACCTGGTAGCCACCGGCTGATCCACGCTTACACCTCTCGAGCGAGCGGTCCCCTCAGAAGCTCGTATGGTCGGCCGCCTCAAGCTTGGCGCGGCCTGCCTCGAGGCGGGCGACGGGCACTCGGAAGGGTGAGCAGGACACATAGTCGAGCAGGATCGACTCGAAGAAGTGGATCGAGGCCGGGTCACCGCCGTGCTCACCACACACACCCACCACCAGGTCGCCGCGGGTCTCCTTGCCTTCCCACGCAGCGACCGCGACGATGCGTCCCACGCCGGCCACATCAAGCGTCTCGAAGGGACTGACCGCGAAGATCCCGGACTCGATGTAGTGCGGGAAGAAGGCGGCTTCCACATCGTCGCGGCTGAACCCCCACGTGGTCTGGGTCATGTCGTTGGTGCCGAAGGAGAAGAACTCAGCCTCGTCGGCAATCTCGTGGGCAGTCATCGCGGCGCGAGGCAGCTCGATCATCGTCCCGATCGGGAACCGCAGGGCGGTCCCCAGCTCTGCGGCGACATCGGCGAGCGTGGAGAGCGACTGCTCTTTGACGATCGCGAACTCCTTTACATCACCCACCAGGGGAACCATGATCTCCGGCCGCGGATCGAGACCGCGTCTCTTCAGCTCGGCCGCAGCCTCGGCGATCGCGCGGACCTGCAGCTGAAACAGCCCCGGCACGGTCAGGCCAAGGCGCACACCTCGCATGCCGAGCATCGGGTTCTGCTCGTGGTGCCGCTGCACCTCCTTGAGCAGCGCCTCAGCCTGCTCGTCCGGCTTTCCAAGTGCGTCCGCGACGGCCACCTTGACCGACAGCTCGGTGAGGTCAGGGAGGAACTCATGCAGGGGAGGGTCGAGCAGCCGTACGACGACCGGCAGCCCGTCCATCGCCTCGAGTATGCCGAGGAAGTCGTCTCGCTGCAGCGGGAGCAGCTCCTGCAGCGCCGAGTCGCGCTGCTCGTCGCTGCGAGCCAAGATGACGCGTTCGACGATCTTGCGGCGAGAGCCCAAGAACATGTGTTCGGTGCGGCAGAGACCGATGCCTCGAGCCCCGAACTTCCGCGCGCGCTGAGCATCCTGGGGGGTGTCGGCGTTCGCGCGGACATGCATCCGGGTCACAGCGTCCGCATGCCTCATGATGCGTTGGACCGCCTCGATCAGCTCAGCATGATCGCCCTTGTCCTCGGCCTCCAGATTCTCGTTGCTCTCGCCATCGGCTCGGCTGGCGTGGCTGGCGTGGCTGCCGTTGCCGGCGGTGCCCGGTGACTCGAGCAAGGCCTCCACCACCGCGCTGGCAGTGACAGGGACCGCACCGGCGAACACTTCGCCCGTCGAGCCGTCGATCGACAACAGGTCACCTTCTTCGACGTGAGCCCCGTCGGGAGTGCGGATCTCGCGCTGTTTGAGGTCAACTCGCAGCGCCTCGACCCCTACGACACATGTGCGCCCCATCCCGCGGGCCACCACGGCCGCGTGAGAGGTCTTGCCGCCGCGACTCGTGAGCACTCCGGTGGCTGCGATCATCCCGCTCAAGTCGTCGGGATTGGTCTCGCGGCGTACCAAGATGACGGCATCGCCGTTGGCTGCCCACTCGACGGCGGTCGCGGAGTCGAACGCCGCTTTTCCGACCGCTGCGCCGGGGCTGGCCGCCATGCCGGTGGCGATCAGCTCGCGCTTCCCGCCGTCCTTGTCGAACTGGGGAAACATCAGCTGGGCTAGCTGGGCTCCGGTGACGCGGCGCAACGCCTCGTCCAGGTCGATGACACCTTCGTCCACGAGCTGCACCGCCACCCGGAACGCAGCCGCTGCCGTGCGTTTGCCCACCCGGGTCTGCAACATCCAGAGCTTGCCGCGCTCCACGGTGAACTCGATGTCGCAGAGGTCCTCATAGTGCGCCTCCAGCGTCTTCATGATTGACAGGAGCTCTTCGTAGGAGGTGGGGTCGGTCTCGCCGAGCGCGGTCAGCGGCAAGGTGTTGCGAATCCCCGCGACCACGTCTTCGCCCTGGGCGTTGACCAGGTAGTCGCCGTACACACCGCGATGCCCGGTGGCCGGATCCCGCGTGAAGCACACGCCGGTGCCCGAATCGTCGCCCAGGTTGCCGAACACCATCGAGCAGATGTTGACGGCGGTGCCGAGGTCGTCTGGGATGCGCTCTTGGCGACGGTAGAGCTTGGCGCGTTCGGTGTTCCAGGATGAGAAGACAGCGAGCACGGCCAGATCGAGCTGCTCGCGTGGCTGCTGGGGAAACTCAGACCCGGTCTCCTCGACGATGATCTGCTCGTATGTCGCGACCAGCTGCCGCAGGTCCTCAGCCGTCAGTTCGACATCCGTCTCGACGCTAGCGCTGGTCTTCAGGTCGTCGAGCGCCTGGTCGAACCGCGACCGATCCACGTCGAGCACCGTGCTGCCGAACATGGAAAGCAGCCGACGGTAGGAGTCCCAGGCGAAGCGAGGGTTGTCGGAGATCGCCGCCAATCCTTCGACCGACTCGTCGTTCAGGCCGATGTTGAGAACCGTCTCCATCATGCCCGGCATCGAGAACTTCGCTCCGGAACGCACCGACACGAGCAACGGGTGGTCGGGCTGGCCGAGTTTTCGACCCATCCTCTCCTCGAGAGCGGCGAGGTGCTTGTCAACCTCCTCGACCAGCTCCGCTGGCTGCTGGCCAGTGTCGAGATAGGCCCGGCACGCATCTGTGGTGATCGTGAAACCTGGCGGCACCGGGAGGCCCAGGTTGGTCATCTCGGCGAGGTTGGCCCCTTTGCCACCGAGCAGACCCCTCTGTGAGGCGTCTCCTTCAGAGAAGTCGAAAACGTAGCGCGCCATGGCGAGTCCCTCTGGTCAGCGATCGTCATTCGGGGCGGCCGACGACCTAACCCGACTCACAGTAAAGGTTCAGGACTCGTCGCGCGGAGAGACAGCGGGCATTCGACTGAGAGAAGGGTCAGCTGTTGGCGGCCGTCTTCTTGGCGGCCGTCTTCTTTGTCGTGGCCGTCTGCTTCGTGGCCTTCTTCGCCGTACGACGAGTGGGCGCCGGACCCTTGGCTCGTTTGTCGGCGAGCAGCTCAGCTGCTCGCTCGAGTGTGATCGCCTCGACCGAGTCGTCCTTGCGCAACGTCGCGTTGAACTCGCCATCGGTCACATAGGGACCGAATCGGCCATCTTTGACCACCACGGGCTTCTTTGAGTTCGGGTCCTCGCCCAACTCACGCAACGGCCCTGCGGCGGCTTGCCGACCCCGCTGCTTGGGTTCGGCGTAGATCTTCAGCGCCTCGTCCAGGGTGATCGTCAGCAGCTGGTCCTCGGACTCGATCGAACGCGAATCGGTGCCCTTCTTCAGGTACGGCCCATAGCGACCGTTGTGGGCGGTGAGCCCTTCCCCCGACTCCGGGTCAGCACCGACGACGCGTGGCAGGGTCAGCAACCGCACCGCCTGCTCCAAATCAATCGACTCAAGGGACATGGTTTTGAAGAGACTCGAAGTGCGCGGCTTGGCACCCTTGGAGGCGTCATCGCCGAGCAGCTCTGTGACGTAGGGGCCGTAACGCCCGCTCTTGGCGACCACGGCAAGCCCCGTCTCCGGGTGGACGCCGAGCTCGATCTCGGCCCCGGCGGGATTCGCCAACAACTCGCGCGCCTTGTCGACAGTCAGCTCGTCCGGCGGCAGGTCCTCGGGAATGTTGGCCCTGCTGCCCTCGCTGGTTTCTATATAGGGCCCATAGCGGCCGACGCGCACCGCGATCCCCTCGCCCAGCTCGAACGTCGACAGCTCACGGGCGTCAATCTCCCCAAGCTCGGTCACGAGGCTCTTGAGCCCCTGCAGGTCGTCGCTCCCAAAATAGAACTTCGACAGCTCGGTGGTCGAGTCAAGACGTCCGGCCGCGACCTCGTCGAGCACGTCCTCCAACTCCGCCGTGAAGTTGTAGTCCACCAGGCGGTCGAAATGGCGCTCCAACAAGCGCACCACCGCGAACGCAAGCCAGGCCGGCACGAGCGCGGTGCCCCTCTTGGAGACATAGCCCCGGTTGAGGATCGTGGTGATGATTGCCGCGTATGTCGAGGGGCGCCCGATCTCCCGCTCCTCGAGCTCACGGATCAGGGTCGCCTCGGTGTAGCGAGCCGGCGGCCTGGTCTCATGTGCTGCCGCGTTGAGCTCGGCCACCGTGACTGTGTCTCCCTGGTTGACGTCCGGCAGGCGGGTCTCCCTGTCGTCGCGGTCGCTCTCGGGGTCGTCAGCCCCTTCGACATACGCGTGGAGGAAGCCGTGGAACGTGATCACCCTCCCACTCGCCGAGAACTCACACTCCTCACCCGTCGAGGCCGTCGCTGCGATGCGAACCGACACCGAGCGCCCTTCGGCGTCTTTCATCTGCGACGCCACAGTGCGCATCCAGATCAGCTCGTAGAGCCGGAACTCATCTCCGTTCAGACCGGTTTGAGCCGGAGTGCGGAACGAGTCGCCAGCAGGCCGGATGGCCTCGTGCGCCTCTTGGGCGTTCTTGACCTTGCTCTGATAGGTGCGCGGCTTCTCGGGGAGGTACTCACGGCCGAAAAGCTCCGCGACCTGGGTGCGCGCCGCACTGATCGCGGTTGCCGACAGCGTGATCGAGTCGGTGCGCATATAGGTGATGAAGCCGTTTTCGTAGAGGCGCTGGGCCACCTGCATCGTGCGTTGTGAGCCGAAGCTGAGCTTGCGGGAGGCTTCTTGCTGCAGCGTCGTGGTGCGAAACGGTGCATAGGGCGAACGGCGATAGGGCTTGGCTTCGACCGACCGGACCGTGAAGTCCTGCGGCCGCAACGCCTCAGCCAACGCACCCGCTCCGGCCTCATCCACCTGGATGACGTCGCCGCCCTTGAGCTGGCCGATCGAGCTGAAGTCGCGGCCCTGGGCCACGCGCCGCCCGTCGACACTGAGCAACTTGGCTGGGAAGGTACGAGGAGTATTGCTCTCGCCCGCGTCGAAGGTCGCCTCGAGATCCCAGTAGGAGGCTGACCGGAAGGCGATCCGCTCACGCTCACGGTCCACGACCAGACGGGTGGCGACCGACTGGACCCTGCCTGCCGACAACCCGCTCATCACCTTCTTCCACAGTACCGGCGAGACCTCGTAGCCGTAGAGCCGGTCGAGGATGCGGCGGGCCTCTTGAGCCTCGACGAGGTCGTCGTTGATGCTGCGAGGGTTCGCAACGGCGGCGGCGATGGCGTCGGAGGTGATCTCGTGGAACACCATCCGGTGCACGGGCACCTTGGGCTTCAGCTCGTCGAGGAGGTGCCAGGCGATGGCCTCACCCTCACGGTCCTCGTCTGTGGCGAGATAGAGCTCATCGGCTCCCTTGAGCAAAGCCTTGAGCTTGGTGATCTGCTTCTTCTTGTCCTGCGGGACGACATACACAGGGAGAAAGCCGTTGTCGACGTCGACGCCAAGCCGCCCCCACGACTCACCCTTGTACTTCGCGGGCACCTCGCTGGCGTTGTTGGGCAGGTCGCGGATGTGACCGATCGACGACTCCACGACATAGCCGCGGCCGAGAAAGCCAGCGATCGTGCGCGCCTTGGCAGGCGACTCCACGATGACCAGTTTGTGTCTTGAATTCGTCACTGCGTTGTGCTCCCCGTCAGGTACTGAATTGCTGGTTGTCCAGCCGTCTCGCGATGAACGGTAGCGCGTCGGGCGCCGGCTCTCACGATGGACATGCGCGACAAACGCGGCTCAGAGCATGGTGAGCAAGCTGTCGAGAAGCACGTCACGCGCCTCGCGGAGCACTTGACTGGCGCCGCGTCAGCTTCGGTCCTCTTGTCAATCCTGCCGTGTGATGAATGTATGCATACCAGGGACGGTGAAAGCGAGGAAGCCTCTTTCTGGTGCATACAGCAGTCCCTTTTTGATGAGTTCATTACGGGCCACCGAGAGGTCTTGGACTCGTTTCTTGCCCATTGCAGCGACGAGCTCCGCGACCGTGGTGGCGTCACCTCCCCCAAGGTCCGCGACAGCGCGAAGCATCTGTCGTTGTGCCGCGGTGGCGCGTTCCCATCTGGAACGATAGAGCCCTTCGTCGACTTCTTGTCGCGCGGACTCGCCGCCCACGTTGACGTCATCGATGGTGATGGTGGTGGTTAGGGCGGCGTCCCATACGTGTTTGCCAACTGCTTGCAGAAAGTATGGGTAGCCAGCGGCGATCGACAATGACTGCTCGAGCGCCTGCGGTTCCCAGGAAACATCGCGGCCGTCGGTCGGACCGGTCAGTGCTGCTCTGGCTGCTGCGTTATCCAACAGGCCGATGTGGCGATAGTCGTAGAGCCGTTCGGCATAACTCGTCGCATCGGCTAATTGCGCGGGTAGTGACGGCAACCCGGCTCCAACAAAGGTAATGGGAAGCGGTGCGTCGGACTGCCCTATTTGGTGGACTGCGGTGTTGACGGCAGTCAGCTCATGCGACGTGGCCTCTTGAAGTTCGTCGACCAAGATCAACGTGCCGATGCCTAGGTCACGAGACGTCTCGCCGAGCACCTCGAACAGCATGGCGAGATCGTCAGCGAACCGACCGGTGTCGGCAACGCCTTTGACAGGGTTGACCTCGACCCCGAGGGAGATCACTCCGGAAGCAGGGTTGACTTTGAGTGAAAAAGCCTTGAACACACCCAGAAGCCGCCGCAGGCGCGGCTCTGGGTGGCGTCCGGTCGCTGTCCGCATCGATCGAACCAGCGCCGAGGCCAGGGCGACTGGGAGTGGCGTGCCGGGAGTCACTTCTACCTTCGCAGTGATCCATCCCTTCTCGGTGACTTGAGAGAGCAGCTCGTTGAGAAGGACGGTCTTGCCGACGCCACGCAGTCCGTTGAGGATCCAACCACGGTCGCCTTCTGCGTAGTCCTCGGCCTTGCGTCGCACCACGCTGAACGCGTCGAGAACCGACTCTCGGCCGGCCAGGACGGGTGGTTTGCGTCCGGCTCCCGGGCGAAAGGGGTTGGCAGCCGGATCCATGTCTCAGACTCTATCAAGTCGTCTAACCGAAATTCTTAGACACCCATAGACTGTCTGAGAGTGCAACCGCGACGCTCAGGTCGAATCGGGGGTTGACGATTGCTCGAACGTCTTGCGCCAGGCGTCGGGTGACGCCAGCTCCTCGAGAGAAGCCTTATAGCGCGCCGAGAGCTGCGGCCACTCCTTGCTCAGCCGGGCGTGCAGTGCGACCGAGCGCGCCATCAGGTCACGGAACAGCTCGGGGTCACGCTTGTACCAGGATGAAGACGATCCGTCGGCTGATGAGACCAGCGCAGAGTCGAACTGTGACAGCAGCCACCAGTTGAGGTCGACGTGGGGGATGCTCGCCTCAGGGTTGACCTTGGCGGTGTCGCGGACCGGAGCGACCTGCCGGACAGTGCCAGCCACCATCGTCTTGGCACGACCCAGTTTGCCGCTCGGGGCGGTCGGCTCCTTGCCCTTGCGCGGTGGCTTACGGCGCTTGGCCGTCGGGAACGCGTCGAGATCGGTCTGCGACTTGGAGTCGTCGTACTGCTTGCGGAGCTCTCTGAGCTCAGGCAGCCGCTCGAGCACATCGCGGTGCATGCGCTGTGGCCCTTCGAGGATGTCTTCGATGGCCATCAGACCCATCTCGGCTGGTCCGTACTGCATCGACAGCAGGTGCCTCACCTGCGTCTCGAAACTCTCGCGGATGAGTCGGCCGCCTCGGTCGTAGGGCGAGTGCAGCAGCGCCGCGACGATGCGGTTGCGACGGTGGAAGTAGGCCTGCCAGTCGATGGTGTCGTCTTTTTCGTGCCACGGCACGTGCCAGACCGCAACACCAGGCATCGTCACTGTCGGATAGCCGGCTTCTGCTGCGCGCAGGCCGAACTCGGCGTCGTCCCACTTGATGAACATCGGCAGCGAGAGCCCGATCTCGCGAACCACTTTGGTGGGGATGAGGCACATCCACCAGCCGTTGTAGTCGACGTCGATGCGGCGGTGCAACCACGGGGTCGACCGCAGTGACGCGTGGGCGAAGTTGTGGCCGTGCCAGGTGTTTGGCGCCGCTCCCCAGAACCAGCGGTACTTCGCAACGGTCTCTCCGAACGCGTGCAGCACTGATCGGTCGTAGAGGCTGAACATCTGACCGCCGACCAGCGTCGGTTGCTTGGCCAGGTCGGCAAACGTGACCGCGCGCAAGATCCCCTCGGGCTCACAGACGACATCGTCGTCGAGGAGCAGAACGTAGTCGGCGTCGCCTTTGGTCGTGGCCTCGTCCATCGCCCGCGAGAAACCACCTGAGCCGCCGAGGTTGCCCTGCTCGATCAGTCGGAGTTTGGCACCCAGAGTGGCACTCACCTGTTCGTACAGCTCGTGGTCCGTCACCTTCTGGGTGCCCTGGTCGACGACCAAGATCTCATCGATGACATCGAGCACCGCTGGCTCTTGGGAGAGCTTGATGAGCTGGTCGACGCAGAACTCGGGGCGGTTGAACGTGGTGATGCCGATGGAGACCAGGCCCTGTGTCGTCTTCTCGGTGTCGAAGCCCCAGACGGC
>JACCXO010000019.1 GCA_013696975.1 Nocardioidaceae bacterium | reverse complement strand
ACAATCCTGGTATGTCGAAAGGCGCGACGGCGCCGCCTGCAGCAGTCTCCTCGGCATACCCTCGAAGCCGAGCTGACCCTCGTCACTCATCGAACCACCTCCAGATCAGCCTTCACCAGCGATGAAGGCACGCACCGCGTCGGCGATCAACTGGACCGCGATCGCAGACAAGAGCAGACCTGCGATGCGCGTGACCAACGTGATGCCACTTTCCTTGATGAGGCGCAAGATCACCGTCGAATAGCGCAGCGTCGCCCACATCACGGCGTGCACCCCGACAACACCGAGCGCCACAGCCACGAAGTCCGGCGTCTCATCCACGCGCTCAGCAAACACCATGGTGGCGACAATCGCGCCCGGCCCGGCCAACAATGGGGTGCCCAGCGGGACGAGTGCGACGTTGACGTCTTGGGTGGCGTTGACTTCCTGCTCCCTGCCGGTGAGGAGCTCCAGCGCCACCAGCAGGAGCAACAGCCCGCCCGCGCACTTCAGCGCCGGCAACGAGATGTGGAGGTAGGCAAGGATCTCACGGCCGAACAACGCGAAGACGACGATGACACAAAAGGCGACCAGCACCGCCTGCCAGGCCGCGCGCCTGCGCGCTCTGGGAGACAAGCCATGGGTGAGGCTCAAGAAGAGCGGGATGGCCCCAGGCGGGTCCATGATCACGAACAAGGTGATGAGCACCTCGGCGAGCAGTGTGACGTCGACTATGGCCTTCATCGGCCGACGACCTGCGGCGTGCGGCGACCCGACCGGTTGGCGTTGTCCGCTGCGGCGGCGAGCAACCGCTCGAGCTGGTCATCGGAGGTCAGGTTGCACCCGAGGTCGTGGTCGACCTTGCCGTCGCCGTGGAAGTCGCTCGATCCGGTGGCGATAAGGTCGAGCTCAACCGCCAGCGCTCGCAGCTGCTTTCGGTCATCGCGATCGTGATCTTGGTGATCGACCTCGATGCCGGCCAGGCCGGCGTTCTTGAGGTCGGCCAGCGTGGGGGCGTCGAGCACACGCCGGCTCGCGCGGCCCCACGGGTGCGCGACGACCGCCACTCCGCCGGCAGCGTTGACCAGACCGATCATCTCCTGCAAGGGAGTCGCGTATCTCTCGACGTACCCCGGCATCCCAGCGCCGAGCCAATGCTCGAATGCCTCGTCACGGTTGCCGACCATGCCGTTGGCAATCATCGCGTCGGCGATGTGAGGGCGACCGATCGCGGGAGCAGCGCCCACCTCCTTCAGCACATCGGCGGCGGTCAGGTCGAGCCCGGCCTCTCGCAGCTGCGACAACACCGCCTCGAGGCGACCCTCACGACCGGCCAGCACCCGCGACAGCTCGGCGTCCAGTGGCTCGAAGGTCGGGTCGGGGAGATATGCGAGCAGATGCACGCCGGCCCCGTCGAGCTTGGTCGAGATCTCCATACCACGCACCAAGGTCATGCCCACCTCAGCTGCGGCCCCAGCGGCCTCGTTCCAGCCCGCCGCCGAGTCGTGGTCGGTCAATGCGATCACGTCGAGCCCGGCCGCGGCGGCCGAGACCATGACGTCCGCCGGACTCTGAGTACCGTCAGAGGCTGACGAGTGAGTATGGAGGTCGATCCGCACGGCCGACAGCCTATGGCCCGCCAGCCGCCGCCATGACCAGTCGCGGAGACAGCCCCGACAGGGGCAGCAACGTCAGTTCGGCCCCGAGCGTGTGGGCATCCACCAGGTTGAGTGGCTGGATGACGATCACGCCGGCCTCAGCTGGGTGCACAACCACCCACAACCAGCGGCCGGCCGCCTCCCCCGCATAGACGGCCCTGTCATTGGGGACGAGAGAAGCATCCTCTCTGTCCGGCGAAGGATGAGCCGCCTCCCCGTCGACCGCCCAGAGTGGAACCACATGGCCGGCGACATCGAACTTGGCGTGCGGCGGACCTATCCCGACTTGAGCCGTCGGATATTGCAGGGGCAGCCCGGCGAAGTGAGCTCCCACCCCACCGCCGGCCTCCTCGCAGACGAACAAGATCTCCGTCGGATCCCCGAACGGGTCCTGCGCGCTCCAGCTGGTGACGGTTGCGGGTCGGCGCGCGCTCTCGGTGTGCGCGAAACCAGCCAATGCCCAACCGTCAGGCATCGGCCAAGGCGTCCAAAGCGGCGCGCCCACCCGACCGACGGACGCCACCGCATCCTGGGGATCGACCACGGCCAAGGGGGTATGCATGAGGTCCACCGTGGTGCTGATCGTTGCTCCGGTCAAGAGCCCCGACTGGCGGTAACGTGCTGACAGTGCGGCGAGTTCCCTGTGTCGGTGCGGTCGTCCGTGACGGTGACGGACGCGTTGTGGTGGTCCGTCGTGGCCATGCGCCCGCGGCCGGTCTGTGGTCCATACCTGGCGGGCGGGTCGAGCCCCAGGAGTCCTTGACCGACGCCGTGCGCCGTGAGGTGCTCGAGGAGACCGGCCTCGAGGTGGAGGTCGGTGAGGTCGTCGGGTGCATTGAACTGGGCACCGGCGACGCCAACGACTCCGGTGGCGACGGCGACGGATGGGCGGACGTGCGCTATGCCGTCACGGACTTCTACGCGACGCCGCTGGATCCAGCGGCACACCTCATCGCCGGTGACGACGCCCTGGAAGCGCGCTGGGTGACTCGAGATGAGCTTGAGGCGCTGCAGTGCTCACCCGGACTTGTGGACACGCTCGCCGGGTGGGGAGTCTGGCCGCCGGCCGGCGACCCACCTGCGTGAAGCTGCGCTAACGAGGAGGAACCGACTGGCGCGGTGCGACGTCATACCCGCATGCGAGCGAAGAGGATAACCGGCATCGCACTGCTGGCCGCAACCACCGTGTCATTGAGTTCCTGCACAGGTCCGCTGGACGTCCCCGACGATCAGCGTTCTCTGAAGTCCAGACGCACGCTGATCGACGCCGAGAAGTACTTTCGCGATTACGAATCCGGGCAATCGGACAGCGCGTCCGCGGGTGGCTCCCCGCTCGCGAGCACACGCGGGACAGCCTCAGACGAGGCGCATGCAGTCCCCGGGCTGTTGGACGACAACACCTTCGTCAACGCCGGCACCAGCGACTTCGTGTCCGCTGACCGGGACCCACTGTCGACGTTCGCGCTGGACGTCGACACGGGGTCGTACACGGTAGCCCGGACGCTGTTGCGGCAAGGTGTCACACCACCGTCGGCGTCGATCCGCCCCGAGGAATGGGTGAACGCATTCGACTACGCCGACGCGGCACCAACCGACACCGACTTGGGGGTGTATGTCGACCAAGGCCGCACAGCGACCCAGCCGGACCTGCAGACCGTGCGGATCGGAATCCGGGCTAGGGACGTTCTGCCTGTGGACCGCCCGCCGGTGAACCTCACCCTGGTCATCGACACGAGCGGCTCGATGGACATCCGGGCACGTCTGGGCCTGGTCAAGTCATCGCTGGCACTGCTGACTGAGAACCTGCACGC
>JACCXO010000015.1 GCA_013696975.1 Nocardioidaceae bacterium | reverse complement strand
GTTGGGCTGGTCTTGACAGCTGCCGTGATGGCCGCCTGCTCAGGCGATGACGACTCGACGGACGCGACCAGCACCTCAGCCGCATCTGGAGCAGACGGCGAGATCAGCGGGGCTGATCCGCCGCTAGTGTCAGCTGGCCCGAGGAAGCCCAAGCCCACTGACGGTCGAGGCAACGCCGACCCCTCGGCCCCCTCGGTCCCCCCGGACCCTCAAGTTCCCCCACCGGTCCCACCGGTCCCCTCGCTCCCCCCACCGATCCCCTCAGTCCCTCCGGTCGCCCCTGACCCTCGAACCACCGGTTGGGGACCTACGCAAGGCGAATGGCTCGCGGCTCAGTCCGCTGCGGCCGACATGACTGTTGAGGAGCTCGCCGGGCAGGTGATCGTCGCGCGCTACACCGGCACCGAAGCCCCGCTCGAGCTGGTCGATCAGTTCCACCTCGGCGGCGTCATCGTGATGGCCGACAACTATGAGTCGCTCGACGCCACTCTCGAGTCCAATCGACTGCTCCAGAGCTCCGATGACCGGCCCTGGCCGCTTGTCATCGGAGTGGACCAGGAGGGCGGCAACGTCACCCGAATCGGTGCGCCGATGACCCAGTTCCCGGCATACATGAGCCTCGGCGCCTCAGGAGACGTCGGTCTGGCCCGAAAGGCCGCTCTCGCCAGTGGGAAGGAGCTGAGGGCGGCGGGCTTCACCATGGTCTTCGCCCCGGATGCGGACGTGACCGTGGGCGCTTCCGACCCGACCATCGGCAGCCGCTCAGCCGGAGACGATGCCCGTCAGGTGGCGACCGTGGTGCGCGCGTCGACGCGTGGCTACATCCAGTCGGGGATCGTGCCGGTGCTCAAGCATTTCCCCGGTCATGGGTCGGTGACCGCTGACAGCCACCAGACCCTGCCTCACCAAGGTGCCGGCGTCTCGGAGCTGAAGCAGCGCGATTTCCTGCCGTTCACGGCGAGTGTCAAGGCTGGTGCGCCGGCTGTGATGATGGCCCACATCTCCGTTGACCAAGTCGCGTCGGGCGTGCCCGCGGATCTAGCCCCGAAGGTGGTCGGGCTGCTGACAGAGGGGATCGGTTTCGACGGCCTCGTCGTGACCGACGCCTTGGAGATGGAGGCGGTGGTGTCCGGCTACGGCGCGGGTGACGCTGCGGTGACGGCCCTGCAGGCAGGGTCCGACCTGCTGCTGATGCCGGCTGATGTCGAGGCGGCTCACTCGGCCATCGTGTCCGCGGTCTCCGATGGTTCCCTGTCTCGCGCGCGGCTCGAGGAGGCGGCAGCCAAGGTAGTCGCGTTGATGATGCACGAGGACGCCGCTGGCGAGGTCGACGCCGACGTCATCGGGTCGCACTCTCAGGTGTCTCGTGAAGTGTCAGCGAAGGCGCTGACCGTCGTGCAAGGGCGCTGCAAGGGGCCGTATGTCGAAGGGGCCGTCACCGCGACGGGCGATTCTGAGGAGGTGGAGGCGTTCAACACCGCGGCCGAGGCCCATGGATTGACGTTCGGCGGCGGCACCACGGTGGCGCTGATCAGCGCGTACGGCGGCCCGGCCAAAGCTGACATCGTAGTAAGCCTCGACTCCCCCTACGTGTTGGTTGGCTCGTCGGCGACCAAGGCGAAACTGGCGTTGTACGGCTCCACGCCTCAGGCGATGGAGGCGCTGGTCGACGTGCTGGCCGGTGACGCGATCCCCGCCGGGCACCTCCCCGTTGTGCTACCCGGCATCACGCCGCCCCACTGTTGACAGTCGCATCACCCCCATACCACCCCCACCACCCCCGTTGAAGCCACCAAGTCGGTGTCGACAAGCCAAAGAGTCGGTGTTGACAAGCCATAAAGTTCGTGATCAAGGGGGCCAAAAGTGAAGCTCCAGCACCTTCGTCGCTTCAGCATGCGCATTTCCTGATCTCTCAATGCACATTCCTTGGCTTCTCGACACGCATTAGGTGGCTTCTCAACGGGGAGTGGGGTGGATGTTTCGGGCTCGATCTGGCACTCGGCTTGACCGAGTGCTAACTAGGCTCTAGATTCGGTGTTGGTACTTGCACCATGAGTGCCAACCGCGATCAGCTCACGGCACCCGCGACGACGTGGCCGTTCGCATCCCTGTTCTCGCAAGCACATCTCTCATCCCTGAAAGGTGAGGATCGCCAAGTGTCAGTCAGCATCAAGCCGCTCGAAGACCGCATTCTCGTCCGCACGCTCGAAGCCGAGCAGACCACCGCCTCTGGCCTGGTCATTCCCGACACCGCCAAGGAGAAGCCCCAGGAGGGCGAAGTCCTGGCGGTGGGCCCGGGCCGTGTCGACGACAGCGGCAACCGCGTCCCTCTCGACATCTCCATCGGCGACAAGGTCATCTACAGCAAGTACGGCGGCACCGAGGTCAAGTACTCGGGCGAGGAGTACCTCATCCTCTCGGCCCGCGATGTCCTCGCCGTCATCGACAAGTAGTCATCGCAGCACCGCAGCACTTTGGCCACGCCCCGGCGAACCCGTTTCCCCGGGTCCCGGGGCGTTGCCTTTGTCTCCCTCAAGCCCGCGCACTTGCGCGCCAGCTGCCCGTTTCCACTCCGCCAGCCCGAGCTTTCGGGAGGACCGACCCTCGACACGCAGTCGAAGGGGCGGATTCTTCCTGCGACTCGTTGAGCTGCCACCCCGAAGAAGCCCGAAGAAGGACGTGTAATGCCAAAGATTCTGGAGTTCGACGAGCACGCTCGTAGAGCCCTCGAGCGCGGAGTAGACGCGCTCGCCGACACTGTCAAGGTGACGCTTGGTCCCAAGGGCCGATACGTCGTACTGGACAAGAAGTGGGGCGCACCCACCATCACCAACGACGGTGTGACCGTCGCCCGTGAGATCGAGCTCGACGACCCGTTCGAGAACCTCGGGGCGCAGCTCACCAAAGAGGTCGCCACCAAGACCAACGACATCGCGGGTGACGGCACCACGACCGCGACGGTTCTCGCCCAGGCTCTGGTGCACGAGGGCCTGCGCGCCGTCGCCGCAGGCGCCAACCCCATGAGCCTCAAGAAGGGAATCGACGCTGCCGTCGAGGCTGTCAACGGCGCGCTTGTCGAGGCTGCTCGCGACGTCGACTCAACCGAGGACATGTCGCACGTGGCGACGATCTCGGCTCGCGACTCACGCATCGGCGAACTCATCGCCCAGGCGTTCGACAAGGTCGGCAAAGACGGCGTCATCACCGTCGAGGAGTCGAACACACTCGGCACGGACCTCGAGTTCACCGAGGGCATGCAGTTCGACAAAGGCTACATCTCGCCCTACTTCGTCACAGACGCCGAGCGTATGGAGACCGTGCTCGACGACCCCTACATCCTGCTCAACCAAGGCAAGATCTCCTCCATCGGCGACTTGCTGCCCCTGCTTGAGAAGGTCGTGCAGGCAGGCAAGCCGCTCTTCATCATCGCCGAAGACATCGACGGCGAGGCCCTGTCAACCTTGGTCGTCAACAAGATTCGCGGCACGTTCAACGCCGCGGCCGTGAAAGCACCCGCCTTCGGTGATCGCCGCAAGGCGATGCTGCAGGATATCGCGACGTTGACCGGTGCCCAGGTGGTCTCGGCTGACATCGGGCTCAAGCTCGACCAGGTCGGCCTCGAGGTGCTCGGGACGGCTCGCCGCGTCGTCATCACCAAGGACGACACCACGATCGTCGATGGTGGCGGTGACGAGTCAGAAGTGAGCGGCCGCGTCAACCAGATCAAGAACGAGATCGACAACACCGACTCAGACTGGGACCGCGAGAAGCTCCAAGAGCGCCTCGCCAAGCTCGCTGGTGGGGTGTGCGTCGTCCAGGTCGGCGCCGCGACCGAGGTCGAGCTCAAGGAGAAGAAGCACCGCATCGAGGACGCCGTCTCGGCGACCCGGGCAGCGATCGAAGAGGGCATCGTCGCCGGTGGCGGCTCAGCCTTCGTCCATGCCGCATCCGTGCTCGAGGGCGACCTCGGGCTGACCGGCGACGAGGCGACTGGCGTTCGCATCGTTCGCCGCGCCGTCGACGAGCCGCTGCGCTGGATCGCCGAGAACGGTGGCGACCAGGGTTATGTCGTCGTCGCCAAGGTCCGCGAGCACGGTGGAGGCAAGGGCTTCAACGCCGCAACCGGTGAGTATGGCGACCTGGTCAGCCAGGGCGTGCTCGACCCCGTCAAGGTGACTCGCTCGGCACTGATCAACGCGGCGTCCATCGCTGCTCTGCTGCTCACCACGGAGACACTCGTGGTCGAGAAGCCGGCTGATCCCGAGCCGGAGGCCGCCGGCGGTCACGGACATGGCCACGGCCACTGATCCGGTAGTTCAGCTGCGGAGCCAGCTTTCGCCGTAGCGCATCACAGACGAAGGGCCCGGTGAAGTTCCGCCGGGCCCTTCGTCATGCCCGGGCTTGGCCTGTCGCGCTTCGACCGGTGCCGTGGGCCACGCCGAAGAGGCGGCTCGCCGTACGATGGACTGATGAAGTCGACGTCCGGCGAAGCCCACGACCCCTTCGCCACTCTGGCGCTCACTTTCGACGACGTGCTGCTGCTCCCCGGCGAGACCGATGTGGTGCCGAGCGAGGTCGACACCACTGCCCGACTGACGCGGGAGATCGATGTACGGATCCCCCTGGTCTCGAGCGCGATGGACACGGTTACCGAGTCGCGGATGGCGATCGCGATGGCCCGTCAAGGCGGCATCGGAGTCTTGCACCGCAACCTGTCGATCGAGGATCAAGCCAACCAGGTCGACCTGGTCAAGAGGTCGGAGTCAGGCATGATCGCCGACCCCGTCACCGTGGCCCCCGATGAGACTCTCAGTCAGCTCGACGAGCTGTGCGGTCGATACAGGGTGTCCGGGCTCCCCGTGGTCGACGAGCACCAGCACCTCCTCGGCATCATCACCAATCGAGACCTGCGGTTCGTCACCGCGTCTGAATGGGACCGCCGGACGGTCCGGGACGTGATGACGCCCATGCCGCTCGTCACCGCTCCCGCCGGCATCTCGCCAGAGGACGCGTCGGCGTTGCTGGCCAAGCACAAGCTCGAGAAGCTGCCCCTGGTCGATCAAGAGGACCGACTGACCGGCCTGATCACCGTCAAAGACTTCGTCAAGTCCGAGCAGTACCCGCTCGCCACGAAGGACGCCCAAGGGCGCCTCGTGGTGGCCGCCGCCATCGGCTACTTCGGCGACACTTGGGATCGGGTCGAGGCGCTGGTCGGGGCAGGTGTCGATGTGCTCGTCCCGGACGTCGCCAACGGCCATGCCCGGCTCATGCTCGACCTCGTCCGCAAGCTGAAGTCCGACCCGGCAACCAAGCACGTGCAAGTGGTCGGTGGCAACGTCGCCACCCGAGCCGGTGCTCAGGCGCTCGTCGACGCGGGCGTCGACGCGGTCAAGGTCGGAGTCGGCCCGGGTTCCATCTGCACCACACGCATCGTCGCGGGCATCGGCGTTCCTCAAGTCACCGCCATCTACGAGGCATCGCAGGCGTGCAAGCCCGCCGGCGTACCCGTCATCGGCGACGGAGGGCTGCAGTACTCCGGTGACATCGCCAAGGCCCTGGTCGCCGGCGCCGACACCGTGATGCTCGGCTCCCTGTTGGCCGGCTGCGAGGAGAGCCCCGGTGAGCTCGCGTTCGTCAACGGCAAGCAATTCAAGCGCTATCGAGGCATGGGTTCGATGGGCGCCATGGCCTCACGCGGCAAGCGCTCATACTCGAAGGATCGCTACTTCCAGGCCGACGTGCGCAGCGACGACAAGATCGTGCCCGAGGGCATCGAGGGTCAGGTCCCATTCCGCGGGCCGTTGTCGGCGGTGGCCGACCAGCTGGTCGGAGGCCTGCGTCAGTCCATGTTCTACATCGGTGCTCACACGTTGCCGGAGTTGAAGGAGCGGGGACGTTTCGTGCGGATCACGTCGGCGGGTCTCAAGGAGTCCCACCCGCACGACATCCAGATGACCGTCGAGGCCCCCAACTACTCGCCGCGCTGACGGCCGTCGCCCCGCGTATGACGGCCACCGACGGCGCTGAGCCGGCGCTCATTGTCCAACCCAACCGAAGGCAGTCATGGATATCGAGATCGGCAGCGCCAAGAGAGGCCGCCGGGCCTACTCTTTCGACGACATTGCCATCGTCCCCAGCCGGCGGACGCGCGATCCGCAAGAGGTGTCGGTCTCTTGGCAGATCGACGCCTACCGTTTCGACATACCCATTCTGGCGGCCCCGATGGACTCGGTGATGTCGCCCGCCACCGCCATCGCCTTCGGTCAGGCTGGTGGCCTGGGGGTTCTCGACCTGGAGGGCCTGTGGACGCGGTATGACGATCCGGAGCCCCTGCTGACAGATGTCGCGAACCTGAGCGGCGAGGACGCGACCCAGAGACTGCAGGAGATCTACGCCGAGCCGATCGTCCCCGAGCTGATGGTGCAGCGGGTCAAGGAGATGCGCGCCGCCGGCGTCACGGTGGCGGGTGCCCTGTCCCCGCAGCTGACCAAGGAGCACGCCGAGTCGGTCATCGCGGCCGGGTTGGACCTCTTCGTCATCCGCGGCACGACTGTCTCGGCTGAGCACGTGTCAGGTCAGTCGGAGCCGCTCAACCTCAAACAATTCATCTATGAGCTTGATGTGCCGGTGATCGTCGGCGGTTGTGCGACATACCAGGCGGCGCTGCACCTGATGCGGACGGGCGCGGCCGGAGTGCTGGTCGGGTTCGGCGGCGGGGCGGCTCACACCACGCGCACGGTGCTGGGGGTGGCGGTGCCGATGGCGACCGCGGTCGCCGACGTCGCCGCTGCAAGGCGCGACTATCTCGACGAGTCCGGGGGCCGCTATGTGCACGTGATCGCTGACGGCTCGATCGGGCGCAGCGGCGACATCGCCAAGGCGATCGCGTGTGGCGCGGATGCGGTGATGATCGGCTCGCCGTTGGCGCGGGCGGACGAGGCGCCCGGGCGGGGCTTTCACTGGGGGGCCGAGGCGCGCCACCCGTTGCTGCCGCGTGGTGAGCGCGTCGAGATCGGCACGGTCGGCCGGCTCGAGCAGATCTTGCACGGGCCGTCCTTGGTCTCTGACGGCACGATGAATCTCGTCGGTGCGCTCAAACGCTCGATGTCGACCACGGGATACACCGACCTCAAGGAGTTCCAGCGGGTCGAGGTCGTGGTCCAGTGAGCCTGGCGCTGCCTGCGGCGGCCCACGGCTTGGCGCCGTTGCGGGTGGCGGCGGTGCAAGCGGAGGCGGTTGCGGGTGATGTCGCTGTCAACGTGGCCACGGCCGCAACAGCGGTTGGCGCGGCGGCAGGGCGCGGCGCTCAGCTCGTCGTACTTCCCGAGCTGTTCCTGTGTGGCTATGACCCCGAGACGCTGCGAGCCAGGCCGGCCGACTGCGACGTGACGGCAGACGACCAGCGACTCGAACCATTGCGACAAGCCGCGAGCGACTCCGGGGTCGCAGTGCTGGTCGGAGCTTCAGTGCGAACGTCGAACGACGCCACAGTGCTAGCCCTGTTGAGCCTCACCGCCACAGGGGAGGTCACTCTCGCCTATGCCAAACAGCACCTCTGGCAAGAGGAGCGCACCATCTTCACCCCGGGCACGGGCGGCGCCTCAGTCGAGCTGCGCGGCTGGCCGGTCGGGTTGGGGATCTGCTACGACGGCTGTTTCCCTGAGCATGCGCGAGCCGCCTCCGACGCGGGCGCGCTCGCCTACGTCTGTCCCTCGGCGTACCTAGTGGGCAGCGAACACCGCCGCGACCTCTACTACCCGGCCCGCGCTCTCGACAACGGCATCTACGTCATCATGGCCGGCTTGACCGGTCGATGCGGCAGCCTTGAGTTCAGCGGTGGCACCGCCATCTACGACCCGCAAGGACGCACCGTCGCCCGTGTCGAGTCAGGCACCGGCATGGCGGTCGCCGACCTCGACGTCTCGGTGATTCGCGACGCCAGGTTGATCAACACCTACGCGGACGACCGACCCCCCTCGCTTGGCGGCCGCCATGTCATGGTGCTCGATGCGCCCAACCCCGAATATCGCTAGCCAGCGCTCCGACATACGTTTGTCGGTATGACGATCGACCGCTCCACCGCCGAGAAGCTTGACGCGGCAGACCTGCTGGCCGACTACCGCAACCGCTTCGTCATCAACGACGAGACGTTGATCTACCTCGACGGCAACTCCCTCGGCCGCCTGCCGATTGCCAGCCGCGAGCGCGTCCGCAGGGTGCTCGAGGACGACTGGGGCCAACACCTGATCCGCTCATGGACCGACCGGTGGCTCGACCTGCCGTCTCGGATCGGGGACCTGATCGGGCAGCACCTGCTCGGGGCGAGGCCAGGTGACGTGATCGTCAGCGACTCGACGACGGTGGCGCTCTACAAAGCCATCTCGGCCGCCCTCGACGCCCGGCCGGGCCGGCGCTCCGTGGTGATCGAGCGAGACAACTTCCCGACCGACCGCTATTTGGTGGAGTCTTTGGCGCAGCAGCGCGGGCTCGAGATCAGGTGGGTGGAACCGGCCGGCACCGAAGGCGTGACGGACGCTCAGCTGGCCGCGGTGCTCGACGAGACTGTCGCGGTCGCGGTGCTCTCGCAGGTCGACTATCGCTCGGCGGCGTTGTTGGACATGAAGGGGCTCACGGCCCGGCTGCACTCCGTAGGTGCGCTGTCCGTGTGGGACTTGTGCCACTCGGTCGGCTCGGTGCCCATCGACCTCGTCGCCGACGAGGTCGACATCGCGGTGGGCTGCACCTACAAATACCTCAACGGTGGCCCCGGCGCGCCGTCCTTCACCTATGTCCGCGCTGACCTTCGCGACCAGTTGCGACAGCCGATCTGGGGCTGGTGGGGTCGACGCGAGATGTTCGACATGGACCAGGGGTTCGACGCCCAACCCGACATGCAGGCATGGCTCTCTGGCACGCCCAGCGTGTTGTCGATGGCAGCGATCGAGCCGGGCGTCGCGATGATCGCCGAAGCCGGTATGCCGCCGATCCGCGACAAGTCCTGCGCGCTCACGGCATTGGCGGTCGACCTCCACGACGAGTGGCTCGAGCCCCAAGGCTGGGTGCTCGCCACGCCTCGAGACCCGTCCCGTCGCGGGTCGCACGTCACGGTTGCCCGGGCGGATGCCCTGGAGGTGACGGCTCGTCTCGTCGAGTCGGGCGTGATACCGGATTTCCGCCGACCAGACGGCATTCGCCTCGGCTTGGCGCCGCTCACCACCCGTTTCGTCGATGTGTACGACGGCATGGCGCGCATCGCGCAGGAGGGCTGACAGGCGCCCGCCTGAGCCACCGACTGCGCCCTAGAATGACAGCCCCACCCTCCTGCTCACCATCGAAAGAGCGCCCCTTGACCGCCGATCATGATCTGGTTCTCGTCATCGACTACGGGGCGCAGTATGCGCAGCTGATCGCTCGGCGGGTCCGTGAGGCGCGGGTCTACTCCGAGATCGTGCCGCACACCATGCCCGCGGCCGAGATCTTGGCGCGTCGGCCGAAGGCGATCGTCTTGAGTGGTGGTCCGCAGTCGGTCTATTCGCCTGGCGCGCCCCAGCTCGACCCCGGGCTCTTTGCCGGCGACGACGATGCGGCGGTCTTCGGTATCTGCTACGGCTTCCAGGCGATGGCGCTGGCTCTCGGCGGCGAGGTACGCCGGACTGGCAGGTCGGAGTTCGGTCGCACCGAGCTCCAGGTGACTGAGCCGGGCACTCTGCTGACCGCCGTACCACCGGCACATCGGGTGTGGATGAGCCACGGTGACTCAGTGACGCAGGCCCCAGCGGGCTGCACGACGCTGGCGTCGACAGCGGGCGCACCGGTTGCCGCCTTCGAGTCGCTCGAACGGCGGATCGCCGGTGTGCAGTGGCACCCGGAGGTGCTGCACACCGAGCATGGGCAGGCGGTGCTCGAGCGGTTCCTGGTCGAGATCGCGGGGTGCCGGCAGACCTGGACGATGGTCAACGTCGTCGAGGAGCAGGTAGCACGCATCCGCGAGCAGGTAGGCGACAAGCGCGCGATCTGTGGACTGTCCGGCGGCGTCGACTCCGCTGTGGCTGCGGCTCTCGTGCAGCGGGCCATCGGCGACCGGCTCACCTGTGTGTTCGTCGACCACGGCCTGTTGCGCAAGGGTGAGGCCGAGCAGGTGGAGCGGGACTACGTCGCCGCTACCGGGGTCGACCTGCACGTGGTCGAGGCGTCCAAGACGTTCATCGACGCGCTCGACGGCGTGAGCGACCCGGAGACCAAACGCAAGGTCATCGGTCGCGAGTTCATCCGCTCGTTTGAGGGCGCCGAACGCGAGATCGCGCAGGCGGCGGGCGAGGAGGGTGAGGCGGTCGAGTTCCTCGTGCAGGGCACGCTTTATCCGGACGTGGTGGAGTCCGGGGGAGGCGCCGGCACATCCAACATCAAGTCGCACCACAACGTCGGCGGACTGCCCGACGATCTGCTGTTCAAGCTGGTCGAGCCGCTGCGCACGCTGTTCAAGGACGAGGTCCGCAAGGTCGGGGTCGAGCTGGGTCTGCCCGCCGAGATCGTATGGCGGCATCCCTTCCCTGGCCCCGGTCTGGCCATCCGCATCATCGGTGCCGTCACCGCCGAGCGGCTCGAGACCCTGCGCGAGGTCGACGCCATCGCCCGCGAGGAGCTGACCAAGTCCGGGCTGGATCGAGAGATCTGGCAGTTCCCGGTGGTGCTGCTCGCCGATGTGCGCTCGGTCGGCGTACAAGGCGATGGACGCACGTATGGGCATCCGGTGGTGCTGCGACCGGTCACCTCCGAGGACGCGATGACCGCCGACTGGGCCCGGCTGCCGTATCACGTGATCGAGCGCATCTCGACCCGCATCACCAACGAGGTGCGCGAGGTCAACCGGGTCACCATCGACGTGACCAGCAAACCTCCCGGCACCATCGAGTGGGAATAAGCCACCACCATCTTTGACCTGGCCTTTGCGAGGTCGAAACATCAGACGGAATCACAACCCCTCCCACTTCGCAGGCTGCCCCGACCCAAAGGCCGCGACCGCGCGGTGGAAGTCCTCGCTGCCGAAAGCGCGCGCCACCACGTCGTCGCCGCCGGGCAGCGCGGCCCGCCGCAGCCGCGCGACGGCCACCTTCGATGCCCACAGGGTCAGAGGCGCGTGCGAGAGCAGCGTCCCGACGACGTCCTCCAACGTCGCGTCGAGGGCGTCGTCGTCGCAGACCTCCGCCACGAAGCCGGCGGCGTGCGCCTCCTCCGCGTCAAGCAACCTCGCTCGGAGCAGCATGTCGAGTGTGCGAGAGGGGCCCACCTGGGCGATCAGCACCGAGACGCTGTTCATCGAGAGGCAGTTGCCCAACGTGCGGGCGATCGGGACGCCGAACCGCGCCGACCGGGTCGCGACGCGAAGATCGCAGACAGCCGCCAGCGCTAGACCGCCGCCGAGGCAGTAGCCCTCGACGGCCGCGACCGTCGGGACGGTGACGTCCTCGAGCCGGTTCACGACCCGGGCGATGCGCTCCTCGTAGTCGACGCCGTCGGCCCCGTCACGGAAGTCCCGGAAGGCCGCGATGTCGGTCCCCGACACGAATGCCTTGCCGCCGGCTCCCCGCAGCACCATGGCCCGGACGGAGTCGGTGGAGTCGGCGGTCTCGCATGCGGAGCCCAGGCCGTCGTACATTGCGAAGGTCATCGCGTTGTGCTGCGCGGGGCGATCGAAGGTGACGGTGAGCACCCCACCGTCGCAGGTCACCCGAAGGTGCTCGGTCACGTCGCCTCCCGCACCGTCCGCGCCACGACGAGAGCGTCGACCTCCTCGTCGGTGTAGCCCGCCTCGCGCAGAGCGGCACGGGTGTCGGCACCGAGCACCGGACCTGCTCCGGCCCGTCGCGGCGGCGTGCGGGAGAACCGCATCGGGGACCCGACCTGGCGGACGGCACCGGCCACCGGGT
>JACCXO010000008.1 GCA_013696975.1 Nocardioidaceae bacterium | reverse complement strand
GGCGTCGGCAAGACGGTGTTGCTGAATGCGCTGCGCAGCCGGGCGGTGCTCAGGGCCTGGGGGACAGGCAAGCTCGAGGCTCGTCCCGACCAGAGCATGCGCATCCCCCTCGCCCAGGCCGTGCACGCCGCCGTACGCGATGTCGGCCATCGACACCGTGACCAGGATCGGGTCGACCACACTCAAGGGGTGGTCAAGTCGTTCGCGTTGCGCACCGCGGCTGCCGAGCGGGTCGGGCATCGCTGGCGTCCGCCGATGGACGTGCCCGCGGTCAAGCGTCGCGCTGACTCGGGAGACCTCGAGCTCGATCTGATCGAACTCTTCTCCGACGTTGCCGACTTGGCCACCGATCTCAGCGTCGGGGTGGCCGTCTTCATCGACGAGATGCAGGACATCTCGGCACCCGAATTGTCGGCGCTGTGTGGTGCCTGCCATGAGATCAGCCAGCAGGGCAGCCCCCTCATAGTGGTCGGAGCCGGCTTGCCCCATTTGCCCGCCGCTCTGTCGGCTTCGAAGTCATATGCCGAGCGGCTCTTCCACTATCGCGTGGTGGACCGCCTATCCCGCAGCGAGTCCGATCGCGCCCTGCTCATCCCCGCGTCGACCGAGGGAGTCGGGTATGACGACGCAGCGCTCGACGAGCTCTACCGCCTCACCGATGGTTACCCCTACTTCGTACAGGCCTACGGCAAAGTCACCTGGGACGCCAGCCCGGCGACACCTATCAGCCGGGCCGACGTGCTCGAGGCAGCGCCGCTGGCCGAGGCTGAGCTGGCCATCGGTTTCTTCGGCTCCAGGTTCGAGCGCGCCACCCCCGCCGAACGCGACTACATGCGCGCGATGGCCGACCTGGGGACAGCTTCGTCGGACGGACCGGTGCTGACCGCTCAGGTGGCTTCGTCGCTCGGACGCAAGCCGCAGTCACTCTCTCCGGCACGTGACGGATTGATCAAGAAGGGGCTGGTGTTCGCGGAGGAGCGCGGGGTGGTGCGGTTCACGGTGCCGCACTTTGGCCAGTTCCTGCGCACCCAGCACGGCTGAGAGAGAGGCGAGGTGCCGAGTTAGAACGAAATGGCGCCCCTCGCCCGACGAAGTGACGAGCTCGTTCCAAACCGTGCGGCTGATCCGCCCGGAGAGTGCTCAAAGTGTGCGTGGTCTCTGTTCCCTTGGGTACGCTCGCAGCATCTGAGCGGGCCTGACCTAGGGATGGGGTTCCATCGATGCAATGTCCACGCTGCGGCTTGGTCAACACCCCCGAGATCACTGCGTGTGCGCGTTGCGGTCTGCCCGTTACCCGGTCAGCGCCACCTGTGCAAGCCGGGTACTACCCGGGGCAGCAACCGCCTGGCCAGCCGCTGCCACCCCCCGGGTACCCCCAGTCGCCCGGACCTCCTCAGTCCAGACCACCGCAGGGAAGCCATCCGGCGCCACCGGGGCCTCCGGGGTCTCCGGGGCCACACGGCTATCCGCCATCCGGATATGGGCAACCCGGTCAGCCACCTCTGTACCACCCGGGCGCATCGCCGTACCCGAGCGGACCGCCACCGAGCATGGCTAGAAGCAGTGTCGCGTCTACACCCAGGCATGCGGGCAGCAAGGCAGCGGTGGCCGCGGCGATCATCGGGGCGTTGCTGAGTCTCGGGTATGCCGCCTGGGCCTTCACCGCGAGGCGCGGCATTTTCCAGGACTTCGCTGACGGCACTCTTGTGACCGCCGACGACGCGAAGTCCAGCGACACCCTTGACACGGTCTTCCTGCTCGCCGCCGGCGTCGTCGCCGTCATCGGCTTGCTGTGGCTGACGAAGGAGCTGCTGAGTCGGGCGGTGGGGAAGTGGGTGCCGAAGTTCGCCGGTCTGATGGTCGGCGTCCTCGGGTCGGTTGCCGTTGTGATGGGACTCTCCCTGGCCAGCAACGTTCCCGACCCAGGCAGTCAGGCCGAGCAAGGAGACAGGGGGGTCACCGCGACCGTGATCGTCGGCGGTGGGTTTGTGCTGGTGGCGGTGGGGTTGTTGGTTGGCTCGCTCGGCATACGCAGCCAAGACAGCAGGCTCCACTCGGCATGAGGATGATTTTCACGCGCGCTTAGGCCGACAGACGCCCGACGTTCACGCATGCATGTCACGATGGTCAAGTGACGATGCGCCTGCCCCGGCTCGACGACATCCGCGTGACTACGCGCCGCCGACAACCGACTATCGAGCCCGGACATCAGTTCGAGCGGCCTCAGGTGGTGGCTCATCGGGGGGCGAGTGCACTGGTTGCGGAGCACACCTTGTCGGCCTACACGCAGGCGCTCGAGGACGGAGCCGAGGCACTTGAGTGCGACGTGCGGCTCACGTCTGACGGCCATCTGGTGTGCGTGCACGACCGCCGAATCAACCGGACGAGCAATGGTCAGGGTGCGCTCTCAGCGCTACCGCTCAAGGACCTCGAGGCACTCGACTGGGCGTCGTGGAAGCAATCGGGTGTCGCAAGCGAGGGGCCGGACGCCGAAGTGGACGTGGGTGCTCGCAGCATCTTGACCCTCGAGCGTCTCCTCGACGCAGTTCGCGACTGGGGACGACCGGTCGAGCTGGCCATCGAAACCAAACATCCGACCAGATACGCAGGCTTGGTGGAGCAACGCTTGATCGAGCTGCTCGACCGATACGGATGGGCTCGACCCAAACGTGGCACGGTCTCGCCTGCCCGGGTGATGAGTTTCTCGTGGCTGAGCCTGCGCAGGTGCCTCGAAATGGCCCCGGCGCTCGAGATGGTGTACCTGATGGATCGAGTGCCGCTTCGCCTGCGTGACGGGAGCTTGCCGTTAGGAGTCGGTGTTGCCGGGCCCTCGATCGAGATCATCCGTGCGCACCCCGAGTATGTCGACAAGGTGCACGCCTGCGGGCGTCAGGTGCATGTGTGGACGGTGAACGACCCACGTGACATCGCTCTTTGTGCAGCCCTCGGCGTTGACGCAGTCATCACCGACCGGCCGCGCGACGCTCTCGAGCACCTCAGCGACACTGCCCGCAGCTGAGCCACTCGGAGAGGCGGGGCGGGCGGTCGATCACCTCGCCATGCCGATGAGACAGACTGCTCCTGCGCTCTGAATGGCAGCCCTGCTCTCACCTTTACCCACCGAAGGATTCCGGATGGCGAAGAAGTCTCGTACCAAGTCTGCCTCCAGCTCTGCCTCGGATGGTGTCGGGCCACGGCAGCCGTGCCCGTGCGGTTCCGGTCGGCGCTACAAGGCGTGTCATGGCAACGCAGCCGGCGAGACGCCGTACATCGTGCGGACCTTCGAGGGATTGCCCGGCGAGTGTGACTGGGTCGCGTTGCGGGAGTTCGTGCCCGCCGGGACGGCGCCGCTGACGCTCGAGGCCGACGCGTATGACGGCGAGGCGGCCGACCGCACGGTGATGGTAGCCAGCGTTTTGCCGGGGATCTCTCCTGCGATGGTGCGCAATAACGGTGACGTCTGGATGGCGACGCAGGTGGCGCACCAGTCCGCTGACCCCAGCCGTGACTTCGCCGAGGCGATGCGCTTGGCGCTCGCGGGTGAGCCTGGCAGCAGCGTCGTGATGGCAGCCCTGCCTCGAGCTGGGCCGCGGTTGCAGGATGTTGTCGATCTCGAGGCGAGCTTCGAAGTCACAGTCTTGGACGGTTTCGATTTTTGGTTCGACGACGTGGCCGACACGGATGGCTCGGTGGCGGCCACGCTCGAGAACCTCAACTCGTCGATCGACCCGACCGCGCGGCTGGACTCAGTGGAGGCGGCCTATTGGACCTCGGTGGGCACCAAGGAACACCTGCGCTGGGCCATGCCGCATGACGAGGAGCTGCTGCTGACCGCACTGTCGCGGCTCCACGTAGCCGGTGCCGATCGACTGAATGAGGAATCCCGGCTGGTGGGATCGTTTCGTGCGCACGGGCTGCTGGTACCGGTATGGGATCTGCCCGTTGGCACGGGCGCGTCGGCTCTCGAGGAGCCAGCCGCCGCTTTCGCGCAGCGCTTGGGGGATGCACTCGCCGCGACCAGCCCGTTGGCGATCGAGGAGAGGTCGGCACGGAACGGACTCGCCAATCGCCAGGTCACGATCCGCTGACGGCCCGATCGGGCTTCGTGCAGCTGGCCGTAGAGAATCAGCACTCACCCCGGAGCAAGCGCACTGGCTCCTTGTAAAGGCAAATTGATAAGGACAAGCCTGTCGGGACAGGCCCCGTTGACACGGTATCCACGGCTGCCTAGGCTTTGGAGAGCGCTTTCCAAGTATGGGCTGCGCCCCACGAGAGGGATACGAGTGCCACGCATCCGCGCAGCGATCGTCGGAACCGGGAACATCGCACACTTCCACGTCAAGGCCCTGCAGGCTCTCCCCGACGAGGTGGAGGTCGTTGCTGCGGTCGACATCGACTCCGCCCGACTTATGGAGTTCTGCGCCAGCCACCGGATCGGTCACCGCTATGCCGATATCGAGCAGATGCTTGCGTCGCAACGGCCCGAACTGGTGCACTTGTGCACACCTCCCGGTGTCCATCACGCGCAGGTCCTGGTGTGCCTGCAGGCCGGCGCATCTGTCGTCGTGGAGAAACCGCCGACGCTGACCTTGCACGAGCTGGATGAGCTGGCAGCCGCTCAGGGACCCGCCGGTCCGTGGCTTGCGACGGTGTTCCAGCATCAGTTTGGCTCGGGCGCGCAGCGGCTGCGCTCGATGATGGCCGACGGAGTGCTCGGTCGACCGCTGCTTGCCGTGTGCAACACCACCTGGCTACGCACCCAGGACTATTTCGACGCACCGTGGCGCGGTCGGTGGGACACTGAGGGTGGAGGGCCGACCATGGGGCACGGCATCCACCAGATGGATCTCCTGGGGTCGATTCTCGGGGACTGGGAGGAAGTCTCCGCCGTCGTTCGTCAGCAGGCGCGCATGATGGAGACTGAGGATGTCTCCCTCGCGCACGTGATCTTCGCGAACGGCGCAGTAGCGAGTGTCGTCAACAGCGTGGTGTCGCCACGTGAGGAGAGCTATCTGCGTTTCGACTTTGAACGGGCCACCGTGGAGCTCACGCATCTGTACGGCTACGGAGACGACGACTGGCGGATCAGCCCCGCACCTGGCTTCGAGGAGCAGGTCAGCGCAGCCTGGAAGTCCGCCAGCCATGGGATCGGAAGTAGCCATGGGGCGCAGTTCCAGGCGGTGATCCATGGCCTGCGGACCGGCTCAGCACCGCCGGTAACCACAGCTGACGCGCGACGCACCATGCAGCTCGTCGCCGGCATCTACGCCTCGGCCTTCCAGCGGCGACGCATTCGTCCCGCCGACCTGGGCCCCGATTCGCCCTTCTACAGCCGGATGGACGGCGCCGGCGCCCGCTGGTGACCACGCCGCGCGTGCCGGCGACGATCGAGGAGATGACATGACTGCTGCCAGGAGCGATAACGGTCAGGCCGTGCCTACCGGTGTGGAGCCCCCTGCCACCGGGCTGCGGCTGGTGCACGAGGACGGCCGGTCCATCCGCGCGACGTGGGAGGGCGAGGAGCTATTCCGCTACGTGTACGCACCGTGGGACCCGCAGAGGGAGTCGCCGCGGCCCTACTTCCACCCTTTGCGGACACTGGGAGGTGACCTGGTAAGCCTTTACCGGCCGCACGACCACGTCTGGCACAAGGGAATTGCTTGGTCGCTTTGCAACGTCGGCAACGAGAACTTCTGGGGCGGGACGACCTACACACGCGAGCATGGCTACCAGCAGCTGGAAAATGACGGTGGCATGTGGCACCAGGGCTTCGATCTGCTGGAAGTGCACGATGGCGTGCTGCGCTTCGACCAGCGCCTGAGCTGGATCACAGAGAACGGTGCTCATTGGATCGACGAGCGACGCCGGGTCGGCGTCACGACCCTGCCTGACGCGCATGCCTGGTTCCTCACATTCGAGACGACCATGCGGAACGTGCGGGGGCGCACGATCCCGATTGGCAGCCCGACGACGGAGGGACGCGAGAACGCCGGCTACAGCGGACTGTTCTGGCGAGGCCCCCGCTCGTTCAGCGGTGGCCGCATCGTGACTGCTGACGGCGGGGGGCGGGACGAGCTGATGGGCTCGCGGCATCCCTGGATGGCCTACGCCGGAGAGCACGACGGGCACGGGCGCGGTTCGACGCTGGTCTTTCGGGACGACCCCCGCAACTTCTCCTTCCCGTCGCAGTGGTTCGTCCGCACTGACATGTACGCCTGCCTGTGCCCGGCACCGTTCTTCAGCGAGGAGTACCAATTGGGGGACGGCGAGTCGCTCACCCTGCGCTATGACGTCTGTATCGCCGACGGGTCCCTGGACCCCGGCGCATGCGAGGGTCTGGCCACCCTGGTGGAAGAGCGCGACCTGCTCTCCGAAGTAGCACAGGGGTGAACGCGAAGAAGTTCGACCAGGACGGCGACTACCTGAACCGCCTCTTCCCGGCGGGGACGTCGGTTTCCCATCTGGCGGTGTACGACTGGTCCAGCCCCGACGGTCTGCGCGGTGGCTCCGCGCACGTGCACCTCGCCTG
>JACCXO010000136.1 GCA_013696975.1 Nocardioidaceae bacterium | reverse complement strand
GAAGAGATGCCGGCCTCGTTGTCCATCAGATCGGCCGGATCGGGGGCGCCGTAGTCGGAGGGGACCAGGTCTTGCCAGCCGATGAACGGCAGGTCGACGTAGACCAAGCCATCGACGGCGATGAGGTCGGTGTCGTTGAGAGGGACTGCGCCGGTCTCAACGTCGACCTTGCCCGTGAAGGCCGGGTCGTGGGTGCCCGTGCCCTCGGCGCTCAGCAATCCGGGCAGTCTGCCGGGAAGCGAGTCGGTCATCAACGTGAAGTCGATGAACTCTGCCTCGTCAAAGCCTACCTTGGCTTCGACCAGCCGGTCCTCGAGCGACATATCGGGGCTCGGTGAGACATCGTTGCCGTTGCAGGCGGCAAGTGGTACGACGAGGACGGCTGCTGTCGCCAGGAGTTTTCGCACACGCACAGCCTGCCATGTGATCTTTGCCGGCGATGTCTCATGGCCGGCCTTGTCCACAGATGGCGGCGATCGGCTGGTCGGCGGGTATGCCGGAGGCGTCCCGGCGCCCCAGTTCGTCCGGCAGGTCGATGGGTGCGCCGCTGGCCGCCGCTGCCAGGGCCGGTGCCGGCCCGACATACGCCTTGATCAAGACATCCTCGCCGCGAAGGAAACGGTGACAACGCACGCCGCCGGTCCCTCGTCCCTTGCCCGGGTAGTCAGAGAACGGCGTGACCTTGACGCTGCCCGGCTCGGTGCCGGGCAGAGCGCCCGCCGAGCCGGACACGGTGACGACGACGTTGTCTACGGCTGGGCTGACCGCGCCGAAGAACTGCACCCGAGCGCCTGAGCTGAGGCGGATGCCCGCGATGCCGCCCCCGGACCGACCTTGCGGGCGCACGGCCGAGGCAGCGAAACGCAGGAGCTGGGCGTCGCTGCTCACAAAGACCAACTCGTCGTCGGTGCTGCGCAGCTCGACGCCGCCCACGACCTCGTCGCCTTCGTCGAGCCGAATCACGTCCCAGGAGTCGCGGTTGGTCAACGTCTCCGCCTGAACCCTCTTGACCACACCCTTCGCCGTGCCGAGGGCTAGGCCAACGGACGAGTCGTCCAGCGAAGTCAACGTGACCACCCGCTCGCTGGGTGCCATAGCAACGTACTCAGAGAGAGGCGCCCCGCCTTGCAGGTTGGGTGCGTTGGCCGTCGGCGGCAGCACAGGTATGTCGAGCACGTCCAGTTTGACAAGGCGCCCTGTCGACGTGATGACGCCGATCGTTCCTCGTGCGGTAGCGACCACCTGAGCGGTGATGACGTCGTGCTTGGCGCGAGCGCCGCCCCTGCCCAGCGGCTCGTCGGTGGTCGTGCGCGCGAGCAGGCCCACTGATGACATCAACACGATGCACGGGTCGTCCGCGACCTCGAGGGGGACCGCCGAGGTGACCGGTTGCCCCGCCGATTCGAGCAAGACCGTGCGTCGCGCGTCACCGTGTCGCTTGGCCATCTCACTGAGCTCGTCACCGACGACGCGCCTCAGCAGCGACTCGTTGTCGAGGATGGCGCTCAGCTGCTCGATGGTGCGCTCGAGCTCGGCTTTTTCGGCGTCGAGCTCGAGCTTGGAGAATCTGGTCAGCCGGCGCAGCGGCATATCGAGGATGTGGTTGGCCTGCACCTCGCTCAAGTCGAACACGCTGATCAGGCGTTGCCTCGCCATCTCGGCGTTGTCGCTGGACCGGATCAGCTGGATGACCTCGTCGATGTCGAGGATTGCCGTGAGCAGACCCTCGACCAGGTGCAGCCGCTCCAAGGCCTTCGCGCGACGGTAGGTCGATCGGCGGCGGACGACATCCAAGCGGTGTTCGAGATAGACCTGGAGCATCTGCTTGAGCCCCAGGGTGCGGGGTTGTCCGTCGACGAGAGCGACCGCGTTGATGCCGAACGACTCCTCCATCGGGGTCTGCTTGTAGAGCTGTTCGAGGATCGCCTCAGGGTTGAACCCGTTCTTGATCTCGATGACGAGCCGCAGGCCGTTGTTGCGGTCGGTCAGGTCCTTGACGTCGGCGATGCCCTGCAGCTTCTTGGTCTGCACCAGGACCTTGATCCGCTCGATGACGCGCTCGGGACCCACGTTGTAGGGCAACTGCGTGACGACGATGCCCTTGCGTTTGGCGGTGACGCTCTCGATGCGAGCGCTGGCGCGCATCCGGAACGAGCCCCGCCCCGTCGCGTAGGCCTCGCGGATCCCGTCGAGCCCGATGATCTTGCCGCCGGTCGGCAGGTCGGGCCCTGGGATGTAGCGCATCAGGTCGTCGAGACTGGCCCCCGGAGACGAGGTCAAGTGGCGAAGCGCCTGGACCACCTCGACCAGGTTGTGCGGGGCCAGGTTGGTCGCCATACCGACGGCGATTCCGCTGGCGCCGTTGACGAGCAGGTTGGGCAGGGCTGACGGCAGCACGACCGGCTCGAGCTCACGACTGTCGTAGTTGGGCTTGAAGTCGACCGTGTCCTCGTCGATGCCACCGGTCATGGCCTGGGCACCCGGCGCCATCCGGCACTCGGTGTAGCGCATGGCGGCGGGGGAGTCGTCGGCGGAACCGAAGTTGCCATGACCGTCGACCAGCGGCAGCCGCAGCGACCAGGGCTGCACCATGCGAACCAGGGCATCGTAGATGGCACCGTCACCGTGCGGGTGCAGCCGACCCATCACCTCCCCGACGACGCGCGCACTCTTGACGTGCCCGCGGTCGGGCCGAACCCCCATGTCGTGCATGGTGTAGAGGATGCGGCGCTGCACCGGCTTGAGCCCGTCGCGGGCATCAGGCAGAGCGCGGGAGTAGATGACCGAGTAGGCGTACTCGAGGTAGCTCGCGCGCATCTCGTCGCGCACGTCGATGTCGACGATGTGCTCTTCGAAGTCCTCAGGGGGAGGTGGTGTGGTGGTGCGGTTTGCCATGGCGAGTGGGTGTCCTCAGGTATGACGGTGAGTCGGTCTGCGTGTCGCTCGCCATTGTGGCGCGAGCCTGCGACAGATGCGCCCACCGACCCGCCCAGCTGGTCAGGCACAGCTACCCTGACTCGCCATGACGATCTCACTGCCTAATCCAAGCCACCGGCAGGTCGAAACCTTGACGCTGTTCCTGGACTACCTCGACTACTACCGGGCAGCGATCGCCGTCAAGTTGGTGGGACTGAGTGACGCGGAGCTGCGCAGCAGCCGGCTCCCCTCGAGCTGGACACCGATCGAGCTGCTCAAGCACCTGGTCTACATGGAGCGCCGATGGCTGCGGTAGGGCTTCACGGGCGAAGCTGTGAGCGCGCCCTGGGGAGACCAGGACTCTGAAGGCCGCTGGCACGTTGACGCCGGTGAGTCCCTCGACGCGCTCTTGGATGACCTCCGAGCAGGTGGTGCCGCGACCCGGCGCATCGTCGAGCAGGCAGACCTGCACGAGTTCAGCGCCGTCGGTGGAAGGTTCGAGTCGACAGATGAGGCGCCGGCGCTTGTCTGGATCCTGTTCCACGTCCTCCAGGAGTACGCCCGCCACACCGGCCATCTCGACATCGTGCGCGAACTCGCAGACGGCATCACCGGGGAATAGTCGTGGTGGTGTCTTACAACGCACCAGGCAGCGAGCAACGAGGAGCAAGGTACGCGGTTGTTGTCCAATCGGACGTGCTGCCGCTTTCCACCTGGCTTGTCGCGCCCACCTCCACGTCTGCGCGACCGGCCAGCTTTCGCCCCGAGATCGAGGTCGAGGGGAGAGGGACCCTGGTATTGGCTGAACTGACCACGGCCGTCGATCCTGCTCGGCTCGGCGATCTGGCCGGTTACCTCACCGCGGCAGAGACGCGGGAGGTTGATGCCGCAATGCGTCTCGTCATGAGCCTGTGAAGCGACATGCGCCTCGCAGCAGTGGCACTCGTCAGCGCTTGAGAGTGGGAAAGTCGTCCTCGCTGAAGGCGAACTCTCCGCGCTGCCCCGACGCGACTGCGGCAGCCTCGGCGTCGCGCAGCTCGACGCGCCGGATCTTGCCCGAGATCGTCTTCGGCAGCTCGGCGAACTCCAGCCGCCTGATCCGCTTGTATGGCGACAACGCCTCCCGTGCGAACCGCAAGATGTCGAGGGCCAACTCGCGACTAGGCGAGTGGCCGGGGGCCAACGCGACATACGCCTTGGGCACCGCCAGGCGCACTGGGTCAGGCGACGGCACCACGGCAGCCTCTGCCACCGCCGGGTGCTCGATGAGCACGCTCTCCAACTCGAACGGGCTGATCCGGTAGTCGCTGGCCTTGAAGACGTCGTCAGCCCGGCCGACGTAGGTGTAGTAGCCGTCGTCATCCCGGCTGACCACGTCGCCGGTGTGGTAGACGTTGCCGATGAACGCGTACGTGTTCATGTCCAGGTCGTAGACGCCGGAGCGCTCCTGGTAGCCGCTCATCAGCGGCACCGGACGAGGGTCGAGCTCCAGGCAGAGCTCCCCCTCGACGTCTCGGGGGTCACCGGTGGCCGGATCCACCAGGCGCACCCGGTAGCCCGGGAGGGGGCGGCCCATCGAGCCGGCTTTGACCGGCTGCCCGGGTGAGTTGCCGATCTGGGCGGTGGTCTCGGTCTGCCCG
>JACCXO010000004.1 GCA_013696975.1 Nocardioidaceae bacterium | reverse complement strand
GGGTTGCCGTGGGCGTCGGCGTCGGGGAAGGCGTCGGGGTTGCCGTGGGCGTCGGCGTCGGGGAAGGCGTCGGGGTTGCCGTGGGCGTCGGCGGGGGCCCCTGAGATACATACAACAGGATTGTTTGACCTACGGCCGCTTCACCAGAAGGACTGGTGTAGACGACTGTCCCAACGGGCGCCGCCGAGTAGACGGTCGAGGTGACCTTCGCCTCAAAGCCGAGCTTCTTGAGCTTGGCGGAGGCGGCCGCGGTGCTATAGCCAAAGAATGACGGGAACGGCTTAGTCTTCCCCTCGACAACTTCGGGATCCGGTTCGACGAACTTCTTATTGGGGAGCCACTGCTGGATTGCTTTCATGGCGTCACCCCACATCGGCGCAGCCGTTCCAGACCCGGACGCGTCCTCGAGTAATTCGCCTCCGATCGTCAGGCCGCGGAGATCCAGCGGGCTTCCTTGAGCGTTGGCGCCCGCGATCATCGACGCCGTCGCCAAGTTAGGTGTGTAGCCGAGGAACCATACGCCCTTGGTGTCTTGCACCGTTCCAGTCTTGCCGGCAGCGTCCTGCTTCAGTTGTTGCAGATAAGCGAATCCGCCCGGCTCGATCACGCCTAGCAATATGTCGTTGACCGCATCGGCTACCGGTCGGGGGAACAGGCGCTCGCATCGCGACCCAGTGGTGGGGAACACATCGCCGTTGCGATCGCGAATCTCGAGCACTGGCAGCGAGGCGCAATGTACGCCACGTGCTCCGAAGGTGGCATACGCTTCCGCCATCTCGAGTGGGCTGACATCGACCGTGCCCAACGTGAAGCTTGGAGTCATGAATCGCTCCGGATCCTCGATCTCAACCCCCATCTCTTGCGTTAGGCGGATTGGCCCACAAAGCCCGGTGATCTTCTCGAGCTGCACATAGAAGGTATTGACGGATTTTTGGGTGCCGGTGTAGAGATCGAAGGTTCCGGAGTCAGTCGAGTTGTGGACACGGTATGCCTCGGTTGACTCTAAGTACTCGCCGTTGCAGACGGGGAAGTCACTGTGCGGAACCTGAATCACCGAAGGTGAGTAAATCTCCGTATCCAGCGGCACGCCCTGTTTGATGGCCTCTGCGAGCACAAACGCCTTGAAGGTCGAGCCGGGTTGGAACCCGCGCGAGTCGCCGTACTTCTGGTGCACCACGTAGTTGAGGAAGGTCTCACCCTTCTTTTGCTTGCGGCCCATCGGGCGCGATTGGGCGATCGCCTTCACGTATCCAGTGCCTGGCTCGACCATCGCCAAGCCGCCGATAGCCCGGTCAGTGGCGAAAACGTGGTCGCCGACGGATTCGTCTGCTGCCTTCTGGAAGCGCAGGTCGATAGTGCTCTTGATAGTGAGACCACCGCCATTGATAAGCGCGCGGCGCTCAACCTCGGAGTCCCCAAGGTCAGGGCTTTTCAGGAGGTATTGGATGAGGTAGTCGCAGAAGAATGGCGCTGCGCTTTCGACGCATCCATTGGAGACGTCGGTGACTTTGAGGCCTAGCGAGCTCGCGCTGATTCTCTTGGCTTGGCCTTCGGTGAGCTTGCCAAGATCGAGCAGGGTTGCCACGACGGTGTTGCGACGCTTGAGAGCGGACCTTTGGTTATTGGTCGGGTTGTAGCTAGTGGGGTTCTTGACCACCCCAGCGAGCAAGGCCGATTGCGCGGTGGTGAGCTTGGCCGCGCTAGTCGAGAAGTAATGTCGAGCGGCAGCCTCGATGCCGTACGCGCCATCACCGAAATAGGCGGCATTCAGGTATTTTTCGAGTATCACTCTCTTGCTCAGATTGTCCTCGACCCAGGTCGCATAGCGCAGTTCAGCGACCTTGCGGGCATAGGTGTCATCACTCGCAGCAGCCCGGGCCTCGTCGGTGTCTGCGTTCTCTTGCAGCGTGAGCTTGACCAGCTGTTGCGTGATGGTCGAGCCACCTTGCACCACGCCGCCACTTGTCTGGTTGACGACCAGCGCACGCAGGGTGCCCTGCACATCGATAGGCCCGTGAGTGTAAAAGCGTGCATCCTCGATTGCCACCATCGCTTCCTGCATCGGAGCGGAGATCTCATCGAGGTGCACGTACTTGCGGTTCTCGTCGAAGAGGACGGCCAGCTTGGTGCCGTCTGCCGCCAGCACGCGCGTGCGTTCGGGGAGAGCCCGAAACTTGAGCCTCAGTGGAAAGCTCTCCATCGCAGCGGCGCTCTCCTCCGCCCCCTTGCTGGCAAGCCCCACCCACGGCAGAGCCATCCCCGCAATCAGCACGCCTGACAACAGGCTGACGCCGATGATCACGGCGATCTGGTGGACGACGCCTCCCTCGTCACGGACGGGGCGAGCAAAACTCAGCATGCGTCTAGGGTACGCGAACGACTGCAGTCCGAGCCTCGAGTTGCATCATCACTGAGTGTAGTGATACTGTCACAAAGCTTGTGGCGTCCTAACTCAGCATGACTACAGAACGTTACTAATTAACTTCGTTACGTTAAAACCTGACCGATCTGTGATAATTTGCCATAGATTACTTCTCTCTCGGTAGGGGCAGCGCATGACATGGAACGACCGGTGGAGCGAATCCGCAGCATGTAGAACTACCCGACCTGACGCGCTCTTTGTCCGCGGTGCCGCACAGAATCGCGCCAAACAGTTGTGCGCCCAGTGTCCGGTGCGCACCGAATGTCTGGCCGAGGCGCTCGGCAACAACATTGAGTGGGGGGTGTGGGGAGGTATGACGGAACGGGAACGTCGCGCCCTACTGCGCCGCCGCCCGAACGTCACCTCATGGCGTCGACTCCTTGAGACCGCACGTGACCAGCACGGAAGTATCACCGGAGTAACTGCCGTGATAAGCGGAACTGAGTCGAATGGCCTGCAAAGCGCCTGACCGATATTCGTCAGCTCGCGAGCGACTCTTCTCTCGTTGGTTAGACCGCCAGGGACTCGCCCACGCGGCGCAACGACGCGAGATCGGACACGTCGCTTGCCAACGCGTGAATCGTGGCGGTGGGCACCTGCGGGTGTGCGGCCGCAAAACGCCGGCGTAGCCCCTGCTCTTGCTCGAGTCGGCTCAACCGACTGGAATGCAGGTGCAATAACGCGATAGTGAGCCCTTCAATATCATCGAGCCTGTCGAGGCGTTCGGCGGCCGCGTCCGCAGCACGCGAAGTGAGGCCCGGAGTCGGCCTTTCGGTTACCCGATTGAGTACGAGACCAGCGAGCGGCATACGCTCCGCGGCCAACCGCTCCACAAAGAAAGCAGCTTCACGCAAAGCGTCGCTCTCAGGTGTAGCCACTACCAAGAAAGCGGTCTGGGGAGCTCTGAGCACTCGATACGTCTTTTCGGCGCGAGCGCGGAAACCTCCGAATAGTGTGTCGAAGGCCGCGACGAACGTCTGTACGTCGCGCAGCGTTTGGCCGCCCAAGACTTTGCTCAGCGCGTTGGTTACTGCCGACATACCAGCACTCAACAAGCGCGCGGGGCCTTTGGCCGGCGCGAGCAAAAGCTTGATGAGACGACCGTCGAGAAACGACGAAAGTCGCTCAGGCGCATCAAGGAAGTCAAGCGCTGATCGTGACGGGGGTGTGTCGACGACGATCAAATCCCACCGTCCCACTGCCAACGCCTCGGCGTGCAGCTGTCCCAACTTTTCCATGGCCATGTACTCCTGAGTGCCGGCGAAGGAGCTGGACAAGGCTTGATAGAAGGGGTTGCTGAGAATCTGCTCTGCCTTTGCCGGCGTGGCGTGGGACCCGACCACCTCGTCAAAGGTCCGTTTCATATCCAGCATCATGGCGTCGAGACTGCCGTTCTTGCTGGTGTCTACGCCGACCACGGTTCGCGGCGTGTTGTCGAGCTCAGCGAGCCCTAGTGACTGCGCCAGCCGCCGAGCGGGATCGATGGTCAACACCACGACCTTTCGTCCGTGTTCGGCGGCGCGCAGCGCCAGGGCTGCAGAAGTAGTGGTCTTGCCCACGCCGCCCGAGCCGCAACACACGATTATGTGGACGTCTTGGTCAGCAATCAGCTCGTCGACCGACAAGACCGGCACATCGGCGAGCCGCCCGGCCAGTGGCCCCACCCTCGGCGGGGTGTGGCGCCCTGGCTGCGGCTTGTTCCCGCGGGTCAATCGACCGGTCTGTGATTGTCGAGGCATGTCAGAACTCAGCACTGGCGCACAGTTGGTTGGCCAGCTCGTAGAGCGCCCCGAGGTCGATGCCCCCATCTACATCCGGCAACGCAACAACGGGCACTCCGGCGGCCTCCAGCCGGGTTTGTTGTTCGCGTTCCAGCATGACGCGTTCGCCGTGCTGGCGGGCGAGCTCGAGAAGGCCGGCGACAACGGGAGGGTCGGCTTCGACGCCTGCCTCTTTGAGTGTTGCCTCGATCCGCGTCTCGTCGAGCTCACTCCTCACGGCAGCGTGGAGGTCGCCGGATGCCAACTCGGACTCGGTGGCGAGATTGACGAGGATCACACCGATCGGCAGCCCGATGCCCTCGAGTTCGATGATGCTGTCGAGGGTCTCTTGCACGGGCATCTCCTCGAGCGACGTCACCAAGTGGATGCGGGTCTGGCCCGACTTGAGCAGTCCCATGATCGAGTCGGCTTGATTGCGGATCAGGCCGACCTTGGCAATGCCCGCGACCTCGGTATTGACGTTGAGAAAGCGTCCGATGCGGCCGGTGGGAGGGGCGTCGAGGACCACGGCGTCGTATGTCGGTCGGCCCGCCTCACTGCGTCGGGTCGCCTCGAACACCTTGCCGGTGAGCAGCACGTCGCCCAGCCCCGGAGCGATCGTGGTGGCGAAGTCGATCACGCCGAATCGGTCGAGCGCCTTTCCCGCCTTGCCCAACCGATAGAACATGTCGAGGTATTCGAGGAGCGCCGCTTCGGTGTCGATCGCCAGGGCGAAAACCTCGCCGCCATCCGGTCCGACCGCGATGCGTCGTTCGGCATAGGGCAGTGGCGCGACGTCAAAGATCGAGGCGATCCCTTGGCGATCCTCGACCTCACACAGCAGCACCTTCTTGCCGCCCGAGGCCAGCGCGAGCGCCAGGGCTGCTGCCACTGTGGTCTTGCCAGTCCCGCCCTTGCCAGTGACGATGTGCAGACGCACGCCTGAGAGGTCGGACGGCTGGCTCATTGCATCGAGAGTAGCCATGCTTTCGTCAAGGCCGCTGCTCGCACCTGGCGTTTGCAGGACGGACGTGGATATGACACGCTAGTTGAATACTAAACTAACAGCGTGACCATCGACGGGACTCGCGTCCCCCAAGAAACAGAGGAGCAGTCCATGCCCAAGATCGCCATCATCGTCGGCAGCACCCGCCCAGGACGCAAAGCCGACGCCGTCGCCCAGTGGGTCAACAAAATCGCGGAGCGACGCGGGGACGCTGACTTCGAGGTCGTCGACGTCGCCGACTTCAACCTGCCGATGCTCGACGAGGCCGTACCGCCCTCGATGGGCCAGTACGCCAACGAGCACACCCGCACTTGGGCGGCCAAAATCGCGTCCTTCGACGGCTTTGTGTTCGTCACGCCGGAGTACAACCACTCCACGTCTGGCGCACTCAAGAACGCCATCGATTACCTCTACGAAGAGTGGAACAACAAGGCGGCCGGCTTCGTGGGCTATGGCTCTGTCGGCGGTACCCGCGCGGTCGAGCAGCTGCGGCTTATCATGGGCGAACTGCAGATCGCCGATGTGCGGTCTCAGGTGGCGCTGTCGCTGCATACGGACTTCGAGAACTACACGACGTTCGCACCGGGCGCCCACCAGGAGCAGACCGTCGAAGACATGCTCGATCAGGTAGTCGCCTGGAGCAATGCTCTCGTTCCCCTGCGCGCCGCCTGACCCAACCTTTGGCTGCACACCGATCACCAGATCACCTCCGCTGCTTCTTGAAGAGCACGTCTGATGGAGTAGGTTGCAAGCACTCCAGGGTCACCCGGCGACCTGCTCGGGGAGGCGGACACACAGGCAGCGAAGGAGTGGTCTTGGACAAGGTCGTCTCGAGCGCCGCAGAGGCGGTCGCGGACATCGCGAGCGGTTCATCGCTGGCCGTAGGTGGCTTCGGCCTATCCGGCATCCCGAGCGTGCTGATCCAGGCGCTGCTCGACAAAGACGTCACGGACCTGGACGCGATATCCAACAACTGTGGTGTCGACGATTGGGGCCTGGGCCTGCTGCTGCGTGACAAGCGCATCCGACGCATGGTCGCGTCTTATGTGGGTGAGAACAAGGAGTTCGAACGGCAGTATCTCTCCGGCGAGCTCGAGGTCGAGCTGACTCCTCAGGGCACTCTGGCGGAGCGACTGCGTGCGGGCGGCTCCGGCATACCGGCGTTCTTCACGGCCTCCGGTGTCGGCACCCAGGTCGCGGAGGGTGGTCTGCCGTGGCGGTATGACGACAAGGGCAACGTCGTGAGGTCCAGTCCGCCAAAGGAGGTGCGGGAGTTCGAGACCGCCGAGGGACCGCGCAGCTTCGTGCTGGAGCGAGCCATCGTGGCGGACT
>JACCXO010000117.1 GCA_013696975.1 Nocardioidaceae bacterium | reverse complement strand
CGCGATCAGATGCGACGGCGCAGGTAGGGGTCCGCACCACCTGCCTCACCGCTCAACGCTAAGCGGCCCCAACCACGCGCTGGTTGGGGCCGTTTCTTGTTCGGATCCTGTTTCAACGACCAGGCTTCCGCGCTGGGACCTGTTGCGGCATCCGTCGACCTCGTGTGGAACCTTGAAGCCAGCCCGTGGCGTGGAAGTTCCAAACGAGACAGAAACAGGGCTGGTTTCCCTACCGGGCGAGTGTCCTACTGCTCGGTGGCAGGAGTTGAAGTGGAGTCGTCACCTGAGACGCGAGGAGATCGGTTGCGCAGCTCGTCGATCAACTGCGTAGCCTGCGCCTTGGTCACGTCGCGAGGCACCTCTGCGCCGGTGTCTTGGGCCAGGGTCTCAAGGTAGGAGAGCTGAGAAGGAGTTTGCGGGCTCATCGCCCGTGGCCCAGTTCTCAGGGTCCTTCTGAAGGCCGTCTCCGGTGGGTTGCGTCGTCATGGCATGCGGCGTACCCAACCCCCGTCTCTCTACACCTCGCAGCCATTGATTTCGACAGCCATTCGACAGCGTTAGCGCCAAGTCGTCGGAGACAGGTCAGCAACTGCGTGGCCGCCTGGCCTGGACCGGCGACCTCGAGGAGATGCGACTCGACCGGCCGAGCGATGAGCAGAGAGCGAACGGCTCGTCCGCCCATCGGCGGACCCTGTGGTCCGGCTGTACCGGACCGATTCGGAGGCACGGACACCTGCCGTTGTAACGGTCAATTGTCGGCGCAGGCGCGGACGGCCATCAGGGCAAAGACGCGAGAACAGGCGAACACGTCGTCCAGCAGGACGTGCTCGTCGACGGCGTGGGCGTAGTTGAAATCGCCAGGCCCGTACTGCAGAGTCGGGATGCCGGCGCGTGCGTACTGCCGAAGATCTGACCCATAGGGGCCGCCGAAAGCAGTTGGCGCTGATCCTCGTACGTCGGTGACAGCTTGGCTGACCTGATCGAGCAGCTCGTGCCCGGCGGGCAGTGAGCCGGGCGCGAACATCCCACCCGGCCAGCTGACCGTCACCGGGTGCTCGCGCAGCCACGAATCGTCGGCGCACGCCTCGGCGACCGCGGACTCGAACGCCTCGATGGCGGCGGGCACCGACTCGTCGATGCGTACGCCGTAACGCCCGGATGCGACCAGCCGCGCGGGAACGGTGCTCGCCCAATCACCCGACGCCACCATGCCCACCGACAACGGCCAAGCCAGGTCCAGATGCTCGAACAGCGAGGGCACATCCACGTTTCGACGGGTCTCCAGGTCGCGAAGGACGCGGTGAACCACCTCGAACTTCTCGATAGCGCTGACACCACGCGTGCGCGTCGAGCCGTGCGCGGCCAGGCCGGTCACCTCGAGGCGGAAGGTCAAGGCGCCCGCATGGGCTGGGATCAGGGTCTTGGAGGTCGGCTCGGCGTTGATGCAGGCTTTCGCGCGGTGACCACGTCGCAGGGTCGCGTAGGCGCCGATGCCGCCGTCCTCCTCACCGCTCACGGCGTGAAAGGCCAGGGGATGAGCCAGGGACACGCCCGAGCGTCGTACCGCTGCGACGGCCGCGATCGCCGCGACCACGCCGGCCTTCATGTCACAGGTGCCGCGACCCCACGCCCTGCCCTCGTCATCGATCCGCATGCTGAACGGGTCGCCGGCGAACCAGAGGTCAGGGTCGCCGGCAGGGACTACGTCGGTGTGCCCGTAGAGGGCCAGAGCAGGCTGGCCGCCGTTGTCCGACCCCAGCACAGCCACGCAACCGAGCGCATCGACACGGTCGACCTCCATACCCGGGAAGTCCGGCTGCCGCTGCGCTTCGGCGACGTCGATCTCCCAACAGTCCACGTCGAGGCCGAGGCCACGAAGGCGGTCTGCGCACCATTGCTGGGCGTCCCGCTCCTCGGGTGCGCCGTCGACAGAAGGGATCGCCACGAGCTCGGCGAGGTCACGAACGATCTGTTCCTCGTCGATCGCCGCGAGAACAGCCGACTCGGTGGACGTGAAATTCGACATCGCGGAACTATGGCACGTTTGCGCGAGACTTCCATGCCGCGGGGGTTGACCACGGGGCCCCAATGCACCAACGTCATCTCATGACTGAAAACCGCAACACGACGTCAGCCTCCCGTGACCATTGGAGAGTCCGCCCTCGTGCGTCAGCGGTGGCCCTCGCCGGTCTGCTGGCGACGTCCCTACCGATCCTCGGCTCCGTTAGCTCCACCGCCGACGCGACCAGACCTGCTACGCAGACCCCACACCACGCCACCGACTCAGCGGTGCAGGCCGGTGGTGGACGGCAGGCCGTGGCCCGCGGACGTGGCGGAGCGGTCTCGTCCGTTGACCCGCTGGCCAGCCGGATCGGCATTCGGGTGCTGCGGCGCGGCGGCAACGCCGTGGATGCCGCGGTCGCGACGGCGGCGGCGCTTGGCGTGACCGAGCCCTTCAGCGCAGGTATCGGCGGTGGCGGGTACTTCGTGTACTACGACGCGCGGACCGACCGCATCAGGACGCTCGACGGCCGCGAGACCGCCCCCGCCGGCATCGAACGCGACGCGTTCATCAACCCGGACACGGGCAAGCCCTATCTGTTCTTCCCTGACCTGGTGACCAGCGGCGTGTCGGTCGGTGTTCCCGGAACGCTGGCGACGTGGAAGAAGGCGCTGAACAAGTGGGGCACGACGTCGCTCCCGCGAGCGCTGCGCCCGTCTGCACGACTGGCTCGTGAGGGCTTCCGGGTCGACAAGACGTTCAACCGCCAAGTCAGGGAGAACGCTGAGCGCTTCGCGGCGTTCCCCTCCACATCCAGGATCTACTTGCCTCGCGGCAAGGCCGCGGCTGTCGGGAGCACGTTCCGCAACCCTGATCTGGCGAGGACCTACGACCTGATCAGGAAGCGTGGCGCACGGTACTTCTACCACGGCCGCCTGGCCGGTGAGATCGCCCGCACCGTGCAGTCACCGCCGGCACGGAAGAACACCGACCTGCCGGTCCCACCGGGCTCGATGACGAGGCGCGACATCGCACGGTACGACGTCATCGACCGCCGACCGACACTCGTCAGGTATCGGAACCTCGACGTCTACGGCATGGCGCCGTCGTCGTCGGGTGGGACCACCGTGGGTGAGTCGTTCAACATCCTCAACAACTTCGGACTGACGCCGAACCGTCAGGTGCGTGGCTTGCACCTGTACCTCGAGGCGTCCGCACGCTCGTTCGCCGACCGCAGCGCCTACGTCGGCGATCCGGCCTTCGTCGACGTACCCACCCGACGGCTGACTTCTAAGCCGTTCGCCTACACCCGCACCTGCACGATCGACCCTCGGGAGGCGGCGAACAAGCCCGTTCTGCCTGGCAGGCTGTACGGGGCAGGATGCAAGCCGTCATCGGCGGACGAAGCCAAGCCCGACTCCGAGGGGCTCTCGACCACGCACCTATCGGTCGTCGACCGCTGGGGAAATGCGGTCTCGTACACGCTGACCATCGAGCAAACGGGTGGCTCGGGGATTGTGGTTCCGAAGCGGGGGTTCTTGCTCAACAACGAGCTCACGGACTTCACGGCGGAGTTCGACAAGTCGGACCCCAACCGCATCCAGCCCCACAAGCGTCCCCGCTCGTCGATGTCACCGACGATCGCGCTGCGTCGAGGGCAGCTGGCGTACGTCCTGGGCTCGCCGGGAGGCTCCACGATCATCACCACGGTGCTGCAAGTCTTGGTCAACCGCGTCGACTTCGATATGACGTTGCCGCGGGCCGTTGCCGCCCCGCGCGCGTCGCAACGAAACGAGCCCGACGTGACGGCAGAGCAGGCCTTCATCGACAGGTATGCCGGGAGGCTGAAACCGTACGGGCACACCTTCGTGGTGTCCGGGGAGCCGGGAACGTCGGCTGCGGAGATCGGCGCCGTCGCCGCCATCGAGGTGAGACCCGGCGGTCGGCTGATCGCCGTGGCCGAACCCACCAGGCGGGGTGGAGGCGACGCCGAGGTTGTGTGCGCGTTGAACGGCTCCGGCTGCCGGCGATGACTTGATCAGGCAGGTGTCGTGGGTCCGGTCACCGGGCGGGCGTAGCTGAAGGGCTGTCAACCTCCGAGATCAGCTGCGCGTGTATATGGCATAGGGGGGCTCCAGTATCGGAGCGACCCACGACTGCACGGAGGTGCGCCATGAAGATGTCGATCAAGGTGGTGGTAGCTGCCGCCACAGCGCTGCTGAGCACGGTTGCCACCGCTCCCGCAAGCCAGGCCCGAGCGGTGTGGGACACCACCCCGGTCCGAGTGACGCACAACGTATCGCCCGCGCCGAAGGTCGTCGACCTGCGCGTCGGTGAACATCGGAACTTCGACCGCGTCGTCATCGACCTCGACGGCCGGATCCCGGGCCACACCGTCAAGTACGTCCGCTCCCTGAGGTACGACGGGTCCGGCCAAGCCGTCCCTCTACGGGGTCGCAAGTTCATCTCGGTGACCTTGTCCCCCGCCCGGGCCCACAACGCGCGCGGCCACAGCGTCTACGAGGGACCGAGGCTCCGGCAATACCGCATGCCGGTCCTGCGTGGCGTCGCGCTCACCGGTGATTTCGAGGGGCGGGTGTCGTTCGGCCTCGCGCTCCGCAACCGATCGGACTTCCGCGTGTTCGAGCTCCACGCACCGAACCGAATCGTCATCGACGTCTTGCACTGATCCGCTACCGACGCAGACATGGCCCCGACTACTGACGTCGGGGCCACATCTGTGTGAAGCAAACTGACCCGCAGCAGCTAGGTCGCTGCCACCATGCCGTCTTGGGTCGACGCACAGGTCGGATGCGGCCGGTCATCCCAGATGTCGCAGTTGAGGCCAAAGTCGCGCCCATGGCGCGAGCCGTTCACCGCAGACCCAGACGGGCGTGCCTTGCTCGTCGTTTTCCAGACCAACGCCGTTGTCGATCCGGGCCGCCTCCTCGACGGAGCCGAACCACTGTTCCAGCTGGTCGCGTTCGTAACCGATGACGATGGTGGGCTCGGCCGCGGTCTCGGGAGGCGGACCCCACTCGGCGTAGCTGTTGTGGCCGCTGTAAGCCGGTGGCAGGCCGAGTTCCGCGCCGTAGCGGTCGACCGCGCCGGCTTGGCCGTAGTTGCGGGTGAACACGATCGCACTGTCCCGCTCCGCCGTGGGCAGCCCGGCATGCACGCCGGCCACCGTCCGGGCGAACGCCGGCCAGCCGACCGTCTCCCCGGCGTCGTAGTTGATCGCGACGATCGGAGTGTCAGCCAGGTGCTGGACGGGCAGCAGCGGCAGCATGAGAACCGCGGACACCACGCCGCTCAGCATGACATCACGGCGGATACCAGACATACCGCCGCGCGCCCATCGCAGCGTCGGCTCCGCACCCGCGGCAAGCAGCACCGGGTAGAGCCCAGCCAGGTAGTACGGCTTGCCGCCGGTCACCATGAACACCACCGCGAGCAGCGGGTACGCCACGGCGAAGGCGCGGTAGGTGCGCAGCCCGGGATCGCGCGCCAGCCGCCATAGCCCCGCCGCCCACACCGGCACCAGCAGCGGGCTGATGAGCACCAGCTGGAAGGGTAGGAACGACCACCACGGCTCGCTGGTGCCTGAGCCGCCGGCGGCGATCGCGGCGGAAAGCTCCAGCTGTGGCCACCCGTGAACCGCCTGCCAAACCAAGTTGGGCGCCCACAGCATCAGCGCGATCGCGGCCGCCGCCCACGGCCAGGGATTGCGCATCGCCGCCCGCGGACCCGCAACCAGCAGCCCGATCGCCAGGCCGGCCAACAGGAAAGCCACCAGCGACTTGTTCTGCAGCGCGATCCCGGCGACCAGACCGACAGCGAGCCAGCTCCGCCCGCTGTCCCGCAGCGCACGCACAACCAGCCAGGACAGCGCCGTCCACGCAAGGAAGTCGAAGGTGCTGGTGGAGAGCAGGTGTCCGACGGCGAGCAGGATGGCAGAGACGGCAATGCATCCGGCGGCCAGCACCTGAGAATTGCGGCCGCCGCCGAACTCCCTGGCGATCAGGCCGGTGACCAGGACTACTACTCCGGCGGTCAGCGCAGAGGCCAACCGCAGCCCGACCAGCGAGTCCCCGAACAACTCGAGCGCGGCGCGGGCCAGCAGCGGCGTGAGGGGCGGCTGATCGAGGTAGCCGAACGCCAGATGCTGGCCGGCCTGTAGAAAGTACAGCTCGTCGCGGTGGTATCCGTACCTCCCGCTCACCGCGACAAGCACCGCCGCGACGGCAATTCCGACGACGCTCAGCGCCCACCAGGCGACCGGCGGTCGGAGTGACGACGTCCCTTCGGTGCCGTCGCCCTGCGCGAGCCGGGTTCCAGGCGTGGTCACCGGGTCATTGTCGCGGCTCCGCAGAAAGCGGTCCACTCTCTCGGGCTGATGAATGTCCCCGACGTCGGCGAGACGTTATCGGGCCGATGGATCGTCGATTACGCCGACCGCGCCTGACCTGTGGCCGACGGGTGACATGATGACGCGGGTGAACGATTCGCCGTACGTCTTCGATGGGCACAACGACCTGCCGTGGGCGATGCGCGAGCTGTGCGGCTACGACTTGCAGCGGGTTGATCTCGAGGCGGGTGCGTCAGACCTGCGCACCGACATACCGCGGCTTCGGTCGGGGGGAGTGGGCGCCCAGTTCTGGTCGGTGTTCGTGCCGTGCTCGCTGACCGGCGAGGCAGCCGTGACGGCGACCCTCGAGCAGATCGACTTCGTATGCCGGCTGGTCGCCCGCCATCCTGACCACTTCGCGCTGGTGACAACGGCTGACGAGGTAGAGAAGGCCGTGTCCGAGGGACAGATCGCATCCCTGATGGGCATGGAGGGCGGCCACTCCATCGACGGCTCGCTCGGTGCCTTGCGCATGATGCACGCGCTGGGCGTGCGGTACATGACCTTGACCCACAACGAGAACGTTGCCTGGGCCGACTCCGCCACCGACGCGCCCGTGCTCGGCGGACTGAGCGAGTTCGGCCATCACGTCGTCCGCGAGATGAACCGCATCGGCATGTTCGTCGACCTCAGTCACGTGTCAGCCGACGTCATGCGTGACGCGCTCGACACCACGACGACGCCCGTTATCTTCAGTCACAGCGGAGCCCGATCGGTGTGCGACAACGTGAGGAACGTGCCCGACGACGTGCTTGGCCGCCTGCCCGACAATGGTGGGGTGTGCATGGTGCCGTTCGTGCCGATGTTCGTGTCGCAGGGTGTCGCGGACTGGTATGTCGAATGCCTCGTCGAGGTGCAGCGGCGCGGCGGTGACCGACGGAAGTTCCAAGACGTCAACCCCGTGCTGGTCGAGCGGCTGCCGGATGCACCCCGGTGCACGGTCGACGACGTGGCCGAACACGTCGAGCACATCCGCGAGGTGGCGGGAGTCGACCATGTCGGCATCGGCGGCGACTACGACGGAGCGACGTTCTTTCCCGAGGGCATGGCTGACGTGTCGAGCTATCCGCTGCTGCTCGACACGTTGCGGGCGCGGAGTTGGAGCGAGTCCGACTTGGCGGCGCTGTGTCATGGCAATGTGTTGCGCGCGATGCGAGAGATGGAAGGCGCTGCGGACCGCCAATGAATGACAGTGACAAAAGGCGCGGCGGACCGCCGATGAGTGACGGTGACATGAGTGGCAGCCTTGGGCCCACGGAAAGTGGCTGTTGTCGATGCTGCGGGCTTTGCCATGAAATCGTGTCAATCGGCCCCCACATTCATGACTGTCTGTGAGGCTTAGCCTTATGTCGATCCTCGGGTTGGTGCTGGCGGCAGGGGCCGGCACCCGTATGGGCCAACCGAAGGCGTTGCTTGCTGATGATCATGGCCACACGTGGCTGGCCCACTCTGTCGAGACGCTGAGAACCGGTGGTATCGAGACGGTGTACGTCGTCGTCGGGGCCCAAGCGGATGACGTCAGGTCGGCTGCTCCTCCTGAGTGCCAGGTGATCGAGGCGACCAGCTGGGCCGAAGGCATGGGTGCTTCGCTGCGCAGCGGCATCGCCGCGTTAAGCCGTGAACACGCTACAGCGGAGGCGATGCTGGTGATGTTGGTGGACACGCCCGGAGTCGGCCCAGACGTCGTACGACGGCTCACGGCGTCCGTCAATGCCACCACATTGGCTCGGGCGTCATATGACGGCAAGCCGGGTCATCCCGTGTTGATCGGCCGGGCGCACTGGGCCAGCGCTCGCGCCGGGGCGCAAGGCGACGAAGGGGCGCGGGGCTATCTGGAATCGGCCGGCGTGACCCTGATTGAGTGTGGGGACCTCGGCTCGGGTGATGACCTCGACACTCCCGAAGCCCTGACCCGGTGGCGCCAAGCGGACGCTCCGAGTGGCACCTACCTCGGGTGATTGCCTGCCCCTCAACGGTTATCAATCGACAGTGGTGTGGTCTTGCGCCTTCAAGGGGACAATGAGCATCGTGACGACCATGACCACGCGGCCGGAAGGCAGCTTCCGAGCTTGGCTGTGGGTCGCCGTCACCGGATGTTTGGCGGTGATGTTCGTCTTGCTCACCCTCACCAACGTTCCCGGAGTGACCCGCTGGCCGGGGGGTGATTGTTGCAAGACCGAGTTCGCCAACAATGAGTGGTGGTTGGCCTCCTTCAGCCTCGTGGTTCCGATCGTGTTGGCAGCGAGGCAGTCGAGACTGGCGGGATTGGCTGCGGCTGGTGTCTCGGCCGCAGCGGTCTGGCTCATTCCTGTGACAATCGTCAACCGCTACGATGACGCCGGGAAAGGTGATGGGCTCGAGGGACTGACTTATGTCTACGCCGGTGTCCAGATTCTTTGCTTCCTCGTCTGCGCCATCGCGGGGGTGCGGCGCCGGTGACTTCTGAGCCAATGCAGGTCGTTACCTCGGCTGCTGATCTTGCCGAGCGGCTCTCTCAGACGGGCTATCTCGTGGACGAGGGGCTCGCCACCATCGGCTACCTCGCGCTAGCCATGCAGCGCCCGCTGCTGCTCGAAGGTGAGCCTGGGACCGGAAAGACCGCGCTGGCAGAGGCGGTCGCCGAAGGGCTTGGGTTGCGGCTGATCCGGCTGCAGTGCCATGAGGGGATCGACGCCAGTCAAGCGCTGTATGACTGGGATTTCGCCCGCCAGATCCTGCATCTCCGCACGGTTGAAGCGACGCGGGGCGACGAGGCCATCGACCAGGCGGAGATCGAGAAGTCGCTCTTCGACGAGCGCTTCCTGCTGTCCCGTCCCATCGTGCAGGCGCTGCGTGAAAGTCCGGTGGTGTTGCTGATCGACGAGATCGACCGGGCCGACGACGAGTTCGAGGCGTTTCTGCTCGAGGTGCTGTCGACCAACCAGGTGACGATCCCGGAGTACGGCACGATCACCGCCGTCACCCCGCCCGTCGTCATCCTCACGTCCAACCGCACCCGGGAGGTGCACGACGCGCTCAAGCGGCGCTGCCTCTATCACTGGGTCGACCACCCTGGCCTGCAGCGCGAGACCGAGATTGTACGGCGGCGGCTGCCCGGCGTATCCCACCAGCTCGCCGAGCAGGTGGCCCGGGCCACGAGCCGGTTGCGCGATCGCGGTGACCTGGTGAAGCCTCCGGGCGTGGCGGAAACCCTCGACTGGGCCAGCGCCCTGCACACCTTGGGCGCCGCTGACCTCGACCTCGAGATGGCTGCGATCACTTTGGGGGCAGTGCTCAAGTACCGCGAGGACGCGCAGCGGGTGCGCGCCTCCCTCGACAAGCTCCTCTCCCACTGACATGTCTGGCTGGTAGACATGCCTCTCTCTCCGGAACGCGCGAACCATGCGGCCGAGGAGGTGTTCGCCGCCTTCGCGGTTGCTGTTCGGGCAGCGGGAGTGCCTGTGACGCTCGACCGCAGCCAGGCCTTCCTCCGGGCGGCCGCCACGGTGGGCGCCGACCACCAGTCAACAACCTACTGGGCCGGTCGCGCCACCTTGTGCGGCTCGCACGACGATCTCGACCGCTACGACCAGGTGTTCGCGGCCTGGTTCAGCGGAGAGTCACCGCGCCCAGGGGCGCCACGCGAGGCTGCGCGCAAGATCCAGCAGGCCGACCTGGGCGAGGGTGACGGCGATGGCGAGGGTGACGAACCTGACCAGACTGCCCTGCGGGTGGCGGCCAGCTCAACTGAGGTGCTGCGCCACCGCGACGTGGCCGATCTCAGCAGCGCCGAGCGTGCCGCGTTGGGCGCCTTGTTCGAGACTCTCAGACCCCGCGCGCCCCGACGTCTCTCGTCGCGGCGACGCCCCGCGAGACGTGGCGATGTCGACGCCCGCCGCACTCTGCGAGAGCAGCTGCGCCGAGGTGGCGAGCCGGTCAGGCTGGAGCTCAGACGGCGTACCACTCGCTGTCGCAGGGTGGTCGTGCTCGTCGACGTCTCAGGATCGATGAGCCCGTATGCCGACAGCCTGCTGCGATGGGCGCACACCATGTCTTCGGTCAACCGGCAGGGCACCGAGGTGTTCACCGTCGGCACCCGCCTCACCCGCGTCACGGCCGCGATGCGGCTGCGAGACGGTGATGCCGCCGTGTCGGCAGCCGGCCAAGCTGTGCCCGACTGGTCGGGAGGCACCCGGCTCGGGGAGGCGCTGCAGGTCTTCCTGGACAGGTGGGGGCAAAGGGGCGTGGCTCGAGGCGCCGTGGTGGTGATCATGAGCGACGGCTGGGAACGCGGCGACAGCTCCCTGCTCGGCGAGCAGATGCGCCGCCTCGCCCGCCTCGCCCACCGTGTCGTCTGGGTCAATCCACATGTCGGTAAGGCGGGTTATGCGCCCGTGCAGAGCGGGATTGTCGCGGCGTTGCCGTTTGTTGACGATCTTGTCGCCGGCCACAGCATGGCTACATTCGAGCGAGTTCTGGAGGTCGTTGCCGATGCGTGATGTGCTGGCCAAGCTGCTGCCCTGGTGGCGAGCGGGTGACTCTGTCGGCATCGGCACGGTGATCGCCACCTTCCAGTCCGCTCCCCGCCCGGCTGGTGCTTCGATGCTGGTCGGTCCTGCTGGTGAAGCGGTCGGCTCGGTGTCCGGTGGGTGCGTCGAGGGAGCTGTCTATGAGCTGGCTCAGCAGGTGCTCGTGGACCGGGTCCCTGTTCTCCAGCGCTACGGCGTGAGCGACGAGGACGCCTTCACGGTTGGCCTGACCTGCGGCGGCATCCTCGACGTTTTCGTCGAGGTCATCGACCGGAGCAGCTTCCCCGAGCTGGGTGAGGTGGCCACCGACATCGAAGCTGGACAGCCCGTTGCCGTCGCCACCGTCGTCGCGCACGACGACGCTTCGTGGGTGGGGCGGCGGCTGATCGTTCGACCTGAGGACCAGGCCGCGGCAACGGTGGGGACGCTCGGCTCGTCGCGAGCCGACGACGCAGTCGCTGCCGACGCGCGCGGCCTGTTGGCGGCTGGACGCAATGAGACGTTGCATTACGGGCCGGATGGTCAACGACGCGGCGACGGGATGGCGGTCTTCGTGTCGTCGTACGCGCCTAAGCCTCGGATGCTGGTCTTCGGCGCGATCGACTTCGCCGCCGCGGTCGCTCGGGTGGGCTCGTTTCTCGGCTACCACGTCACCGTGTGTGATGCTCGCCCGGTCTTTGCGACGGCGTCGCGGTTCCCCGACGCCGACGAGGTTGTCGTCAAGTGGCCGCACAAGTTCCTCGGCGAGGAGGTGGAAGCCGGCCGCATCGACGGCCGCACCGTCATCTGCGTACTCACGCACGATCCCAAGTTCGACGTCCCCGTGCTCGAGACCGCCCTGCGACTCCCCGACGTGGCGTATGTCGGGGCGATGGGTTCTCGCCGCACCCATGACGACCGGATGGCGCGCCTGCGCGAGGTGGGTCTCACCGAGGAGGAGCTGAGTCGCCTCTCCAGCCCGATCGGACTCGACCTGGGTGCCCGCACGCCCGAGGAGACCGCCATCAGCATCGCCGCCGAGATCATCGCGGCGCACTGGGGCGGCCACGGCGACCGCTTGTCCGAGGCCGAGGGGCCGATCCACCACACCCGCGTCCCCTAGGCCCGGGTCGCCTCGCCACTTGTGACGACATCGCATCCTGGGCTCCGCTCAGCGTGCAAGATCGTCACATCTCGCGCGGGGTTTCTGGACGCACCCCTTGCGCCGCACCGCCTGACAGGGTTGTGTGAGTCACCTACCCACGTGCACTGCGATGCGTGGGCGTCACGACCTGGCGCGAAGGATGGGCTATGACTCAGATCAGCATCAACGTCGATGGCGTCAACTATTCAGACGACGTCGAACCACGCACCCTCCTGGTGCACTATCTGCGAGAACAGGTCGGCAAGACCGGGACCGTCATCGGCTGCGACACGAGCAACTGCGGTTCGTGCACTGTGCACCTCGATGGGCAGAGCGTGAAGTCGTGCTCGGTGTTCGCCGTACAGGCCGACGGGCATGAGGTGACCACCATCGAGGGCCTGGCCGTCGACGGTCAGCTCCACCCCATGCAGCAGGCTTTCCACGAGAACCATGCCCTTCAGTGCGGCTACTGCACCCCTGGGATGATCATGCAGAGCATCGACCTGCTCAACGAGAACCCGTCTCCGAGCGAGGAGGAAGTGCGAGACGGGCTGGAGGGCAACCTCTGTCGCTGCACTGGCTATCAGAACATCGTCAAGGCCGTGCTCAGCCAGGCCGAAGGAGCGAGAACACCGAGCGAGGCGCAAGGAGCCCAGTCATGACAGTCACCGAAGACCGCCCCGCCGCTGAGATCGGCCAGGCCCGGCGTCGCAAGGAGGACCAGCGCCTCATCACCGGCCGCACGAAGTGGACCGACAACCTCACGCTGCCAGGCATGCTCCACCTCGCCATGGTGCGCAGCCCGGTCGCCCACGGCACCATTACGTCGATCGACGTCGAGGAAGCCAAGGCCTCGCCCGGTGTCATCGCCGTGATCACGGGTCGCGACATCGCCGACGAGCAAGGCAGCCTGCCGTGCGCGTGGCCCATCACCGAGGATCAGTTGGCGCCGCCGCACCCCTCCATCGCAGTCGACACGGTCAACTTCGCCGGCGAGATCGTCGCCTGCATCGTCGCGCGCACAGCCGCCCAGGCAAAGGACGCCGTGGAGCTCGTCGATGTCGAGTATGACGACCTTCCGGTCGTGCTGGACATGGCCGCCGCCGCCGAGGGAGGCGACCTCACCCACCCCGATCTCGGCACCAACGTGTCAGCCACCTGGGTGTTCGACTCGGCAGAGGCGGGCACCGGCACGAACGTCGAGGACGCCATCCAGGCCGGCGAAATCATCATCGAGCGCACCTACCGCCAACAGCGCCTCATCCCGGCCTTCATGGAGCCTCGCTCGATCGTGGTCGACCCGACCGGCGAGCAGACCACGATGTGGTCGGCGACCCAGATCCCGCACATCCTCAAGCTCATGCTCGCCTTGACCTGTGGCATCTCGGAGTCGAAGCTTCGCGTCATCGCCCCCGACGTGGGTGGCGGCTTCGGCGGCAAGCTCCAGGTCACTCCCGAGGAGGTCATCACCCTCGTGGTGTCGCGCCGGCTCGGCAGACCTTGCAAGTACACCGAGACGCGCAGCGAGTCGATCCTCGCCGCCCACCACGGACGCGACCAGATCCAGCACCTGACGCTGTCAGCCAATCGAGACGGCACCGTCACCGGTCTCAAGGTCGAGCTGCTGGCTGACATGGGTGCATATCTAGGCCTGGTGACGCCAGGCGTGCCGATTCTGGGTGCCTTCATGTACAACTCGATCTACAAGTTCCCGGCATACCGCTTCGTCTGCAAGAACATCTTCACCAACAAGGCGTGGACCGACGCCTACCGCGGCGCCGGGCGGCCCGAGGCGACCTTCGCCATCGAGCGGATCATGGACGAGCTGGCCGCCGAGGTCGGCGTCGACCCGATGGAGATCCGCGAGCGCAACTGGATCAAGCCCGAGGAGTTCCCCTTCAGCACGGTCGCCGGCATGGAGTACGACACCGGCAACTACGAGGCAGCGACCGACAAGGCCAAACAGCTCTTCGGGTATGACGAACTGCGCGCCGAGCAGCAGCGCCGCCGGGAGTCGGGGGACCCGGTCCAGCTCGGCATCGGCGTCTCGACCTTCACCGAGATGTGCGGGCTTGCCCCGTCGAGAGTGCTGGGCGCGTTGTCATACGCCGCGGGTGGTTGGGAGCACGCGACGGTGCGGATGCTCCCGAGCGGCAAGGTCGAGGTGCTCACCGGAACCAGCCCCCACGGGCAGGGACATGAGACGGCGTGGAGCCAGATCGTCGCCGACCGGCTCGGTGTGCCGTTCGACGACGTCGAGGTTCTGCACGGCGACACCCAGATCGCGGCACGTGGGCTCGACAGCTACGGCTCCCGCTCCCTGGTGGTAGGCGGCATGGCGGTGGTGGCGGCTGCCGACAAGGTGATCGAGAAGGCCAAACCCATCGCGGCTCACCTGCTCGAGGCCGACGTCGACGACCTGGAGTTCGAGGCCGGCAAGTTCGGTGTGCGCGGCACCGATGCCAGCATCGGCATCGGCGAGCTGGCCTTCGCTGTGTTCTCGGCGCACAACATGCCTGAGGGGGTGGAGCCTTCGCTCGACGCCGAGGCGACATACGACCCTGTCAACTTCTCCTTCCCGCATGGCACGCACCTGTGCGCCGTCGAGGTCGACACCGAGACGGGTGAGGCGAAGATCCGCGACTACACCTGCGTCGACGACGTCGGCAAGGTGATCAATCCGCTCATCGTCGAGGGTCAGGTGCATGGCGGGCTTGTGCAGGGCATAGCCCAAGCGCTCTTCGAGGAGGCCCTGTATGACGACTCGGGCACCCTGGTGACGGGCTCTTTCGTGGACTATCTCGTCCCCAGCGCCGCCGACATGCCGCACTTCACGACCGATCGCACCGAGTCGCCATCGACCACGAACGCCCTCGGTGTGAAGGGGGTGGGAGAGGCGGGAACCATTGCGTCGACGCCGGCTGTGGTCAACGCGATCGTCGACGCCCTCCGTCACCTGGGCATCAACGACATCGAGATGCCGTGCACGCCGCACCGGGTCTGGTCGGCGATCCAGTCCCGCTCGTCGGGCGAAGAGACTCCGGCACAGAGCCAGAACGTCGCCGACAGCGGACTGCCCTCGCACAACGTCACGGTGAGCGAGGGACCCGCCGACGGCGGAGATGGCGCTGACCCGAATGTAGGCCGGGCCGACTCGACCAGCACCGGCTCGGAGACCAACGGAGGTGCCGCATGATCCCGGCAGCGTTCGACTACACGGCACCCGAGTCCGTCAGCGAGGCGCTGGAGGCGCTGCGTTCCGACGCTGAGGAGATCAAGGTCCTGGCCGGTGGGCAAAGCCTGATCCCCGTGCTCCGACTGCGGTTGGCGGCACCCACCCTGCTTGTCGACCTCGGGCGTATCTCCGAGCTACACGGCATCACCGACGAGGGTGACGCCATCGTGATTGGGGCCATGACGACGCATCACGACGTCGCCACGAACCCGCTTGTGGCCGAGCATGCCGTTTTGCTCACCAAGGCGGCGGAGACAGTGGCCGACCCGCAGGTGCGCCATCGCGGCACGTTCGGTGGCGCCCTGGTGCATGCCGATCCGGCAGGAGACATGCCAGCGCCCGCACTCGCGCTCGGGGCGGAGTTCGTCATCACTGGTGTCGACGGTGAGCGCACCGTGACGGCGGCGGACTTTTTCCAAGATCTGTTCACCACCGCTGTCGGTGAAGATGAACTGCTGACGAAGGTCCGCATCCCCAAGCACACCTCGTGGAGCGGTCACTACGAGAAGTTCACCCGGGTGGCGCAACAGTGGTCGATAGTGGCGGTTGCCGCTGCCGTCAAGGCTGACGCCGGCACCATCTCCGAGGCAAAGGTGGCGCTGACGAACATGGGCTCGACGCCCATCAGGGCTACCGCGGTTGAGCAGGCACTGGTCGGCCAACCCGCCACAGCCGGCGCGATCAAGGCAGCGGCCGCCCATGCGGACGAGGGCACCAACCCGCTGACCGACACCAATGGCGACGCTGACTATCGACGCCATCTCGCCAAGGTGTTGACCCGTCGAGCGGTTGTCAGTGCTGCCGGAGTTTGACCTTGACGGGCCTGGTCCTGAAAAGCTGATGGTTGCTGGCTGCCCGAGCTAGGAGCGAGAATTGATGGAGCTGAGCCACCGATTCACCGTCCCCGCGTCTGTCGATGTGGCCTGGGAGGCGTTCAACGACCTGGAACGGGTCGCGCCCTGCTTTCCGGGAGCGTCTCTGACGTCATACGACGGCGAAACCTTCCAGGGGATCTGCAAGGTCAAGCTAGGCCCGGTCTCTTTGCAGTATGGCGGCACGGGGCGGTTCCTCGAGCGCGACGAGTCGGCCTACCGCGCTGTGATCGAGGCCAAGGGCAAGGACAAGCGCGGCAACGGTACGGCGGCCGCGACCATCACCGCACAGCTCGCCTCAGCCGGTGACGACGCCACCGACGTGATCGTGTCAACGGACCTCAACATCACCGGTCGCCCAGCTCAGTTCGGACGCGGTGTGATGCAAGACGTCAGCGACAAACTGCTTGCGCAGTTCACGTCATGTCTCGAGGCCGAACTGGCCGAGCAGGTTGGTCAAACTGCCGGTGATGAGCGCAGCGCCGCCCAGTCCGGCGCTGCCCAGTTCGGCGCTGACGAGACTGGCATTGACGAGACTGGCGTTGAGACGCTGCCCTTCCCAGACAAGGCGACGGCGGAATCCTCAGAGCTGAATCTCGCCGCCACGGTGTTGCCCGCGTTGCTCAAGCGCTATGCGCCCTATGCCGCTGCCAGCGTCGCGAGCCTTTGGCTTCTGCGCAAACTCCGCCGCCGCTGAGGGGTCAGTCGGGCGGTGCGGCAAGAGTGGGGAGCCCGCCGAGGTGAGTGATCACCGAGCCGGACTGGGAGCAGACCCAGCGTGGGTCAGAGCCGAGCTCCGGCTCGATGGTCATGCTGTGCTCGATCGGGTCGGGGCAGCCGGAGCAGACCGGCCACCGTCGCGACTCGTCGAAGAGACGGTCCTGCACGTCTTGGGCCACCAGCCCGTCGACATACTCCCAACCTTGAGGCCATTGCGACAACCACCATCGACGCTCGGCCACACAGTCCTCGACAAGTGAAACCGTGTGCGGATCAGCGAAACCTTGCGCCGACAGGTCGAGCAGCACAAGAGCTCGTGCTTGTAACAGCGGGTCTCCCGAGGACATGGCGTCCATCCTGGCACTCTGTTCAAGTGGGCAGTCCAGATGACTTGCGACGCGAGGCTGCAGCCGTCACCTCGCGGTTGATCGAGGTCGTCGCGCTCCACCCCAGTGACGCCGAGAACGCTCAGGCAGGCGGCGCCGACCGCATCCAGGTGTGCGCATGGTCCAACGATGAACCCTGGTCCGTCGAGCCAGCCGTCGTCGGTGCGATCGTCCGAGCTGTCGACGTGCCCGTGCGCGTCACCTTGCGACTGTCGGCTGGTTTCACCACCCAAGGCGGGGAATTCGCGCGGCTGGTGGGCTTGGCCAGCAGCTATCTGTCAGCGGGGGTCGAGGGGTTCTCGTTCGGCTTCCTCACGCCCCACCTCGAGATCGACGTGGATCTGTGTACGTCGCTGGCCCAGGAGATCGGCAGCACGCCATGGACCTTCGACCGGACGTTTGACCACGCTCTTGAGGCAAGCCGGGCCTGGCGGCAGGTTCGGCAGCTTCCGGGCCTCGACGGCATCCACACTTCTGGCGCTGCGCGCGGCATGGACGCCGGGTTTGACGATCTGCTCGCCATGGCCACAAGCGATCCGGCCTTCGCCGCCAGGGTCATCGCTGCAGCCGGCACCCGACCTGAGCATGTCCCATGGCTCGTGCGCGCCCGCATCACCCAGCTGCACCTGGGCGCCCTGGTGCGGCCAGGTGGCTCATGGGCCAAGGCGCACGTCGACGTGGGGTTCGTGCGGTCGTGGCGGAGGCTGCTCGACGATGCGCTGGCCAGCTTGACCCGTTCGTCTGGCGCAGCCGGCTGACGCGTGGCCATCCTGATCGACCCGCCGGTGTGGCCTGCCCACGGCCAGCTTTGGGCCCATCTGGTCAGTGATACCTCGCTCGATGAATTGCACGCTTTCGCTGCCGCCGCTGGCGTGCCGCGCCGCGGCTTCGAGCGAGACCACTACGACATACCGGCATCGTCCTACGACGCGCTCGTCGCAGCGGGAGCGAGTCCCGTCTCGGTTCGAGACGTTGTACGTCGGCTGACCGTCTCCGGCTTGCGCAAGCGCAAGGCCGACGCGATGGCCCCTCGGGCGCCGGGCCGTCAGCTGCTGCGGCCACCTCGGCTGCACAGTGGGGACCTGGTGGCGGTGGTGACCACGGCTGGTCCGGTCCTCCCAGAGCGGCTCGCCGCGGGCGTCGCTCGCCTCGAGAGTTGGGGGCTGCGGGTGCGGATGGGCGACCACGTGCTCGACCGCCATCCACGTCTCGCCCACCTCGCGGGCATCGATGTCGACCAAGCGGCGGATTTGAGTGCGGCGTGGATGGACTCTGACGTGCGGGCGGTGTTCGCAGCGCGCGGCGGCTATGGCACCCAACGTATCCTCGACCTGCTCGACTGGCGCCGGCTGGCCGAGGCCGACCCCAAAGCGCTCATCGGTTTCTCCGACCTGACCGTGTTGCACCAGGCGGTGGCGGCGCGCCTTGGTCTCGCCAGTGTCCATGGACCTGTGGTCAGCTCGCTTGGGGAGGCGACCGGAGATAGCGCCGATCGGTTGCGGCGGTTGCTCTTCGATCCTGACGAGGTGGTCGATCTGCTCGCCGGGATAGAGAGCACCACCTGGGTTCCGGGGCGTGCCGATGGCATCCTCGTCGGCGGGAACCTCGCCATGCTGACGGCCGAGCTCGGCACCTCCTTCGACCGGCCGTCGACGAACGGCATCGTGGTGCTCGAGGACATCGCCGAGGCGCCCCACCGCGTCGACCGGCAGCTCACCCAGCTTCAGCGAAACGGATGGTTCGACGACGTGCAAGGTGTTGTGCTGGGCGACTTCACCGACTGCGGCGACCCCGCCCAGCTAGACGCGGTGCTTTTGGAGCGGCTCGGCCCTCTCGGCGTCCCCATCATCGGTGGCGTCGACTTCGGCCACACCCGCGGCTCGATCAGCATCCCGCTCGGCGTGACTGCCACCCTGGATGCGGATGCTCACAGCCTCACCTTGAAGCGTCCACCACTTCGCTGACCAACTGTCAGAATGCCCCGTCAGCGAGTCGACAATCTTCGGCAGATCCCTGACGATAGCGTTCCAGACGATCTCGTAGTCGGTGTCGACGTAGTTGTGCGCCACGTTGTTGCGGGTGGCGCGGACAAGGTGCCACGGCACGGCTGTGATCGATTCCTTGAAGGACGGGGGCAGCCGGTCGCACGCGGACGCCACGTCTATCACCAGCATCTTGGCGGCAAGGCGCTGGGTCGGATCGTCGGTATCCAGAAAGGTGTCCTTGCCGCGGCCAACGATGATCTGGCAGGCGTGTCGCATCGCGACGAGGTCCGCCAAGATGGTGGCGATCCGCTCGGCTTCAGTTGGCGACCGTATTGCCTCGCCTCGCACTCTGATCTCCTCAGCGGGCTTGTCCCTTGCGCGGAACATCTCTCGCGGCTCCCGAGGAGGCGTTCGTCCGCCTTCGCCGGTCACAATGGAAGCGCTTCGCGGTGGATGCGCGTTCTAGCCGCCCCGACACCACGGTCCGACACGACGTCAACGCGACAGCCCAGCAGCTCTTCGACCTCCAGCCTGAACGCCGTCAAGTCGAACAGACTTGCTCCCTCGATCGGTGTCACCAGCAGGTCGATGCCGCTATCCAGCCTGTCGGTCCCGTAGACGGCTGATCCAAAGACGCGGACGTGAGTCAGGTTGCTGCGAGCAGCTGCGGCGACGACGTCGTTTCGGCGGCGCTGCAAGACAATCGAGGGGCGAACCTGTGCGGCCGAGAGCAGGCGCGCCACTGTGTCGTTGCGAGGTTCTTGCTTGCCGCTTTCGATGGCACTGATACTCGGTTGAGGTATCCCTGATCGTCGTGCCAGCTCAGTTTGGGTCAGCCCGGCTCGTTGTCGGGCGGCTAAGATCAGCGTGGCCGTCGTCATGCTGCCGAGTATAGCTCGCGTGCTATAG
>JACCXO010000111.1 GCA_013696975.1 Nocardioidaceae bacterium | reverse complement strand
GTCCCGGTCGATGTTCGGCGTGCGGGTAACGCCAGCAGAGCCCGCGCGGACTCGAACGTGTCCTCATCAATGATGGATGGCCATTTCGCGGGACCGACGACTTCGCCTCGGTAGGCGCGGTGGCCGGCGTAGCGGGGATTCTTGAGGGTGCGCCGTACCGTCGAGTGCGTCCAGCGGTTGCCTGCCGTGGTGAGCACGCCGGCGTCATTCCACCGGGCGGCAATGCCCTTCAGTGAACCGCCTTCCACCAACGTCTGATAGGCGCCGCGTAGTTCCTTGGCTTCGCTGGCGATAACCGTCATGCCGTCTGCGCCGTACCCGAACGGTCGACGGCCCCCGGCGGGTCTCCCCTGTTGCGCCGCCTGCTGCTGTGCGCGTCTCTGTCTCGCTCCCTTGCGTTCAACTTCACCACGCGCCACCGACGCCAGGATGCGTCCCACCAGCCTCCCTGTATCAGTCGTCAGGTCCAGGTCACCGGTGACTGTGGCGATCCGTACGCCGGTACGAGCTGACAGGTCAATCAGATGCTCCAGCTCGGTCAGCTTGCGTGTCAACCTGTCTACATGCCAAGCGACTATGACCTCAGCGTCGCCTTGATCGACACCCCCGAGCATCTGCTGGTATGCAGGGCGCGGTTTGCTGGACGATGCCGACGTGTCGTTGTCGCAGAACATGCGAGCAACGTCCCAGCCCCTCTCAGTGCACAGCTTGAGGCAGTCCTCGCGCTGACGGTCGACGGCTGCGCTGGTGCCCGCACGGTCCAGGCTTTGACGGAGATATACAAACGCTCGCATGTCTGTAGTCTACAGGCATTCGGTAGCTCGAAGACCTCTTCAGTTGACACGATCCGCTCACCGCCGGGCACTGCCGAGCCCAAGGTGTTGAGCATCGTGGTCTTTCCGGCTTGGGTCCCACCGGCCACGATGATGTTGAGCCCGGCGACGACGCAGGCATCGAGGAAGGCAGCCGCCTGCGTCGTGAGCGTGCCAAGCTCGACCAGGTCATGCAGTCGCTTGGCCCGCACCACGAATTTACGGATGTTCACCGCGCTGAAACCGCGCGTTATCCCGTCGAGCACGACATGCAGACGGTGGCCAGAGGGGAGCATGGCGTCGACGAACGGAGTGGACAGGTCGAGTCGGCGGCCCGATGTCTTGAGCATCCGCTCGACGAGGTCGCGCACCTCGACGGCATCAAGGATCGTCGTTGTCAGCTCGTGCTTGCCCGCCCGGGCTACGAAGACCCGCTGCGGCTGGTTGATCCAGACCTCTTCGACGGCGGGGTCGTCGAGGTAGCGCTGCAGCGGCCCGAAACCCGCCACTCTGGCCACCAGCTCGTCGACCATGAGCTCGGCATCCTGGACGGGCCGCACCACGCCAGACAAGCTGAGCTGATCGTGGGCGAGCACCGCGGTTCGGGCGAACCGTCGTACGGCATCGACGTCCGTCAGCGGGTCCACGCCGCGACGGCGCACCTCAGAGCGCACATCGCCATCCAGGGCTTCCAGCGTGGACGCCGCGGAGGCAACAGACTGACGACTCAAAGCTCTACTTCCATCTCGGGCAACTGGCCGAAAGTGTGCCCCCGCTTTGACCCGCCCGCTACCCCTCAATCTGGCCTGTGGACAAGCGACGCACGCTGAGTGCTGGCATGCGAACTGGTCGCCACAGCGCAGCGCGTTGCGACCGTGACCAAGCATCGGCTCGGCCAGCCGCCCGACGTAACGAGTGGTATCCATCGGGCGGAATCTCTGAGTACCTGACAGACTTCTCGGACTCGCACCCTCGGAGATTGGTAACAAGCATGAGCGTTGGAAGGCTTGCCTCGCGGGTCCTCATTGGAGGACTCTTCATCGGGCACGGGACCCAGAAGCTCAAGGGCTGGTTGGTGGACCAGGGCTCGAGGGCACCGACGCCATGATGCAGTCGATCAACATGCACCCAGCCCGCCGCAATTCGATTGCCGCGGGCGTCACCGAGACAGCAGGCGGGGCGATGCTGGCCATGGGCCTGGCGATCCCGCTCGCGAGTGCGGGCCTGATCGGCACCATGATCACGGCAATCCGCAAGGTGCACCTCGCAAACGGACCCTGGGCAGCCAACGGCGGCTGGGAGTACAACGCGGTCCTGATTGCGGCCCTGGTTGCGCTCGCGGACGACCCCGGAGAAGTTTCAGCCGACCGACTCCTCGGCCAGGATCGTTCAGGCGTCGCATGGGGCATCGGCGCACTCGCGCTCGGCGCCGTGGTTTCGACCGCGGCCATCGAGGCCGGGCACCGCGCGGCGCAGGACGCTTTGGCGGACGACGGCACCTCGCCCCACCCCGATACCGCCGGGGACCCCGTCACCAGCGCATGAGACGTTAACTCAATCAGCGAACCGCTCCCCATTCGGTCCGAGTACAGCCCAGTCCGAGCGGCGGCGATGGCTCCGGCTGCGCGAGGTCCACATGGGAAGCGATCCGGGCGTACCCTTTCGTCCTCTATGCGTCGGCCCGATTTGTGTGTGTATGATCGCCGGGAAAGGCGGGCTGCTTTGTGGCCGCGCGACACAACCAAGGAAGCTCACACATGTTTACTCTTTCCACGCCCACCCGGCCGGCGAAGTCCGCTGCCCGCACCCGGCGCTTTGGCGCATCCTCAGCCGCCACCGGCGTTGCACTCGTATGCCTGGGGTTGGTGTCTGCTGCTACGCCAGCTGTCTCCAGCTCTCCCGGCGATGGCACGACAGCTG
>JACCXO010000082.1 GCA_013696975.1 Nocardioidaceae bacterium | reverse complement strand
CGCGATCGCCTTGCGCTCCTTGCGGAAGAAGAGCCGCGCGTCGTGTCCGGGAGTTTGCCAAGCCAACAGCCAGACCACTGCCTCCTCAAATGGACCTGTCGAGGAGCAATCAAATCCTGCGCCACTTCGCTCGCTGGTCCAGTCTATTCGGCGGTGACGGCTCGATTAGAACTGCGGGTCAACGTGCTTCGACGGGGTTTGTGATGAGCGGGCACACCGATACCGATGTAGTCGCCTCGAGCGGCGGCTGATGCTCTCCGCAACGGCACCGTGTGGCGATGGCGGCATGAACGATGACCTGGACAATCTGACTGCCGCAGAGCTTCGTGGGGAAGTGGCGCGTTTGCGGGCGGGCATCCGTCAGCATCGTGACAGCACCGGTCACGATCTCTGCTGGCATCACCCCGACCTGTGGGGTTTACTGCCCGAGCCCGCTGACCCCCATGTCGCCGTCCCCGAGTGGTCCGATTTTCTGCGCGGATGTGTCCGTTACCGTGAGTCTCTGGACCAGCAGTTGCCCTCCGCCGCGAACCACGCAAGAGTACGGCTCCTGACTGGTGAGTCATCGCCGACTGATCCATCAACCCGAAACCATGTGCTTCTACATGTCACCAAGGCCGAGGCCGATACTCTTGCGATATGACGGGGAACGAGGTCCGTGCTTCCGGGGGTTGCCTCTGCGGCAAGGTCACGTACGTCGTACGAGGGCCGCTGCGGGACGTGCTCATCTGTCACTGCGCCGACTGTCGTCGCTGGCATGGTCACGCCGCAGCCATTACCTCTGCACGCCGCGGCGATGTCACCATCAGCGCGCCCGAAGCGGTGAGGTGGTTCACCGTCGTCGGGGACGGCCCTCGACCCCGACGGGGCTTCTGCTTCCTTTGCGGTGCAAGCCTGTTCTGGGACGCGCCGGAGCGACACACGATCGGGATCGCCGCCGGGACCCTCGAACAACCCACCGGGCTGCATTCCGCTGGGCACGTCTATGTGTCGCAGGCCGCCGACTACGAGCTCCTTGTCGACGACGGCTTGCCGCATAGGTTTGGTGCCGCCGCGACCGATGCGGCTTCGCTACCAAGCTGAGACGGTCCGGACCGGTGTAGGCCGCAGCAAACTCATCGCTTTCCTTGACGACTTCGAGCCCGGCTCAGTTGTAGGCCCGCTACGCCGAACCCACCAACTGGCTCGAGTGGACCGTGAGACCGCCGCCGTGACAGTGCGGGGACCGGTGGCCGTCGGCACCCGCGGCACGCTCAAGCTGGTCAAGGGGCCCCCCCGACGCCGTTCATCTTCACTGAGGTCACGCCAGAGGTCGGTTTTACCGACGTCAGCCGCTTGCCGCTGGCCCCGGTAGCCGTCTCGCCGAACATGCAGTCGCGGTCGTGGAAGCCGCCGACGCCGATTTCTTCGCCCGCATCCTCAACACTCCGCAGCTTCTCGAAGTCCTCCATCAGCTCGGCGATTACCCCCAAACCGTCGGCGACCGGGAGGAGCGCCGGAACCCAGGATGCCTCGTGACGACACTCGCCGGCGCCCGCGCGCCAGAGGGGATGGTCTGAGAATGTTACCGACCATCCCGCTCAGAGTCGCGTTGATGGCCTGGCCGAGTGACTGGCGATCCCGCCCCGATGACTGTCGTGCCGTCGTCAGTGGTCAGGATCGGCCGGAGGACCGGGGATCGGGTTATCCATCACCACTTGGAGCATCTCGGGTTGACCCAGATCTCCACGTCTTCAGCTCACTCCACCTCGAGCTCTTGTGCGCCGGTGAGCTTCAGGAGCTCATCGTAGGTGGTGTTGAACACCGCTGAGGGGTGGCCGGCCGCAGCCCAGATCTCGGCGTACTTCTTCAACCAGGGGTCCAAGTACGTCGGCACCGGCCCGAGGTGGTCGATCGGGGACACCCCGCCGATCGCGTGGCCCGTGTGCTGGCGCACGAACTCAGCACTGGCCCGGCCCAGACGCTCGACGCCGAGCTCGGCAGCGACCTTCTTGGTGTCGACCCGGTGAGCACCAGAGGTGAGGATCAGCACCGCGGTTCCATCGATCTCGAAGACCAGGCTGTTCGCGATGGCACCGACCTCGCAGCCGAGTGCCTGAGCTGCGAGCGCGGCGGTGTGCACGGAATTAGGCAGTACGACGACCCTTCCAGTGCCGCCGAGTCGTTCCAGGGCAGCACGGAAGCTCGTGATCGAGGGATGTTCGCCAACCATGCCACCGCACTCTAGACGGTATGTAGAGCCACATCGGCTCGGTCGTCGGGCTGGCCTCATGCTCAGCACGCGCCCTGCAGCGCACGCAGGCAGCAGCAGCAGCCAACGAACCGGCCCGTGGACAGTCAGGGCTGTGTGGTCACCGCTTCTCCGGTGTTGCGAATGTCGTGGAAGTGGTGCTGTCCTTCGTGCGTGGCTTGTCGTCCCAGTCAACGCGCAGTGGGTCGCTCCACACTCAACCCGCGCCAGGAAGCGCACCTGGTCGCACTGCACCGCACCAGCGAGCGAAGCACCGCCGGGCTCGGCGACTTGTTCGGCGTCGCTCGCTTCACCGTCTATCGAGCCCTCAAGCGCGAAGATGCTGCGTATTCCTTGGCGTCACCAGTGCGGCGGCCGAGCCGATGCCGGAAGGGTCGGGCACCGTGGCGGCCTCTCGGTCGACGTCACTTCGGGCTGCGACGGAAGCCAGTTCGCCCAGCAACGCCGGCTGGTGTTCCAGCGCTGGGCGGCGCTCGGGCGGGGCGACCGTCAGAAGATCGTCCATGGCGGCCTTGAGACGTCGCGAGACCTGCGGAGAACCGGCTCCGGCCTGCCGGATCTCGTCGAATGCGACCTGGACGAAGCCGTTCCACTGCATGGTGGGCGCCAAGAGACGAAGCGTGCCCGCCGCATCGTGGTACTGCCCCGAGTGCAGTGGGCGGCGGGCGATCTGGCGCAGGATGTCGTGGATGCGGTCGATCGCTTGCACGGCGGTGGTCGGATCCTCGAACGGTCCTGAGGACAGCGAACGCTCGGCAATGTCGACCAGCATCCTGATTCCGTAGGCCACGTCCTGGTTCATCGTACGTTCGGGCCCAACGACAGTGGACCTGACCACATCGGTGCGGGAGAGCGCCGTCGGTTCGCCGACGATGCGGACGAGCGCGATTCCGGTCGGCACGAAATCGCCGACCGCCCACAGAAGCTCCAGGCGGCAGTTCGCCCGTTCGGCCAGAGCGACCAGACGGTCGTGGCCGATCTCGTAGATGACTCCGCCCCGCGGTGCGGTGATGAGGTCCGGCCCGAGGTCCTGCTCGGCACCGTGATCCGGATAGACGCGATCAAGTGTCGTGATCGTGTCGTTGGCGACCCACCCGACCAGCGCTGCGGTCGCAGTGACTGGGTGATGTGATTCAGGTACCAGACGAGCGTTCCGATGCAGCCCAGGACCAAGACGATAGCCACGATGACGGCGAGGCCGGGCACCGTTCCGCCGTCAGGGGTCGTCCTGACTGCCCGCATGGACAACATGGCGTGCGTGAACGTGCCGGCAAACAGTCCGATCGCTGCTTGACTAGGTCTGTCCTGAAGGATCTGCCGCACGATGCGTGGAGAGAACGTACCCATCGCGAGCTGCACGGCAACCACGAGCAGGGACAGCACCAGACCCGTCAGCGTCAGCATCGCGAACGAGATGAGGTAGAGGATCTGCAGTGCGGCGGTCGGGTCGCCACTGACGCTCTGCGGAATCAGACTGCCGTCGTCGATCGATGTTGTGATCAGGGAGAGGGCAGCCCCGGCGAGAACGAACAGCAGGGGCACGACCCACAGGCTGGTCTTGACGTAGTGGCCCAGTCGAAAACGCTTCACGGCTGCTAACGCTCCACCCGGGAGGGATCATCGGTCTTAGCGAAGCGATCATCCACCTAGGGGCCGTCACCGCGGTTGACCGTGTCCAGCCGCCCCATCGACCACGGCGAAAGGTTCCAAGCTCATTGGCGAGCATACGATTCGGCCGTCGTCTCACCAGCTGCGGGACGATGGAGCTGGCCGCCGCCCGGTATCGGCAAACGGCGTGCCGCACAAGGTGGTCGTGGACTCGCCGGCGCCGTCATCTCGATTACGTGACCGTCAGGGTCCTGAAGAAAGCAGCGGACCTCGCCACCCCGCGGAGGCTCGCTCGGTGGCTCGAGGAGGGTGACTCCCCGTCGGAGCAGGGATGCATGCGCTGCGAGACAGTCGTCGACCTGGATCACGACCGCACCGATGACGTTCGTCCGGTCTGGTGGAGGCACCAGCCAGATCCCCGGCTTTTCGTCCGTGCCTGGGCTCGGAGTCACGCGACGCAACCGACCGGCGGCCATGGCCAGTGCAGCAGATGAGCACCGCTCAATAGCCGGCGTATGTACCGATCGGGTGGGGGTACACGCGGGCGCCTGGGACAATTCGGCGCCCGTCGCGGGATGAGGCGCCCGCGACGTAGTGCGTCACCTCGTCGAGTGGTCCCCCGCCATCACTCCCGAAGACATCACTCGGGACATCGAAGTCTTGCGTGAAGTCGTAGGCTCGGCGGTGCGGTGGGGCCAACCCCAGAGGGCGGGTTTACCGGCGCAGACTGGCGGGCATAGAGCCGTCGGCGATAGGCCAGCAGAACCCATCCCCTCGAGAGAAAGTCACCCGATGAAGGCAGTTACCTGGCAGGGCAAGAAGAACGTCAGCGTCGAGGAGGTGCCAGACCCCAAGATCGAGCAGCCCGCCGACGCCATCGTGCGCGTCACCACCACCAACATCTGTGGGTCCGACCTCCACCTCTACGAGCCGCTCGGCGCATTCATGGACGCCGGTGACGTTTTGGGTCACGAGACCATGGGCATCGTCGAAGAGGTAGGTCCCGAGGTCGGCAATCTCCGCCCAGGCGACCGTGTCGTGATGCCGTTTCAGATCTCGTGTGGCCACTGTCACATGTGCGATCTGCAGCTGTACACCCAGTGCGAGACAACTCAGGTGCGCGAGCACGGCACGGGTGCGGCCATCTTCGGTTACTCCAAGCTCTATGGTCAGGTCGCTGGTGGCCAGGCCGAGTTCCTGCGCGTGCCTCAGGCGCAGTTCACCCACATCAAAGTGCCCGAAGGGCCACCCGACGAGCGCTTCGTCTATCTGTCTGACGTGCTACCGACCGCCTGGCAGGGCGTCGCATACGCCGATGTCCCCAAGGGTGGCACGTTGTGCGTGCTCGGCCTGGGGCCTATCGGTGACATGGCCTGCCGGATCGCCATCCACCAAGGAGCGCGGGTGATCGGTGTCGACTTGGTGGCCGCGCGTCTCGACCGGGCCCGCAGCAGAGGTGTCGAAACTGTCGACCTCAACGAGCACGAGAACGATCTGGGCGACGCCATTCGGGAGATGACTGGTGGTCGTGGGCCTGACGCCGTGCTCGACGCCGTCGGCATGGAAGCACACGGCTCACCCGCCGGCTCGGTGGCGCACAAGGTTGTCGGCATGCTGCCTGACGCGATCGCCAGGCCGATGATGAAGAACGCCGGCGTCGACAAGCTCAACGCGCTTTACTCCGCCATCGACATCGTCCGACGCGGCGGCACCATCTCGCTCAGTGGTGTGTATGGCGGCATGGCCGACCCGATACCGATGCTCACCTTGTTCGACAAACAGATCCAATTGCGGATGGGGCAGGCGAACGTCAAGCGCTATGTCGACGACATCATGCCTCTGCTCACCGATGACGACCCGCTGGGCGTCGACAACTTCGCCACCCACAGCCTCCCCCTCGAGGATGCGCCTCAGGCCTACGAAACGTTTCAGAAAAAGGAAGACGACATGATCAAGGTGGTCCTCAAGCCATGATCCGACGGATGCTTCAGATGCAATTGCTCCCCCGGTTGGGGGATGCGCAATTCCGCTTTGTCTGTGAGTCAGCGTAGCGACAGCTCAAGCAGCGCAACTCATGTCCTGTGAGTCGCATGCTGTGCGGAAAGTGACGAGCCGGCGCTAACGGCATTCGGACTCAGAGAGCAGCGGAGGCAGACGCATGGCAGACGGCGTACAGACCGGCACCATCACCACCGACATCCCGGCCCGAATGGACCGGCTTCCATGGGCACGATGGCACTGGC
>JACCXO010000081.1 GCA_013696975.1 Nocardioidaceae bacterium | reverse complement strand
GACGCTCTCGGCGCTGGTGTCACCGGTCTTCGTCAGGGACACCATCACGGGGCCGTAGGCGGGGCCACCTTCGGTCGTGTTGAGCGTCCCGCTGCCGTCGGCATCCTCGGCTGCGGTGGGGCACTCGTGGCGAGCGTCGGCACCGAAGTGGATGTGAGCCGCGTGGGGATTGTCGGGAAGCAGCCCCATCGCGGCCATGGTCACCGTGATCTGGGTGCCGTCGACCTGGACCATGGCAGTTCCACTGCCGTTGACGCCGTTGAGGGCGACAGGCTGCAGGTTCGCGGTGGTGTCTCCGTCAGCCGCAAGAGCAGCGCTCATACCCAGGAAGGGGGAGGTCGCGACAGTTGCGACTGCTACGGCCGCTAGCTTGTGAGATTTACGCATACAGGTGACTCCATTCGTTGGGGCGGACACTCGCCCGCCGTCTAGGGGCGTTTCATATGGAGTTCGTCACCGACCGAGGTTCGGATTGCATTTCGTGCAAGCAGGCCACGCTTCGCGGCAGCTGGTATGGCGGTCCGCCGCCGTACGCTGAGGGCGTGTCCGTCACCGGTCCGTCTTCGCGACGAGTCTTGGCGATCCCGGCGTTCCGGCGGCTCTGGATCGGTTTGGGTCTCTCCAGCCTGGGTGACTGGTTGGGTCTGTTGGCGCTGACAGCGATGGCGAGTCAGCTGGCCGATGCGACATACGCAGCTCAGAACTTCGCCATTGCGAGCGTGCTTTTCGTGCGGGTGCTGCCTGCCCTCGTGCTGGGGCCGTTGGCCGGATACATCGCCGACCGTCTCGACCGCCGACGGACTCTGGTGATGGGAGACATCGCACGGGGGCTGATTTTCGCGTCGATCCCGATCGTGCACACGCTGCAGTGGGTGTTGATCGCGACGGTCCTGATCGAGGCCATCAGTCTGGTGTGGCTGCCGGCCAAGGACGCAACCGTGCCCAACCTGGTGCCGCGCCACCAGCTCGCCGAGGCCAACCAGATCATGCTCTCGACGACCTACGGCTCAGCGCTGCCTGCGGGGGTCATCTTCATCGTGCTGTCCCTGACGACGAAGGTCTTGCACTCGTCGCTGGACTGGCTCGATGACTCAGTGGCATTGGCGCTGTGGTTCAACGCTGGCTCGTTTCTCGTCTCTGGTCTCGTGATCGCGACCCTGCGGGACATCCCACCCGGCCCTGCGCTCGCCGTGGAAGACCGCCAGGGGGTCGTCCGAGTCATCGTCGACGGTTGGTCGTATGTCGCCAGGACGCCTCTCATCCGGGGCCTCGTCCTCGGCATCACCGGGGCGTTCGCCGCAGGTGGAGTGGTCATCGGGCTAGCTCGCGTCTACGTCGCCGACCTCGGCGGTGGCGACCCCGCCTACGGGCTGCTATTCGCGGCGGTCTTCGGTGGCCTCGCCCTCGGCATGTGGCGCGCCCCCAAGCTCCTGACGGCGATGTCGCGACCTCGACTCTTCGGCGTCGCCCTGACCTTGGCCGGCGTGATGCTGGCAGCCATCGCTCTGGTCGCCAACTTGGTGGTGGTCGTCGTGTTGAGCGTGGGGCTCGGCTGCTGCGCTGGGGCCGCGTGGATCACTGGCTACACGTTGCTTGGCCTCGAAGTGGAGGACTCTCTGCGTGGGCGGACTTTCGCCTTCGTGCAGACCCTGATCAGGATGGCGCTGGCGCTCGTGCTGGCGCTGGCGCCTTTGCTGGCGGGACTGATCGGTCGACGCCAGCTGCGCGTCAACGAGGACGCTGTGCTGGACTACAACGGCGCGGCAATCACGATGTTCGTGTCGGCTCTCGTGATGATCGCTGTCGGAGTCATGTCCTACCGTTCCATGAACGACAAGCCGGGCACGTCGCTGCGCAGCGAGCTGAGGAGGTCCACGTTGTCTGAGTCTGCGGTTTACGCCGATCGCGGGCTCTTTCTCGCGTTCGAGGGTGGGGAGGGAGCGGGCAAGTCCACGCAAGCGCGCCGACTCGAAGGCTGGCTGCGGGGGCAGGGCTTTGACGTCGTACTCACCCACGAGCCGGGCGACTCGGTCCTGGGGCGGAAGCTGCGCCAGATCCTGCTCGACCCGCGGACCGGAGAGCTCGACGGCCGAACAGAAACGTTGCTTTATGCCGCGGACAAGGCCGAGCATGTCGAGCGGCTGGTCAAGCCGGCGCTCTCGCGAGGCGCGGTCGTGATCACGGACCGGTATGTCGACTCGACGCTGGCTTACCAGGGAGCTGGCCGAGACTTGGCCGGCACCGAGCGGGTCGCACGGTGGGCGACCGCCGACCTGCGTCCGCACCTGACGGTTCTCCTCGATGTCGACCCTCGGGTGGGCCTCGACCGGTTCGCTGACCGCGACCGTCTCGAGGCTGAGCCGCTGGCGTTTCATGAAAGGGTCAGGGAGTCGTTCCTTTCGCTAGCCGGTGCGGACCCCTCGCACTACCTCGTTGTGGATGCACGCGCCGATCGTGACGAGATCACCCGAGCGGTGCAGAGGCGGGTGACGGAGTTGCTGACTCTCGCCGACCGGCACGTGGGAGTCGAGGTGCAATGAGCGTCTGGGCGGACCTGGTCGGCCAAGAAGACCTGACCGAGCAGCTGCGCTCCAACGTCGACGCTGCGAACGAGGCGCTGCAGGGTTCCAGCACGAGCGGGATGACCCATGCTTGGCTTTTCACCGGCCCCCCAGGGTCAGGCCGCTCCAACGCGGCGCGTGCCTTTGCGGCCGCCCTGCTCTGTGAGCGAAGCGGTTGTGGTCTCTGCCTCGCGTGCCGCACCGCGCTGGCGGGATCGCATGCCGACGTGACCCGCGTGGTGACAGATCAGACCGTCATCCGGGTCGACGAGGTGCGCCAACTGGTGCGGCGTGCGGCGCTGGCTCCGGCCGGGCAGCGTTGGCAGATCCTGATCATCGAGGACGCCGATCGGCTCACCGACTCCGCTGCCGATGCGCTGTTGAAGAGCATCGAGGAGCCGCCGTTGCGCACGGTGTGGATTCTGTGCGCCCCCACGGTCGAAGACGTGATCCCCACCATCCGGTCTCGGTGTCGACCGGTCGTGCTGCGCACCCCTCCGACGTCCGCGGTCGCAGAACACCTGATCGGTCAGCACGGCGTCGATTCTTTCGTCGCCGTCTTCGCGGCTCGAGCGTCCCAAGGCCACATCGGTCGCGCGCGCGCACTGGCGCTTGACGAGGGAGTCCGCAACCGGCGTCGTGAGGTGCTGCGGATTCCGCGTCAGCTGAGCGATCTCGGATCGTGTATGACGTGCGCGGCGAACCTCGCGGACGCCGCCACCGAGGAGGCGAAGCCGCGCAGCGAGACACTCGACGCCAAGGAGCATTCCGACCTTGAGCTGGCCTACGGCGCTGGTACCAAAGGCGTGCGCAGCAGCGGGTATGCCCCTGCCCGCAAGGAGCTCGAGCGGAACCAAAAGCAGCGTGCCAAGCGCTTCGTCAGAGACGCGATCGACCGATCCCTGCTCGATCTGGCGTCCTTTTATCGCGATGTGGTTGCTGTGCAGCTGGGATCCACAGGTCCACTCGTAAACCAAGAATTGATCCTGGAAGTGGCTAGCATGGCTAGGGGGACAACGGGAGAGGTGTCCGCTCAAAGGCTCGAGGCTATCTTTTCCACTCGCGAGGCTCTCGAAGGAGAGGTCGCTCCGTTACTGGCGCTCGAGTCGTTGATGATTTCTCTGAGAGGTGGGCTCCATGACTGACCGGCCGGGCGACGCTGCTGGCGATCCGTCATACCCCCAGGGGCAGTCGGCGACCGGATCACCGTGGCAGGGCGGACCCTCGGGCTACCCGGGACAGCCACCGAGTTATCCCGGCCAACAACCACCGGCCGACGGCGGCGGGTATGGGTCAGCTCCCGTATATCCAGGGGGCGGCTATGACGGTGCAGCACCAGCCGCGGGCTGGAGCGGCTGGGCCATCGCGGCTTTTCTGTGTTCGCTGATCCCCTTTCTCGGCATCCTGGCCGCGGTGCCGCTGGCCATCGTCGCCTTGGTCAAGATCAGCAAGACCAGGCAACTCCCGGCGGGGCAACACTCGATGAGGAGTCTGCCGCCCAGTGCGATGCGGAGGTCGCAGAGTACCTGCCGAACGGCTTCCCGGCGGGTGTCCAAGGCTTCCGGCTGGTTCCGACTGAGGATGTCTGGAACGACGACGGTGGGCACCGCTCCATCTGCTTCGCCGTGAACAGCGACTACTCCGACATGGACGGGTCCGTGACAGCCAAGTGATACCCGTGGTTTCCGTGCGTTCGAAGCCGGCGCGACGTCTGTCTCGGCTCAGTGGGTTGCTGGTCGCATTGGTGATGCTTGCCGGTTGTGGTGGCGCCTCGGAACTGGTAGCCGACAATGCCGAGCCGACGGCTTCAGAGTCGTCGGACTCTCCAACCGACCCCACCTCACCCCCTCCAGCAGAGACCGATCCCTCCCCGACGGAGTCGCCTCCGGACGGGAACGACGGCTTGCCCGAAGGGTTCGGTGATGGCCCTGAGGGTGCCGGGCTCGACCGGTTCTACGACCAGGACGTGACCTGGACTGATTGCGAAGATGGCGAAGGTGGCGAATGCGCCGACATCTGGGTCCCCCTCGACTATGCCGATCCTGACGGCCAAGCGATCACGCTCAAAGCCGAACGGGAGCTCGCCGGTGACGAGAGCAACAGACTCGGCTCGATTTTCATCAATCCCGGTGGGCCGGGCGGCTCAGGCATCGACTTCCTGGATTTCATAGCCTTCGACTCGACGGTCACCGATGTCTACGATGTCGTCGGCTTCGACCCGCGCGGCGTGGCGACGAGCACACCGGTCGACTGTGTCTCCGACGAAGAACTCGACGCCTATGTCGCCTCTGAGCCGTCGCCTGACACGAGGGAAGAGGTGCGCGAGTTTCAAGCCGACTGGGCTGAGTTCACTGCCGGTTGCGAGGCGAACTCCGGCCCTTTGCTGGAGCATGTCTCAACGGTCGAAGTCGCTCGAGACCTCGACATCATGCGGGCCTTGGTCGGCGACGAGCAGTTGACCTACTTCGGCGCCTCTTACGGCACGTTCATCGGAGCGACCTACGCTGCTCTCTTCCCTGACAAGGTCGGGCGGCTCGTGCTCGATGGTGCGGTCAACCCCTCGGCGGAGCCACGAGAGGGCTCCATCAACCAGGCTGCGGGATTCGAGAAGGCGCTGACCGCTTATCTGGAGTACTGCATCGCCGAGGGCGATTGTCCGCTTGGCGATGACGTCGACGGTGGTCGGCAGCGACTGATGCAGCTCTTCGTGGACCTCGACAATGACCCGCTGCCCACGTCCAGCGGTCGAGAGCTCACCGAGGGCCTGGCGTTCTACGGCGTCATCGTGCCCCTGTACGACCGCGACAACTGGGACTATGAGACGAAGGCTTTGCAGGACGCGCTCGATGGCAATGGCGACACGTTGCTGTTGTTGGCAGACGCCTACACCGATCGTCAGTCCGACGGGAGCTACCCGGACAACTCACTCGAGGTGCAGTCAGCGGTCAACTGCCTCGACCGTCCCGAAGACGAGTCGCTGCGAGAGATCCAGCGGCGCGCGGACGAGTTCTTGGATCAGTCTCCGGTCTTCGGCGTGACCGCCCAGTGGTGGCCGTATGCCTGTTCCAACTGGCCGGTCGAAGCCGCTGAGCCCCTTCCGGACTACACAGCCAAGGGCGCTGCTCCCATCCTGGTCGTGGGTACGACGAGAGACCCCGCAACGCCATACGAGGCAGCGGTCAATCTCGCCGAGACGCTCGAGTCGGGCGTGCTGCTCACCCGTGACGGAGACGGACACACCGCCTACGGAGCGGGCAACGACTGCATCGACGATGCAATCGATACCTACCTCGTCGAGGGCACCCCACCTGACGACGGCACCCAATGCTGACCACACGCTGACACCGCGATGGACGACGGACTTTGCGTTGATCGCTGATTTGGGCCGGACTTCGCGGGTTGATAGCCTCTGCCAGCGGTTCGGCATCACTGGAACTCGCCGCCTTAGCTCAGTCGGTAGAGCGTCTCACTCGTAATGAGAAGGTCGTCGGTTCGATTCCGACAGGCGGCTCCAGGCAATTCGGCCATCTACCTGCCGAAACGCTAGTCGGGTTCCCTTTCTTGTGCTGGCGTCGATGGGCCTGGATGCAGCGCGGGTGCACGTCGACCGCGTTCGCTGGCGTTTGCACGCCTGCCCCGTCCAGCAGAAGATGAACGCCCGCGCTCTGACTTCACTGCACGCCGTGCGGGCGCTGGGCGTGGGCGGGGGGGAGAGGACGATCAGGGGGCGGATGCAGAGCAACTCCCCAGCCCAGAAGCGATTCTCCCGCTAGGGCTGAACTTTCGAGGCGAAGTTCTGCAAGGTAGCTCGCACAGCAGCGGCAGACGGCCGCAGCACCACACAGCCCAGGAGGGCAACATGACCACCGCTACCAAGAAGCCCGCAGCCGCGACCACTAAGCC
>JACCXO010000068.1 GCA_013696975.1 Nocardioidaceae bacterium | reverse complement strand
GCGTTGGAGACATCGCCCGTGCCGGCCTCACCCTTCGACCTGATCATGGCGGCGCCCTCGGTGAGGCGGCGCAGCGCCTCGCCGAGGTTGGTCGCCCCGCACACGAACGGCACGGTGAACTGCCACTTGTCGATGTGGTTGGCGTAGTCGGCCGGGGTGAGAACCTCGGACTCGTCGACATAGTCGACTCCCAGGCTCTGGAGCACCTGCGCCTCGACGAAGTGTCCGATGCGGGCTTTGGCCATCACGGGGATCGAGACAGCCGAGATGATGCTCTCGATCATGTCGGGATCGCTCATGCGGGACACGCCACCCTGGGCACGGATATCGGCCGGCACCCTCTCCAGGGCCATCACCGCCACCGCTCCGGCATCCTCGGCGATCTTGGCTTGCGAGGCGGTCACCACGTCCATGATGACGCCACCCTTGAGCATCTCGGCCATGCCGCGTTTGACTCTGCCGGTGCCTGTGGCGGTGCTGGTTGGTTCGGGAGCTGCTACGTCGGTCACGATGCGCCTATCTCAGTTGCCGGGGTGAAGTCGGGGTTCTCTGCTGCGCCAGCGGGTGTCACTGGCCACCGCCCTTCCATGGTACGGCGTCGAGTCTGCTCCCCCGCGACTCCACAGCCTCGTTGAGCGGTCAGGCGCCGTTGAGGGGTCAGCGGGGGTGGTGGGTGGCCAGGGCCTGGTGGTAGGTCGCCTCGATGTTTGGCGCCACACAGGACCAGTCATAGCGCCGTACCGCCTCCGTGCCGAGCCGACTGAGCTCCGCTCGACGCGCTGGATCGCCGAGCAGCTGACTGATCGCGCCCGCCGCAGCAGCCGCATTCCCTGCTGTGAAAAGCTCACCCAGCCGGCCCCCTTCGAGGACCGCGGCGAAGGCGGGCAAGTCGCTTGCCACTACTGGCGCACCTGTCGCCATCGCCTCCAGCAAGACGATGCCAAAGCTCTCGCCCCCGACATGGGGTGCGACATAGACAGCTGCTGACGCGAGGAGTCGAGCCCGATCGGCATCCGACACCGACCCAAGAAAGGTGATGCGTCTACGCACGTCGTCTCGCAGGGCGTTCAAAACCGGTGGTTGGCCAAGCCCGGCAACGAGGAGACGTATATCCGGCCAGTCCCGGCAAAGCGCCGAGAACGCCGCGGTCATGACATGCAGACCCTTGCGCGGCTCGTCGATGCGGCCAAGGAACACCAGCGCTGGCCCGCCCTCTCCCCATTCGGCCTTTGCCTTCCCTGCGGTGAACCGATCGCAATAGATCCCATTGGGTATGACGGTCGGGTCGCCTCCGATGTGCTGCACCAGCGTCGCTCGGGCCGACTCGGAGACGGCGATCCGAACGGCGATCTTGTCGAGCGAGGAGCGGAACAGGTTCCCTGCCGACACAAGCATCCGCGAGCGCGAGCAGGTGGTGTGAAAGGTCGCAACCACGGGGATCTCACTGGCTCGCAACGCCAACAGTGACACGCTCGGAGTCGCGGGGTCGTGCACGTGCAGTACGTCGAACCGCCCGGCCGCAAGCCAGCGGCGAGTACGGACGGCGACCCGAGGGCCAAAGGCCAGCCGCGCGACAGACCCGTTGTAGGCAACCGCGACGGCCCTGCCGGCATACGTCACCGGAACGGCCCGATGACTCGAAGTGATCACTTCGGGGACCGATGGCTTCGACGCGGAGACTGGTCGTCCAGGAGCGAGTATCGAGACGAAGTGGCCGCGTGACATCAGCTCCTCCGCTAGGTCTCGAACGTGGTTCTGCACCCCACCTGAGACTTCGAGGGAGTAGGGACAGACGAGCCCGATCCTCATGTCAGGTCCGCTGTGAAGACCGGTTGCATCATGTGCCAGTCAACGGGGGTCTGCCGGATTCCCTCGGAGAACCAGTCGGCGATCTGTTGCGTCATCGTCGCCACTCCGCCACGACCAGAGACCGGTGCGATCAGGTCACTGAAGTGAAGCCGCAGCAGGGGTCCCCGGTAGGACAGGGTCAAGGCGACCAGAGGCGCCCCGGTGAGTCGAGCGAGCGCCGCAGCCCCACCTGCCAGCTTGGCGCTCTCGCCCAGGAGCTCGACCTCGACGCCAGACCGGGTGATGTCACGATCGGTCAGCAGACAGATAAGCCGGCCAGCACGCACGGAGTCGCGCAGCTTCGACAACGGATTGCCATCGCCGGTAAGAGCGATCACCTGCATGCCGAGCTCCTCGCGGTATGTGACGAAGCGCTCGTACAGAGCGGTTGGCTGGAGCCGCTCGGCCACCGTGGCGACAGGCATGCCTGTGCGGCAGGCCCAGGCGCCAGCCAGGTCCCAGTTGGCCATGTGGGGCAAGGCGATGATGGCGCCTCGCCCCTGGTTGAAACCGTTCCGCAGCGGCGCCTCGTTGGCGGTCACGACGGTGTCGACGATGCGCTGGTCCGACCACGACGGGAGTCGCAAAGCCTCTTGCCAGTAGCGGAAGTAGGACCGCATCGCTCGCTGCGACAAGTCACGCACCGCCACCTCATCGAGCGATGGCGCCGCCCGGCGGAGATTGGCTTCCAGCTGCTGGACACCAACGCCTCGGCGACGCCGGACCCGGTCAGCGGCACTCTCCATCAGCCGCTCAGCGACTGGCTCTGGAACGTGGCGGGTCAGAGCCCACCCGGAGGCGAACGTCTGGTCAATCAACCGGTCGCGGGTTGCCGCAGCGCGAGGTCTGGTGGCCATCAGATCGGCAGAGTAGGGCCGGCCAGCGCCTGCCGCCGCACGAGGACCATGCGCTGGATGACAGTGATCGTGCTGGCAGCGGCCAGCGCCCACAGCACGATGGCCAGCAGGATCGGCAGGTCGAGCAGGTCAGCGAAGAAGGTGATGACGAGCACAGCGACCAAGCGATCAGCGCGCTCGGCGATGCCTCCCTTCGCTTGCATCCCGAGGCTCTCTGCCTTGGCCCGGGTGTATGACGTGACCGAACCCATGACGAGGGCCCACAACGCCACATAGCCGAGCAGCCGGTTATCGCCACCACCAAAGAACCACAGCACAAGGCCCGCGAAGATCGCGGCGTCACCGAGCCGGTCGAGCGTCGAGTCGAGAAACGCCCCCCATCGCGAGGACGTGCCCAGAGTGCGCGCCATGTAGCCGTCGATCAGGTCCGAGAACACAAACGCGGTGATGACCAGCACACCGATCCACAGCTGTCCCCGGGGAAAGAACACCAGCGCCCCGAAGATGACCCCGACGGTGCCCACGATGGTGACCGTGTCTGGCGACACACCGAGTCTGATCAAGAGATGCGAGATCGGCTTGAAGAGGTCGGTCCAGAACTGACGGAAGCGCTCAAGCATTGGTGAAGTTTCGGACTTCCTGGTCGGTCTGACGTCGGGTGCGGCTCAGCGGCTGGTCAGGACAGGGATGGTGGCGGTTGGCTGGTGCGACGTTGCAGGCTCAGCCTCCCACAGCGCCCGCGAGAAGTGACCTCGGCAAGAAGCGCCGGCGCATGGTGCTCTGATCTAGCCTGGATCCGGCCAGGACGCGGCGATCAGCTCTCTGGTGTCCCCGAGCAGCTGCGGCAGCACCTTGGTGTGACCCACCACCGGCATGAAATTCGTGTCGCCCCCCCAGCGCGGGACGACGTGCTGATGCAAGTGGGCAGCGATGCCGGCACCCGCGACCGCGCCTTGGTTCATGCCGATGTTGAAGCCATGTGCCCCACTCGCATGGCGCACGGCCAGCATGGCCTGCTGGGTCAGCGCGGCCACCTCGGCTGTCTCTTCGGCGCTCATCTCGGTGTAGTCCGCTACATGTCGATAAGGACACGCCATCAGGTGGCCAGGGTTGTACGGATACAGGTTGAGGACGGCGAAGGCATGTTCTCCTCGGCGTACGACGAGACCCTCCTCGTCCGGCATCCCCGGAATCGTGCAGAACGGACACCCGTCAGGCTCAGAATTGGCCGGCTTGTTGTCACCTTTGATGTAGGCCATCCGGTGCGGCGTCCATAGCCGCAGGAACGGGTCCGCCTCCCCCGCCCCTACCTGCTCTTCGAATTGGGTCACACCTGGACCCGCTGCTGGACCGCTTCGACGATGCGCCTGATCGCCTCGTCTCTCGGGACGCCGTTGTCCTGGTCGCCATTGCGGTAGCGAAACGACACGGCATCGTCCTCGACATCGCGGTCGCCGGCGATGACCATGAAGGGCACCTTGCCGAGCTGGGCGTTACGGATCTTCTTCTGCATTCGGTCATCTGATCGGTCGACTTCGACGCGGATGCCCTGGGTCTTCAGCGCCTGGGCGAGTCCCGTCAAGTAGTCGTCGTGGCGTTCAGCGATGGGGATGGCGACGACCTGCACGGGCGCCAGCCACGGGGGGAAGGCGCCCGCGTAGTGCTCCGTCAAGACTCCGACGAAACGCTCGATCGAGCCGAACAAGGCGCGGTGGATCATCACCGGCGTTTGACGTGAACCGTCGTCGGCGGTGTACTCGAGCCCGAAGCGCTCCGGCAGGTTGAAGTCGAGTTGGATGGTTGACATCTGCCAGCTGCGTCCGATGGCGTCACGGGCCTGAACGGAGATTTTCGGGCCGTAGAAAGCAGCACCTCCCGGGTCGGAGACAAGCTCAAGATTCGAGGCGGTCGCGACTTGATCGAGAGTCGCGGTCGCCTCCTCCCAGATCTCGTCCGAACCGACATACTTCTCCTCGTTCTTGGTGGAGAGCTCGAGATAGAAGTCCTCGAGCCCGTAGTCCTCGAGCAAATCGAGGACGAACTGCAGCAGCGTCGTCAGCTCGACGTGGAGCTGGTCGCGCGTCGCGTAGATGTGCGCGTCGTCCTGCGTCATGCCGCGCACTCGGGTCAGTCCGTGCACAACGCCGGACTTCTCGTAGCGGTAGACCGACCCGAACTCGAAGAGCCGCAGCGGCAGCTCGCGATAGGACCTGCCTCTCGACCGGAAGATCAGGCAATGGAACGGGCAGTTCATGGGCCTGAGGTAGTAGTCCTGGCCCGGTTTCTTCACCGTGCCGTCTGTGTCGCGCACCTCGTCGACATGCATCGGCGGATACATCCCGTCGGCGTACCACTGGAGGTGCCCGGACGTTTCGAAGAGTGCCCCTTTGCTGATGTGGGGGCTGTAGACGAACTCGTAGCCGCTCTCCACATGGCGCTTGCGGGAGTAGTCCTCCATCTCCTTGCGCAACACGCCGCCCTTGGGATGGAAGATCGCGAGACCGGAGCCGACCTCGTCGGGGAAGCTGAAGAGATCCAGCTCGTTGCCAAGTCGTCGGTGGTCGCGTCGGGCGGCTTCCTCAAGTCGCTGGAGGTGAGCGTCGAGCGCCTCCTTGCTCTGCCAGGCGGTGCCGTAGATGCGCTGGAGCTGAGGGTTCTGCTCGTCGCCGCGCCAGTAGGCGGCCGCTGATCGCATCAGCGCGAACGCCGGGATCCGCTTGGTCGTCGGTAGGTGCGGACCCCTGCACAGGTCCTTCCAGGCAAGCGTTCCGTCACGCCTCAGGTTGTCGTAGATCGTGAGCTCACCACCGCCGACCTCCACGTTTTCCTCGCTGGCGGCAGCCGACTGGCGATCAGCGCCTTTGAGCCTGATCAGCTCGAGCTTGTAAGGCTCGTCGGCGAGTTCGTCGCAGGCCGCGCCGTCGCTCACGGCCCGGCGGGAGAAACGCTGGCCCTCCTTGATGATCTTGCGCATCCGCGACTCGATCTTGGTCAGGTCGTCGGGCTTGAACGGCTCGACCACGTCGAAGTCGTAGTAGAAGCCGTCCGTGATGGGAGGGCCGATTCCCAACCGGGCGTCCGGAAAAAGCTCCTGCACCGCCTGCGCCAGCACATGTGCGGTCGAGTGTCGCAAGATGGCGAGACCTTCGTCGCTGTCGACGGCCACCCCTTCGACCGCTGCTCCAGCGCTGAGTTCATGAGCCAGGTCTCGCAACTCTTGGTCGACCCTGACCGCGATGATCGCGGGGTCATCGGCGAAAAGCTCCCAAGCCTTCGTGCCCGAGGCCACCGTCCGTTCATCACGCTCGGTTGCGCTGACGACGGTGACATTCAGGTCGGACACGTGTGCTCCTCTACTTGGGTGATGACGGCACGGTCATCGCCACTCGGGCTGGAGGGTCGATCGTATCCAGGCGAGTCAGGGTTCGTCGTGGCGATTTCGTCGTACGCCGGTCGAACCAGCCCGTGAGATGAGCTCGCAGTAATTGCGGCGCCGACTGCACTCCGTGCGAGCATGCGCGTGCGCGTCGCAAGGATGTCGACGTGAATTCGCCGGAACAGGAGAACAGCCATGACCGTCACTGATGCCCTGGTTGCGAGCGCCGAGCGCTACGCCGCCACCTTCGACCAGGGCGACCTGCCGATGCCGCCCGCCCGGCAGACAGCCGTCGTCGCCTGCATGGACGCCCGGCTCAACCCCTACGGTCTGCTCGGGCTGCGGGAGGGCGACGCCCACGTGATCCGAAACGCGGGCGGCGTCATCACCGCGGACGTGATTCGCTCACTGGCCATTAGCCAACGCCTCCTCGGCACCGAAGAGATCGTGCTCATCCACCACACGGACTGCGGGATGCTGACCTTCACCGACGATGAGTTCAAGGCCGCCATCGAGTCCGAGACCGCCCTGCGGCCACCATGGGCGCCAGAGAGTTTCACCGACCCAGCGGCCGATGTGCGGCAGTCGATCGCGCGGATCCAGGCCGATCCATTCGTCCCGCTCAAGGACAACGTCCGTGGTTTCGTGTACGACGTCGCGACGGGCGAGCTCAACGAGGTTAGCTGACCTCTCCGCTTTCGCGGCAGGACGTTAATCCCTCGGTGGAATCAGACCCTGCGCAGAAACCCGGTGCGATTCACGGCTCCAGTTCATCGTCGGCTCGGTACGCAATACTTTCTGCCATGCCATACGACGACGAGCTAGCGAATCGTATTCGGCAGGTCGTTCAAGGTGAACGCGGCCTGACCGAGAAGCGTATGTTCGGCGGCCTGGCGTTCTTGATCAATGGCAACATGGCCGCTAGTGCCAGCAATAAAGGTGGACTGCTGCTGCGCATCGATCCCGCTCAGACCGAGTCTCTTGTGACCGAGCCACACGTGCGGCGCTTCGAGATGCGCGGCAAGGAGATGGACGGCTGGCTTCGGGTCGAAGCGGAGGCGCTCGAGAACGACGACGCACTCCGTCGCTGGGTGAGCCGCGGCGTTGCCTCCGCTCGATCACTCGCACCCAAGTAGCGCGACCGGGACGTTATGGGCTGAACCACTATTGACCTCGTGATACTCGTCAACGCGCGACTTGGAGGACGTCGGCCGCGAGAGCGTGAAAGTGGGAGCAGCCACCCACCGTTGCCTAGCGAGTCCTTCAGGACCTCGTTTGCGGCCGGGGCTGGAGCTGTTTCGCCATGACGCGCTCTCGGCGCAGTCCGTCAGCCATCCAGTCGCCTTGTTCACCGGTGTAGTCAAAGCCGTTGCGTTGGTACAGATCGGAGGCAGCACGATTGCCCTCCGATACATCGAGACGCAAGATTCGTGCGCCCGTGTTCCGCGCCCATCGCT
>JACCXO010000055.1 GCA_013696975.1 Nocardioidaceae bacterium | reverse complement strand
TGAAGATCATCGCCAGCATGCCGATTGCGTAGGCGAGCGCCACCATGCCGCCTGAGGCTTGGAAGACACTGCCGAAGATGCCGAACGGGGCGATAGGAACCATGAAGATGAGCCCGTAGACGAGCAGATCTGTGAAGGTCAACGACCGGCGCAGTTCCTGCCGATAGCCGTACTGCTCGAGTGTCCGGTCTTCGTCAATCCGCGTCATGGCTTCTCCGAGGGTGAGTTGGTGCGCCGAGCGTAGGGCGTCCCGTCCCCCAGGGAAAGTCTCGCGCGGGCGCGGCGCGCAGTGGCGACTCATTCGGGGTCGGTATGCCGATCAGCAGGTCTGGTCCACCGTGGCGTCGTTGCGGACATCGGCAACCAGGGAGCGGGTGGCCGCCAGGTCGGCGAAGACGACACTCGCCGCCCCGGCATACCCGGTGCTGCCTTTCAAGACGCACACGCGCACCTGCGCCGGATCGATGGTCATCACGGTCCGACCGAGACGATAGAGTTCGACCGGACTCAGGTTCGTGTCGGTGTAGCGGGCGAAGACGCCGAGTGCGCGCTCGAAGTACCCCGGCTGCCTCATCCGCCCAGCGAGAGTCGCGAGACCACCCGCCAGCAGCTCGCCCTGATCCATCGATCGGTCGAAGTCGCCGCCCGGCAAGCCATATCTGATCCTCGCGAACGCCAACGCTTCAACGCCGGAGAACCGGTGCGGCCCGGGATGGAACACCTGGTTCAGGTCGTCCATCTCGTGGGTCACCTCAGCCCGAACGCCGCCGACGCCGTTCACCATCCGGATAAGACCAGGAAAGCTCGCGACGAACACATAGTCCGGCTCGATGCCCGTCAGGGCTGTCACGGCACCGGCAGTCGCCTCCGGTCCGCCATAGACCATCGCCGCGTTGATCTTGTCGCGACCAAAGCCCCGTATGTCGACATACGAGTCACGTGGGATTCCGATCGTGACAGCGTGCTGGTTCACGGTGTTCATCCCGACAAGCTGGATCGCGTCTGATCGGCTTCGCATCACCGGCTCCCCCGGGCGAGCGTCGGACCCGAGCGCCAGCATCCAGATGACGTCGTCGGTGGCGTCGAGGCCCTCCACCCCGTCGAGTTGGACGAGCGCGAACTCAGGCGGCGGACGGCTGGCATCGGGAACCACGACGCCGAGCACCGTCAGTAATGCGACCGACATGAGCGCACGCCCGGGTCGACGAGGAGCTCCGGGACCAGGTCTCACCGTTGCTCCTCCTGACGCTGCAGGGAGTAGCCGAAAATCTGCCACTGCGACCCGTCGCGCGTGAGGTAGAGCTCTCCCTCGACGGAGAAACGAGTCTCGCTGCCGGCCGGCTGCACCCCGGCGACGCGCAGAGTGACTCCGGCAGTTGCTCCGCCAACGACACCATCGGTAGCGAAGACAAACAAGCGCACCCGTCTCTTGTCGATGATCACCCGAGACAGGTTGGCTCCTAGAGCGGCATTGGTCGTGACATCGCGGTGTTCTCGCGCCAACGCGGCGGCTCGGGGAGTCCACCCTGCGAATGCCGCATCCAAGTCGCTGTTCGGATCGCCGCCGCTGTGAAAGGCGGCATTGATCCAGCGAGCGATCGGTTCGCTGATCGCGGCACGCAACCGAGCTCTCTCGGTCCGGTCGACACCGCCTCGCAACTGCTCGATGGAGACCTCGAGCTTCGCGTCGGCCCTGGACAGCTCGATCGGCCCGGCAGTCGAGACCGGAGTCGTCGACGGAGCTGGTGACGTAGCGGCCGGTTCGGTTGTAGCCCTCTCGGGCCCGGCCGGCGAGTCATGGTTGCCCGTACAAGCACTCGCTGTGAGCATCGCGGCAACTACAGCCGAGACAGGTGACCAAGGGTGGCGGGTCTTCATGTCGACAAGGGTCGCCCATGCCCCACCGTCACGCCAGCGGCACCCTCCCACCTGCGGCACGCTCCCACCTGCGGCGCCCTCCACCTGCGGAAACGGAGAATCGGGGGATAGCCTGGGAGTCCCTATCTTGTATCTCAGCGGAAGAGGCGAAACGAAAAGCCGTGTCCCAGTCCCCGCAAGACCACGCGATGTCCGGATTCGGTGCCAACGAGTGGCTTGTCGACGAGATGCACGAGAGTTATCTCGCTGACCCCAACTCCGTGGACGAGGCCTGGCAGGAGCTGTTCAAGGAGCAGCAACCGGACAATGCGAACAGCCAGCCCCGAACCAGCACCACGACAAGCAATGGGGCACCGTCAAGCAAGCCGGCCGCCACTGCCCGTGCCCAGGAGGAGAGCGAACCGGCAGGCGCAAAGCCCGCCGCACAAAGCGCCGCCAAGAAGGTCCAGCCCGGCCCACCCCCCCAGCCCAAGGCAACCCAACCAACGATCTCGCCGGCGGCGCTCGCCGACTCAGCGGCTGCCTCGTCAGCCAAGCCCGTGGATGACCGCAAGGCGACCAAGCCCATCCCGGCGGATGCCACGACCAAGCCGGCGCCCAAGGATTCACCCTCGAAGACTGACGACGCCGACGCCGACGCCGACGCCGACGCCGAGCCGGAGCATGTCGTGCTCAGAGGCGCTCTCGCCCGCACGGTCTCGAACATGGACGAGAGCTTGACGGTCCCCACCGCCACCAGCGTGCGAACCGTGCCGGTCAAGCTGCTCATCGACAACCGGGTCGTGATCAACAACCACCTCGCTCGCGCTCGCGGTGGCAAGGTGTCGTTCACCCACATCATCGGCTTTGCTCTCGGCAAGGCGCTCAAGGCGATGCCGGAGATGAACTACGGCTTCCAGGTCGTCGACGGCAAACCTCACTTGATCAAACCGGCTCACGTCAACCTCGGCCTGGCGATCGACGTATCCAAGCCTGATGGCACCCGCCAGCTCTTGGTGCCGTCGATCAAGGGAGCTGAGGCGCTCACCTTCGCAGGGTTCTGGTCGGCCTATGAGGACGTCGTACGTCGGACCCGAGACAACAAGCTGACGATCGCCGACTTCCAGGGCACAACGGTCAGCCTCACCAACCCCGGGACCATCGGCACCAACCACTCGGTGCCTCGGCTGATGAGCGGTCAAGGCTGCATCCTCGGTGTGGGAGCCATGGACTTCCCGCCGGAGTACCAAGGGGCCTCCGAGGAGACGCTCGCCGACAACGCCATCAGCAAGGTCATGACATTGACCTCGACTTATGACCACAGAGTCATTCAGGGCGCGCAGTCTGGTGAGTTTCTCAAGCGCATGCACGCGCTGCTGCTCGGCGAGGATGACTTCTACGACGAGATCTTCCGGGCTCTGCGCATCCCCTACGAGCCGATCCGCTGGGCCTCTGACATCTCGGCCAGCCACGAGGACCAGGTCAGCAAACAAGCCCGGGTGCTCGAGATGATCCACGCCTACCGGGTCCGCGGCCACATCATGGCTGACACGGACCCGTTGGAATATCAGCAGCGCAGCCACCCGGATCTCGACGTGGAGACGCACCAACTGACGCTGTGGGACCTGGATCGCGAGTTCGCCACGGGGACGTTCGGCTCCGGGCGGTTCATGAAGCTTCGTCACATCCTGGGAATCCTGCGCGACTCCTACTGCCGCACCACGGGCATCGAGTACATGCACATTCAGGACCCGGAGCAAAGACGCTGGGTCCAAGAACGAGTCGAGCGGCCGCACACGAAGCCACCGCGTGAAGAGCAGTTGCGCATCCTCCACAAGCTCAACCAAGCCGAGGCATTCGAGACCTTCTTGCAGACGAAGTTCGTCGGCCAGAAGCGGTTCAGCCTCGAGGGTGGCGAGACAACAATCCCGCTCATCGACGAGATCTGCGAGGCAGCGGCCAACAACGGGCTGGACGAGGTCGCGATCGGTATGGCGCACCGCGGTCGGCTCAACGTGCTCGCCAACATCGTCGGCAAACGGTATACGCAGATCTTCCGTGAGTTCGAGGGCAATATCGACCCGCGCACGGTGCAAGGATCTGGTGACGTCAAGTACCACCTGGGCGCTGAGGGCGAGTTCAGCACGGGTGGCGGCGCCAAGATCAAGGTGTCGGTCGCGGCGAACCCGTCGCACCTCGAGGCTGTCGACCCTGTGCTCGAGGGCATCGCCCGCGCCAAGCAGGACCTACTCAATCGAGGCGCTGAATACCCGGTGTTGCCGCTCCTGCTGCACGGCGATGCCGCGTTCGCGGGACAAGGCGTGGTCGCTGAGACCCTCAACCTGTCGCAGCTGCGTGGCTACCGCACCGGCGGCACCATCCACCTGGTGGTCAACAACCAAGTCGGCTTCACCACCTCCCCGTCGTCGTCGCGCTCCTCGCTCTATTGCACGGATGTGGCGCGCATGGTGCAGGCGCCGATCTTCCACGTCAACGGCGACGACCCAGAGGCATGTATGCGAGTGGCGCAGCTTGCCTTCGAGTATCGGCAAGCTTTCAAGAAAGACGTCGTCATCGACCTGGTGTGCTACCGCCGGCGAGGTCACAACGAGGGCGACGATCCGTCATACACCCAGCCCCTCATGTATGACCTGATCGAGCACAAGCGTTCAGTGCGCAGGCTGTACACCGAGGCTCTCATCGGTCGTGGCGACATCACGATGGAGGAGGCCGAACAAGCGCTCAAGGACTATCAGCAACAGTTGGAGCGGGTGTTCGCCGAGGTTCGCGAAGCAAAGAATGAATCCGCTGAGTACATCACGGTCCCCGAATACCCCACCAAGGGCGAGGCGCTGGGTGGGGCTGACACGGCGGTCACCCCGGAGGTGCTGAAACGGATCGCGGACGCGCACGTCAATGCGCCGGATGGCTTCACCGTGCACCCCAAGGTGCTGCCGCAGTTGCAGCGTCGGGCCGCGGCGATCACCCAGGGACCGATCGACTGGGGCACCGGCGAGATCTTGGCGTTCGGCTCCTTGCTCATGCAGGGCCGTCCGGTGCGGTTATCCGGCCAGGACTCTCGGCGCGGCACGTTTGTGTCGCGGTTCGCCACGATCATCGACCGTTTGACGGCAGCGGAGTGGACGCCTCTGCAGAACTTGGCTGAGGACCAGGCTCAGTTCTACATCTACGACTCCCTGCTCTCGGAGTACGCCGCGATGGGCTTCGAATACGGCTACTCCGTGGCCCGTCCAGAGGCACTGGTGCTGTGGGAGGCCCAGTTCGGTGACTTCGTCAACGGAGCACAGACGGTGATCGACGAGTTCATCTCGGCCGGCCAGGCGAAGTGGCAACAACGCTCAGGCGTCGTCTTGCTGCTGCCTCACGGTTATGAGGGACAGGGCCCCGACCACTCGTCGGCACGCATCGAGCGGTTCTTGACGCTGGCTGCCGGCGACGCTTTCACGGTGGCGCAACCCTCGACCCCAGCCAGCTACTTCCATCTGCTGCGCCGCCACTCGCTGGGCAGCCAGCACCGGCCCATGATCGTCTTCACACCGAAGTCGATGCTCAAGCGCAAGGATGCTGCCTCGCAGCCCGATGACTTCACCAGCGGCAGCTTCCAGCCCGTCATCGGTGAGTCGCTCGCCGACCCGGCGAAGGTCGAGCGCGTCGTGATGTGCTCCGGGCGGGTGACGTGGGATCTGTTGGCCGAGCGTCAGCGCCGCGAGGGCGACTCCAAACGGTCGGCAGTCGTTCGGCTCGAGCAGCTCTATCCTCGTCCCGTCGAGGAGATCAAGGCAGAGCTCGCCAAGTATCCGAACGCTCGAGAGATCCGCTGGGTGCAGGACGAGCCCGCCAACATGGGCCCGTGGCCGCACATGAAGCTCAACCTCGCACCAGAACTCGGTGACATTCCCTTCAAGCGGGTGTCACGCGCTGAGTCGGCTGCGCCGTCGGTTGGTCAACTCGTGGTGCATCAAGATGAGCTGACCACGCTGCTCGACGAAGCGTTCGGCTGAGAGCGGCCGATGTACTTCACGGACCGCGGACTCGAGGAGCTTCAAGCCCGACGAGGCGACGAGGAGGTGTCGCTGACCTGGCTTGCGGATCGGATGCAGGAGTTCGTCGACCTCAACCCTGGTTTCGAGATCCCGATCGAGCGCCTCGCCACCTGGTTGGCCCGTCTCGAGGACGAGGATTCCGACTGAGACCCTGACACCGTCACTCCGACGCCCGCGTCGCCCAGCGGTGCTGATAGCGGAGCTCCGCGAGTTGTGACGACCTTGCACTTTGGGCGTCCCCTGGAGGCCAACTTCGTCACAACTGGGCGAACCCGAGCGCCCATGAGCGCTCAGACGGTGAACACGACCTTGCCGAACAGGTCACCCTCAACCATCGCCTGGAAGCCGTCGCGCGCCCGATCCAACGGCAGCACCCGATCGATGAGCGGTCGGGCGCCCGTCACATCGAGCATGTCCACGAGCGACCGAAGCTCGCTGCGGGTTCCCATCGTCGAGCCCTGAACCCGCAGCTGCAAGAAGAAGATGCGGGTCAGCTCGGTGTTGTCAGGCTGCGGTCCAGACGTCGTACCGCTCACCACCAGCGTTCCCCCTGGGCGCAGCGACTTGATCGAGTGGCTCCAGGTGGCGGCACCAACGGTTTCCATCACCGCATCCACGCGCTCCGGCAACCGAGCTCCGGACTCCACCGCCTCGTGCGCACCCAGTTCGAGCGCTCGCTCCCGCTTGGCATCGCTGCGACTGGTGGCATACACCCTCATCCCCGCCGCGCGAGCCAAGGTGATCAGCGCCGTTGCCACTCCCCCGCCGGCACCCTGGACCAGCACCGAGTCACCCGGCTTGAGCCCGCCTTGGGTGAAGAGCATCCGGTATGCCGTCAACCACGCGGTCGGCAGGCACGCCGCCTCCTCGAAGGACAGTGACACCGGCTTCGGTATGAGGTTGGAGCGCGGAACGCTGACCCTTTCGGCGAACGTGCCCTGATGCACCTCAGAAAGCAGCGAACGTTTCGGGTCGAGAGTCTCGTCGCCGGACCAGTCGGGGCTGCTGATGACAGCGTGCACGATGACCTCGTTGCCCTCCCCGTCGATCCCGGCGGCATCACATCCCAAGGTCATCGGCAACCGGTCTGCCGGCAGACCCACTCCCCGCAACGACCACACGTCATGGTGGTTGAGGGCGGCCGCCTTGACATCGACGGTCGTCCAGCCAGCGTCGGGTTGGGGGGCGGGGCGGTCTCCGAGGCTCATTCCGGCCAACGGGTTCTCAGGGTCGAACGACTCGGCATAGGCGGCGAACATGTGGCCACCCTATTAGGGCTGCGGCAGTCAGTCGCTGGAGCGGCTGGCAAGCCGGGTGCCGAGCCGCGACGGCGGCCAGACGCGACACCGGACCACTGCAACGACGTCTGCGTCGGCAATCGCTCCCACCAACCAGGAGTCGACACCCTCTGCCGCATTGTCTCGCTCGACCCACCAGCCGTCGGCAACGCGCCGAGTCACCCGCTTGATCGCCAGCGGGCGGTCAGGCAGCCGTACGACGGCCAGCTTGCCGACCGCAGGCGCAACGCCATACCGAACCAGCAGCCGGTCGCCATCTCTGAGCGTGGGCTGCATCGAGCGCCCGCCAACCACCGCCAATCCCCAACGGGGCAGATCCACTGTGGGTGTCCTCATCTCTCATGGACGCAGCGCGGCACACGTCTGAACAAGAGGCTAGTCTGACCAGCGTTGGCTATTTAAGAGTTGACGTTCGTCCTACCGGAAGGTCCAGCAATGTTGAGCCGTTTCTTTGCCCGTTCCATCGAGGTTTCCGCACACTGCGACCTGCCTTGCGGGGTCTATGACCCAGCCCAGGCGCGGATCGAAGCCGAGTCGATCAAGGGGATCATCGGCAAGGTCGCCGACAACAACGACGCCGACTTCCGCGTCCGTGCGACGTTGATCAAGGAGCAGCGCTCCGAGCTGGTCAAGCACCACCTTTGGGTGCTCTGGACGGACTATTTCAAGCCCCCGCATTTCGAGAAGTACCCTCAGCTGCACGCGCTCTTCAACGAGGCCACCAAACTGGCGGGCGCCTCGGGCACCAAGGACACGTTCGACGCGGCCCAGGCTGACGAGTTGCTGTCAAAGATCGACGAGATCGCCAAAATCTTCGCCGAGACCAAACAGGCCTGAGGGGCTAGCAGCTCCGCCTCATTCGGCGAGCTCGGGATAAAGCGCACGTGTGGTCACGGGCGACAGCGTAAGTCCCAAGCACACGCACGCAGGGATGGCGAGCACGATGGCCACCCAGGTGGTGGCACCTCCGGAGAAGCTCCAGGCGACGCCGAGCTGGATCAGTTGAGCCAACACGATGGGGCCGCGGCTCCAGCCTTTCAACCTCCAGAGGGCGACGGACGCGGTGAGGAGACCGCCGGCATACAGGCAGAAGAAAACAGCTGTGGTAACCGCCACACTGAGGCGATCCGCGTCGATTGTGGAGACCTCTACACCGGCCAAGATCAGCAGACACATCGCCTCTAGGGCCGCGATGACGGAGGCCAGCACGATGAGAGGTCGAGAGGCGCTGGTCACGGGCCAAGCCTAGAGGCCGATCGTGACCGCGCGGTCGGCGTACCTGTGACGGACATGACGTCGCCAGAGTCTTGCGCCCGAGCCTGGCCTTTGCCACGATTGTCACTTGGCGAGCACTCATCGTCGCGCTGTCCCCCTCGTTTCTGGAAAAGAGAGCGTGCCGTGAGGCGCGGTTCGTGAAATACTTCACGAGCCGAATGTCTGCTTAAGGCGTTCGGTTAATCTCATCGCGACGTCCGCACCTATGTAAAGAGGAGCTGCACCGTCATGGATTGGCGTCACCTCTCTGCGTGCCTCGACGAGGACCCAGAGTTGTTCTTCCCGATCGGCAACACCGGTCCGGCCATCTTGCAGATCGAAGAGGCCAAGGCCGTGTGTCGCCGCTGTGAGGTGCGCGAGCAGTGTCTCGCGTGGGCGCTGGAGGCGGGTCAAGACCACGGGGTTTGGGGCGGGATGTCCGAAGATGAACGCCGCGCTCTCAAACGCCGTAATGCTCGGGCCAAGATTCGAGCCTAACGGGCTGGCTCGCACAAGCCGTCCTCATGACTGACGAGGTGCTCCCCCCTCGCGGGCGTGACCGCGGCAACAAGTCGCTGGTGCGGCGGGCGACCAGGGCTGATGTGAACCGGGTTGCCGCGATCACCGTGCGTGCGTATGTCGAAGACGGCTTCATCGACGCGGACAACGACTACGTCGAGCAACTGAGGGACGCAGCCGGTCGCCTCTCAGCGGCAGAGCTCTGGGTAGCAGAGATCAAGGGTGTCTTGGTCGGCGCGGTGGCATTCTGTCCGCCGGGTTCGACCTACCGTGAGCTCGCTGCTGAGGGTGAAGGTGAGTTCAGGATGCTCGCCGTAGACCCAGACTCTCGTGGACAAGGCGTCGCTAGCGCTCTTGTGCAGCGATGCCTCGATCGATGCCTAGAGCTGGGGTTGACCGATCTGGTGCTGTGCAGCATGCCGGAGATGGTGCCGGCCCATGCTCTCTATACCTCAATGGGTTTCGTCCGTGACCCCGCCCTCGACTGGGAGGTTCACTCCGACGTCACGCTGATCGGATTCCGTATCACCGCCTAGACCTCTCGCGGCCGGGCAGCGCGAACCAACTGGCACTGAGCTCGTGCGGAATCTGCGACAATGCAGGCTGCAGCTGCACCGACAACTGGAGGACGTATGAGCAAGACTGGCCGCAAGCGCCGCGCTCGCCGCAAGAAGGGCGCCAACCACGGCAAGCGCCCCAACACCTGATCGACGGCTCCGTGAGCCGCAACCACCCCTCGCCTGTTCTGGGCGAGGGGTGGCCTTGGTCTTCGGCTCAGGCTAGCGGCCCGGGCAACTCCGGCCGGGTGTTGAACTGCTGGGTCATCTCGACCTGAGAGCTCTCGACACGCGCCCATTCCAGCCCGCCGCCAGGGTGTGACGGTCCAAAGGAAACCTGAACATCGCGGATCGAGACGAGCACTCGCTCACGCAGCTGCACGGGCGCACGCTCAGTGCACGAGCGAGCGACCAACGCCTTGACCATGCGCTCGAGGTCGACCGCATGCAGGCAAGGTGCACACTCCGCGAGATGGGCTGAAATCGCCTGGCAGTCGGCATTGTCAAGCTCGTTGTCGATGAACGCATAGACCCGCTCGAGGATCTCCCGGCAGTCGACGTCATGGTGGTTGCCGCAACTCATGAGTTCACCCCCGCCTGCAGTGTCGAGCCGGCACGTATCAGGCCGCGCTCAAGCGCATAGTCCGCCAACAACGCGCGCAGTTGACCCCGCCCTCGGTGCAGCCGCGACATCACGGTGCCCACCGGTGTGCCCATGATCTCGGCGATCTCCTTGTAGGCAAATCCCTCAACATCGGCGAGGTAGACCGCAAGGCGGAAATCCTCAGGAATCGACTGCAGAGCGTCTTTGACGTCGCTGTCAGGCAGATGCTCCAGAGCCTGGCTTTCGGCCGACTTCAGACCGGCCGGGGTGTGAGACTCTGCCCGCGCGAGCTCCCAGTCAGTGATCTCATCGTGGGAGTTCTGAATCGGTTGGCGTTGCTTCTTGCGATAGGTGTTGATGTAGGCGTTGGTCAAGATGCGGTAGAGCCACGCCTTGAGGTTGGTGCCGGGTTTGAACTGGTGGAAGGCGGCGAACGCCTTGGCATAGGTCTCTTGAACGAGGTCTTCGGCGTCATGAGGGTTTCTCGTCATCCGCATCGCTGCGCTGTAAAGCTGGTCCAGGTAGACCATGGCATCTCGCTCGAAGCGCGCAGTGCGCTCGTCGAGAGTTTCCATCGGCAATGCCTCGACCGCTTCGGCGGCGGCATCGATCTCAGGTGAGTGTGTCATCAGTAGCAAGGGTAGCGACCGCTTCCGACATCTAGTTCACGTTCAGCTTCCAGGACATACCAGCCAACGTCAAAGAGGGGCCGACCATTCCCGGCCCAGTGAGGCGAGACCGTCAGGCCACTCGGGTTGTCACCCACTCGACCGCCGTCTCGACGATCAGCGCCAACACGTCCTGCTGCGACAGCACGGCGCTTCTCAACACCTTGAAACTGTGGTCTGCCTCCGGCACCTCGACGACATCAACCGTGGCAGGGAAGGCGTCTGGCCCACCGAACACATCCCGCTGACCCTGTATGACGAGAGTGGGCACGCCGACCTGTTGCAGCTCCGGAAGCCTCGTGACACCTGACTTGCCAGGAGGCTGCAGCGGGAAGGCGAGCGCCATACAGCCAACGGCTCCCGACGCCCCGGCCAGCCGGCACGCCACTCTCGCTCCAGCGCTGCGCCCGCCGACGACAAGGGGAGTGCGCACCCGGATGCCATTGATACAGCTGATGGTTGCGGCGTCCAGCGCCTCGGGTCTCGGCGCGACCTTTCTGCCGGCCACTCGCCAGGGTTGCTCGATGCGAAAGACCGAGATCCCCTGTCTTGGCAGGGCCACCGATAGAGCGAGCAGGTCCGCAGACTCCACGCCTCCACCGGCACCGTGACCGAGCACCAGGGCGGCCACTGGACGTCGCGCTCGGTCTGCATGCAACCGGGCGTCACCGACAGGTGTGGTGATCGTGCGGATGGAGGTAGCCATCGTCAGAACAGGGCCCGCTGGTCGGCTTCCGCAACAGCTGCTCCCTCGCGCGTCGCGGTGGTCTTGACGCCGGCTGCTTCCTGCGCCGCAGAAGAGTCCTCGAGCGGCAGGGGCCGGATCAGCTCGGGTCCGTTGTTCTGGACCTGGTTGACCTGAGCGGAAACCGGATAGGCGTGGAGGCGACCGGGTGCTGCGGGGACAAGCACGTCTGCCAAGTGGCTGGGCTCAGTGACGCTGGCATCGAGCCAGGCGTCGTAGCCCTCCGGCTGGACGAGCATGGGCATCCGGTCGTGGATGTGACCCAACGAATCCTCGGCCGTAGTCGTGATGACACAGGCGCTCCACAAGAACGCCTCTTCATGCTCTCGATCCACCGCTTCGTTGCGCCAGATCTCGTAGAGACCCGCCATCGCCAAGATGCCCCCGTCGGCCGGGCGGATGAAGAAGGGTTGTTTGAGGGGCTTCCCCGAAGCGCCGAACTGCTCGGTGGGATACCACTCGAAGTAGCCGTCAGCCGGCAACAAGCAGCGCCGCTTGGCGAAAGCGCGGCGGAAGGCCGGCTTTTCGGACAAGGTCTCGACCCGGGCGTTGATCATTCGCGAGCCAAGCGAGACGTCCTTCGCCCACGACGGGACCAGTCCCCACCGGAGGACGGCTAGGCGGCGCTCGGGCTCTGCGTCAGCCTCGTCGCGCTTATCCCGCGGGATCCTGTCGAAGACGGCATACAAGTCCTTGGTGGGCGCGACGTTGTAGTCAGCCTCCAGTGGCACCGAGACGTCGACCCGGTCGACCTCGAACTCTTCGACGAGGTCTTCAGGCCTGCGGCTGGATGCATAGCGCCCACACATGGGGCAAGCCTGTCACAGCATCCGCTGAGTTCAGCGAGCCAACTCGTCGAGCAGCGCTTCAGCCGAGCCGGCTGCGGCGGGCAGACCCTCGATCCACAGCCGCGCCGGCAGACCACCCCGATGGTGGTGCCAGTCGTGCAGGAGCCCCAAGAGAACCCCGACGGCATCGCCGACTCGCTCGTCTCGGCGGATGACGACAACGGCACGAGAAGCGCTGAGCTGCCCGATCGGCTCCGCACCGGTGTAGACCTTGCGGATCAGGTCGCTGAGATCGACCATGCTCAGGACCCGGTCGAGCGGAGATACGGAAGAGCCCTCGAAGTTCAAATCGACCACGAGAAACGCGAAGTTGGGTGGACCGATGACACCTTCACGCGAGGCCTCCCTGTAGATCTCGCTGATTCGGGTGCGCACGTGCGCCGGGGAGGCAAGGCCGGTCAGCGGGTCCTCGCATGAAACCGCATGCAGATAGCGCAGTGCGGCGTCGGCCCAGGCGGTGGCCAGTGTCCTGACGATCTCGAAAGGTGGTTCGTCCCACAACTCTCGCCTGCAGCGAAACGTCGCTGCCAGATCATCGAGTACGTCGTCCAATGCCGCGCCTTCGAGCGCTGCACTCCGACCAAGCTCCTGAACGGCGACGCGAAGGTCGCCACTGCCATCCAGAGCGTCAGCGACCGCCTCGCAGCCAGCCGGAACCGAGACACTCTCGGAGGTTGCCGGCTTGCGGACTCGTGCGGGGAACAGGGCCATCTGCGAGCTTGCCTCCTGATTGCTCAGCGGTGAAACGCTCCCCAGAGCCTTTCGTGACGCGAGTACGTGAGACTTTTTCTGGTTTACACTGAGACCCGCAAGGAAGGGGTGGCGTCCGCGTCACATCATTTTCATGAGCCAATATGTTCTTCCCGGAGCAACCGCACCTAGCGACCCTGAACTCATCTCCGCCGTTCGCGGTGGCGATGGGCAGGCTTATGGAGTGCTGTTCGAGCGGCACCGTCGGGCGGCTCTGTCGTTGGCGCGCCAGATTGCTGGCCCAAGCGATGCCGAGGATCTCGTTTCGGATGCCTTCATCAAGGTTCTGCGCGTCCTATTCGAAGGCGGCGGCCCAGATCTGGCTTTTCGCGCCTACCTGCTGACCGCCGTACGTCGACTGCACATCGACCGCATCCGCTCGAACTCCAAGGTTTCTCCTTCTGACCAGCTTGAGCAGTTCGACCCAGGCGTTCCGTTTGTTGACCCAGCCGTCTCCCACTTCGAGAACACCGCCGCCGCCAAGGCTTTCGCCTCGCTGCCCGAGCGTTGGCAGGTGGTCTTGTGGCACCTCGAGGTCGAGGGTCAAAAGCCCGCTGAGGTGGGGCCCCTGCTCGGCCTCACCGCCAACAGCGTCTCTGCCCTGGCCTACCGGGCCCGTGAGGGTCTGCGTCAGGCCTATCTGCAGATGCACATGGCGGACACCGCCGCTGAGGATTGCCGCTGGGTGACGGAGCGGTTGGGCGCTTACGTGCGCAAGGGGCTGTCTCGCCGTGACGCAACCAAGGTCGACCAGCACCTCGATGAATGTTCTCGTTGCGCGGCCGTCTATCTCGAGCTCACTGAGGTCAACTCCAACCTCTCCGCGATCATCGCTCCGTTGGTACTCGGCTCTGCCGCTGCCGGGTATGTCGCTGGAACCACCGGCTCCACCTCGGCCGTTGGCGTTCTTTCGCTCTTCGCGAAAGCCGGCCACCTGGCCACCGCCCACACCGCTGCCACCACGGCGGGCGCAGCCGCAGTGAGCGCTGCGGTGGTAGCCGTGGCAGTTGCCATCGTGGCCGCCAATGGGCCCGAAAGAAGCAACGACCTGACCACAGCTGATGCGCAGTTCACCCAGCCGGTCGTCACCCCTGCGCCGGGCGGCCCCTCGCCGCCTGGCTCCCCCGATTCGGATGACCTCGCACCACCCGGTGAAGAACCTCCCGGCGGAAAATCCCCCGGTGAGGAACCGCCTGACGTCAACCCACCGGGTCCAGACGTGGTCCTTCCACCGCCCTTCGGGCCTGTGGTTCCGGTCTCGACCTCCGAATCGACACCGGCACCTGAGCCATCCATCGGCAGCCCAGCGACATCCTCCGCACCGGGGAGGACGACAGACCCTCCTGTTATCTCGTCAACACCTTCTTCCTTGGCGCCCTCTGCATCGACGTCGTCTCCGCCTCAGCCGACGTCTTCGGTCCCGTCGTCGTCGACTCCCCCGGCGCCAACCTCCACTCCATCCGACTCCTCGCCGGGGCCGACTTCGCCGAGCCCATCAAGCCCTGACCCGACTACGCCGAGCCCTTCCACCGCGGGACCAACGACGTCAGGACCGACGACACCAAGCCCCTCAACTCCCGGACCGACCACCGCAAGCCCGACCACCACAGCACCTACTACGACGTCTCCTCCGGTGCCGCCGCTTCCGGCGTTGCCGATCTTGGGCGACGTACTCATCGAACTGCTCGAAGACACGAACGGCACGGGCGTGGGCGACATCGTCATCTACACGATCCCTGTCACCAACGAGGGCGAGTCCAGCCTGATCGACCTCAGCCTGACAATCGAGCCGGGCATGGTCCCTGACAGTGTCGACTGTCCGACTGAGCTTGCCGGTGGTGAGCAAGTCACCTGTGAGGGGAGGTCGGCTCTGAGCCAGGCCGACGTAGATGCTGGCGAGGTTGCTGCGACTCTCACCCTGAGTGGCAAAGACCAAGACAGCGGAGAGACCAAGACAGCGTCTGTCAGGCAGACGCATGAGCTGTTGCCGCCCCCCGTTCCGAGTCTCACCGTCATCGAGACCGTTCCAAGACTGACTGAGGTCAACGGCTTCGTAGGCGTCAATGCGGGAGATCAGATCGACTACTCCTTCGCCGTCGAGAACACCGGCGCCCTCACGTTGACTGACGTCAACCTGCAGGTCCGTATTCAAGACGACACGCTCGAGCCCATTAGCTGTGATGTCAAACCGTTGCTCCCAGGCGCCGCTACGAACTGTGCTGCGACCTATGTCGTGACCCCAAGCGACGTGGACCTGAACGGCGTGAAGAGTCAGTCGACGGCGCTCGGACGCACGCCGCAAGGCGATCATGTGGCCTCACCGCTCAGCGAGTACACAGTCGAGACGACACCTGCTGGTGTGGATGTCACGATGGATGACAGCAGCGTCAGCAGTCGAGGGCAAGGGCTGTATATGTTCCGCCTCAAGGCGGATACCCAGCCCCTCCTTGCCAGCCCGCTCACGTTCACCATGACCATCGAAGCCACCGGTTTCGAACGGGCGCCCGTGCTACGTGACCATGGCTGGACCTGTCTGCCCGATGGCTTCATCAGCGGCACCGGTGCGATCGCGTGCGCTATCACGTCGGCGGCACCCCCGGCCATCAAGCTGCGCGCCCATCAGACGACCGGACCCGCCTCACTGACTGCGCATGTCGATGCCGTCAACAATGCGGATCCGGTGCCCAGCAACAACGACTTCGTATGGTTCAACATTTCACCCCCGCCGAAGCCGCAGCCCTAACCGGATCCGGTGGCGACAGCTACACTTTGCCGTAGCGACGACGGAGACGAGTAGTCGCGGAAGTTCGAAGCTCAGAGAGCCGCCACCAGCTGCGAAGGCGGACTTCGAACCCGCGCTGAAGACACTCCCGAGCTAGCAACAGATTCGAGGCCA
>JACCXO010000039.1 GCA_013696975.1 Nocardioidaceae bacterium | reverse complement strand
CTTGCGGCGGTTGGATGCACGCTCGGGCTTCACGCGCTCTCTGGCGATCGCGAGTGCCGCAGGAAAGGCTATTGCCTCCTCAAGGGACCGGAGTCCAAAATCGATAGTCCGTCGACTGGGCCGCTGGGTTGGATGATCTGCGATGTCTGCGGCTGTTAGGTACGGACGAACCACCTTCGCGTAGTCGGCCTCCTCGCGGGCGATGAGGGCCGCAGCTTCGTCCGTGGAGAGCAAGAAGCCCTTCGCTTTCGGGCTAGGACCCTCGAAGCATCGACGGGCGTTCTCTTGCAGAACCGCAGGCGACCAGCTATGTGCTGACGCTTCCACCAAATCGATGCCGATCCTTCGACTTCGCGTCCGTCCAAGGTGAACCCACACAGGGATTCGTCAGGGTCGTTGGTCCAATTAACGAGGCTGACGCATACCTTCGCTTCACCCGGCCACTTCTGGCTCGACACAGCGTCGGCGATTACGCCACCAGAGGCGACGATGTACTCCAACGAGGCGGATCGCCCGAGGTTCTGCGAAAACGCGTTGGTCGGTGCTGCGGTCGGGGACCGACTCAGACATGGGACTCACCTCTGCTCGACGACGTGGCAAACTTACGACAGCGCACCGACAACCGGCCGCTTGTCCACAGTCGATGACGCACCGAAGCGACGGTTCGGTGCCACTCTCGCGGCAAGATCCGAGTTTGGCGTAGTCCTGGCTACGTCAGACTCGGATCGTCTTGCGAAGTCGCCGTCGGATCGTCTTGGCAATCGGCCGCCGGGAGTGAAGTGGACGTTGGGGGTGGAGTGGCCAGGAGTTCCCGGGCGCGGTCGGTGTCGGTCTTCATCTGGTCGATCAGCTCGTCGATGGAGTCGAACTTGACCATGCCCCGCAACCTCTCGACGAACGTCACCTCCACCATGGCGCCGTAGAGCTCGAGATCATCGCGGGCGAGCACATAGGACTCGACCCGCCGCTCCACGCCGTCAAAGGTCGGGTTCGTGCCGACCGAGATGGCGGCCGGTAGCTGGTGCGCGTCCGAGTCGTCGAGTCGCCTCAACCAGCCTGCGTAGACCCCGTCGGCAGGGACCGCAGTGTGGGTGACGCTGACCGGCACGTTGGCGGTGGGGTAGCCCAGTTGTCTGCCCCGCTGGTCGCCCTTGACGACATACCCCTTGATCGAGAACGGCCGGCCGAGCGCCTCAGCTGCGGCACCGACATCGCCAGCTGCCAGTCGATCACGGACGTATGTCGACGACCACGCCTGGCCATGCGAACCGTCGAGCGGCAAGCCGATCACCGTGACGTCGTGCGCTCCGCAGAGACGCTCGAGCAGAGCGAGATCGCCCTGCGCGCGGTGACCGAAGCGGAAGTTCTCCCCCACGATGACACCGGCGGCCCGCAAGGTGCGCAGCACGATCGACTCGACGAAGTCGTCGGCGGGAATCCGGGCGAACTCGGGAGTGAACCTCAACACGAGCGCAGCGTCGGCGCCCAACTCCTGGAGCAGAGCAAGCCGCTCCGCCAACGACGCGAGCATGTCCGGAGCCCTGTCGGGCGCGATGACGGTGAGCGGGTGCGGCTCAAACGTCACCGCCACCACCGGCAGGCCGCCATGTTCGGCTGCCAGCTGTCGGGCGCGCTCGATAACATGGCGGTGACCACGGTGCAGACCATCGAAGTTTCCGATCGTGACGATCGTCGATCCCAGATTGGGATCGACCTCGGCGACGTCATGCCATACCTGCACCGAGCATGACTCCTTCGCTGGTCGGGACAGTCCACGTCCCGGCGCATCTCGTCGGGGACAACTCGTCCGGGCGGCTCTCGCAGTCACTCTTTCACGATCCTGACAGCTCGCGACCATCTCTCCATCGCGTCGGTCATGGCGACGCGACTGTCAGGCGGGGGCGAAGATCGCAACGGCATGTGCTGTGGGGCCACGCTGCTCGTAGAGGGCGAGGAACTCCCCCGTCGGGCTCATCACCGCCACGTTGTCGGCCGCACCCATGTCAACAGGAATGGCGCGCCCGTTCCGGACCAGAGTGACCAACTCATCGTCGACTGGGTAGGTCGTGAAGTTGGCTGTCGCAGCGTCATCGAGCGTCACGAGAGTCAGATCGTTCGCCAGCTCATCGAGGGTGTGTGCCTGGCCGAGGTCGTAGGGGCCGACCCTGGTACGGCGCAGCGCGGTCAAGTGCCCACCCACCCCGAGGCTCGCGCCGATGTCTCGTGCCAACGCCCTGACGTAGGTTCCAGTCGAGCACTCCACAGTGACGTCGACATCGAGGAAGGCTTCCGATCGCCGTACACCGACGATGTCGAGCTGCGACACCGTCACCGGACGGGCGGCCAGCACAACCTGTTCCCCGGACCGAACCCGCTTGTAGGCCCGCTCCCCGTTGACCTTGATCGCTGAGACCGCCGACGGGATCTGCTCGATGTCACCCACGAAGCGGGCAACCACCGACTCGATGGCATCGGAGGTGACTTCGCGGATGTCAGCGGTGGCGGTCACCTCGCCCTGGGCGTCGTCGGACACGGTTGTCTGACCCAAGCGGAGAGTGGCGTCGTAGCCCTTGGTCGAGAGAGCGAGGTGTCCGAGGAGCCGCGTCGCGCGTCCGACACCGACGACGAGCACTCCAGTCGCCATCGGATCAAGCGTGCCGGCGTGGCCGACCTTGCGAGTACCTGCGAGTCGGCGACAGCGTCCAACCACGTCGTGCGAGGTCCAGTCAGGAGGTTTGTCGACCACCAACAAGCCGTCAGGCGCGGGCATCGGCCTCGGCAGCTGTTGGTCCGCCACTCTCCAAGGTGTCGGCTGCCACCGGTCCGCCACTCTCCAAGGCGTCGGCTACCAGCTCGTCGGTGTCGGGATGCTTATAGGGATCGGCATCGCCCGCGTATGACGCCGAAGCAGCTGCCGCTGCCACCTCGGCATCGTTGCGCCGCGCACGGGCCAACAGGTCTTCGATGTGCGCCGCTGTCTCCGGCAGAGCGTCGAGGATGAACTCGAGCGTCGGCGTGTGGCGCATCCCTAGCTGCTTGCCCACCTCCGAGCGGATCATGCCTCGAGCACTCTCCAGCGCAGCACCCGACGCCAGGCGCTGCTCGTCGTCTCCGAGCACGGTGTAGAAGATCGACGCGTGCTGAGTGTCGCCGGTGACCCGGACATCGGTGATCGTGACGAAGCCGAGCCGGACATCCTTGATCCGAAACTCCAGCAGCTCCGCGACAATCACGCGGATACGGTCCGCGACCCTGCGCACTCGACCGGATGCCATCAGTTTCCTCCTCTTTCCTCGACTGACCTGCCTGACTGATTCTGAGCATCATGACGCCTGGCTTTTGCGAGACAGGTCTCCCCCTCGGCCCTGCTCGTCAGTTGTGACGATATTGCAGCCACGGGCACCCGCTCAGCGCCATATCGTCACAACTGCAAGCGCTGGCGACGGCGCCAGGCTGGGCGCTGGTTGGCCACTGGCGTGACGAGCGCCAAGCCGCCGACCAGGCACCTACCGCAACCCTCGTGGCTTCGAGATCAAGCCCGCGGAATCTCCCTCAACTCGAACGTCTCGACGACGTCGCCGATCTTGATGTCGTTGTAACCGCCGAGCGTCAGACCACATTCGAAGCCCTCGCGGACCTCGGTCGCGTCGTCCTTCTCACGCCGCAGCGACGAAATGTCGAGGTTGTCAGCGACGACAGCACTATCACGCAGCAACCGTGCCTTCGCGTTGCGACGCATGATCCCGGAGGTGACCATGCAGCCGGCGATGTTGCCGACCTTCGATGAGCGGAAGATGTTGCGGACTTCGGCGGTGCCGAGCTGTGCTTCCTGGAACTCCGGTTTGAGCATGCCCTTCAGGGCTGCCTCGATCTCGTCGATCGCCTGGTAGATGACGGAGTAGTAGCGGATGTCGACGCCCTCGCGGTCGGCCACCTCGGTGGCCTTGCCCTGTGGCCGCACGTTGAAGCCGATGATGACGGCGTTGGACGCCGCTGCGAGCATCACGTTGGTCTCGGTGATGGCGCCGACACCGCGGTCGATGACACGCAGGTTGACGTCGGCTCCGACATCGATCTTGGCGAGTGCGTCCTCGAGCGCCTCGACCGAGCCGGACACATCGCCCTTGAGGATGAGCAACAGCTCCTCGGACTCGCCCTTCTCCATGCTGGACATGAAGTCCTCGAGAGTACGACGGCCAGTGCTCTTGGCCAGCATCGCCGCCCGCTCACGAGAGTCTCGCTTTTCAGCGATCTGGCGCGCCACTCGGTCATCCGCGACGACGAGGAAGTTGTCACCAGCACCCGGCACCGCCGTGAGGCCGAGCACCATGACGGGTCTGCTCGGGAGCGCCTCGGTGACAGTAGCCCCGTGCTCGTCGAGCATCGCGCGCACCCGGCCGTAGGCAGGACCGGCCACGATCGAGTCTCCAACCCGCAGCGTGCCGCGCTGAACGAGAACCGTGGCGACTGGACCCCGGCCACGGTCGAGGTGTGCCTCGATGACCAGGCCTTGTGCGTCCTGGCCGGGGTTGGCACGCAGGTCAAGTGCTGCATCGGCGGTCAACACCAGCGACTCGAGCAGCTTGTCGATGTTCAAGATCGACTTGGCGGAGACATCGACGAACATGGTGTCGCCGCCATACTCCTCAGGCACCAAGCCGTACTCGGTCAGCTGGCCGCGCACCTTCGTCGGGTCAGCATCTTCTTTGTCGACCTTGTTGACGGCTACCACGATAGGAACATCGGCGGCTTTGGCGTGGTTGAGCGCCTCGATCGTCTGTGGCATTACGCCATCGTCAGCGGCCACCACCAAGATCGCGATGTCGGTGGCCTGTGCGCCGCGCATCCGCATCGCGGTGAAGGCCTCGTGACCCGGCGTGTCGATGAAGGTGAGACGGCGTTCCTGAGAGTCGACCTCGGTCGCGACCTGATAGGCACCGATGTGCTGGGTGATGCCACCGGCCTCCTTTGACACGACGTTGGCGTCGCGGATGGCGTCGAGCAGCTTGGTCTTTCCGTGGTCAACGTGGCCCATGACGGTGACGACGGGCGGACGGAAAGCAAGGGCTTCCTCGCCACCTTCGTCTTCACCGAACTCGATGTTGAACGAGTCGAGGAGCTCACGGTCCTCGTCTTCTGGCGAGATGACCTCGATGTTGTAGTTGAGCTCATCACCGAGGATTCTGAGCGTCTCGTCGTTGACCGACTGGGTGGCTGTCACCATCTCACCGAGAGCGAACAGCACCTGCACCAACGAAGCCGCGTCGATGCCGGCCTTGTCAGCGAAGTCAGTCAGCGAAGCCCCGCGGGACAGGCGAACCGTTTCGCCGTCGCCCTGACGGACCCGCACGCCGCCGACGCTCGGAGCCTGCATCTGTTCGTACTCTTGACGGCGCGCACGTTTGGACTTGCGGCCACGTCGCGATGGTCCACCGGGTCGACCGAAGGCGCCCTGTGTGGTCCCGCGGGTGCTGCGGTTGCCGGCGCCACCGGGTCGACCGCCGCCAGCGGCTGGCACGCCGCTCGGAGCGCCACCGAAACCGGGGCGCTGCCCGCCGCGTGCC
>JACCXO010000056.1 GCA_013696975.1 Nocardioidaceae bacterium | reverse complement strand
AGCCGTCGCCGTACTGCTTGACGATGTTCTGCATTTCAATGGCAGCCATGTGGCATCAACCCTTCACAGCGCCGGAGGTCAAGCCGGCAACGATCTTGCGTTGGAATAGCAGCACGATGATGATGATTGGCACGGTCACCATCACAGCCGCAGCCGCCAACGTGGATGCTGGCGGGTTGAAAGGGTCGGGGCCCACGAAGAACGCCAGCTGTGCGGGCACTGGTCTGGCGGCCGTGGTCGACGTCAAAGAGATACCGAAGACAAAGTCGTTCCAGGCGAAGAAGAACGTCAGGATCGCCGCGGTGAAGACCCCAGGAGCGGCAAGCGGGACGATCACCTTGCGGAACGCCTGCCACGAGGTGGCGCCGTCGACCTGAGCCGCCTGCTCCAGCTCCCACGGGATCTCCCGGAAGAACGCCGCCAGCGTCCAGATCGCCAGCGGCAACGTGAACGACATATACGGAATGATCAGGCCCGGCCACGTGTCGTACAGCCCGAGCAAACGCCACTGGTCGAACAGCGGACCGACAAGCGACACGACTGGGAACATAGCGATGGCCAGTGCGATCGTCAACACGATTCGCTTGCCCTTGAACTCCAGCCGGGCGATCGCGTAAGCGCACAGCGTCGCGAGGATCACCGAGAGCGTGGTCGCGATCAGCGAGATACCGAACGAATTGATGAGCGCCCGCTGGAAGTCGTCGTTCCCGAGCACCTCGCTGTAGTTGTCCCATGTGCTCGTCTTCGGGAGAAACTGGGGGCTGCCCGTGGCGGTCTCGTCGGCCGGTTTCAATGAGAGCGACACGATCCAGACGATCGGCAACAGGCACCAGATCAGGATCGCGATCGCCCCGAGGATGTGCAGCGGTCCGATGCGCGCCTTCATCATCCCTCCCCTCTGGCCGCAGCCAGGTCGACCTTGAAGAGCCTCACCAACAAGAAGGCGATCAGCAGCACGCACAAGAACAAGAGGACCGACAGTGCCGAGCCGATACCGAGTTCGAGATTCTCGATGACTTGTCGGTAGGTCAGGAACGATGCCGACTCGGTGTCTTGAGCGCCGCGGGTCATCACGAAGATGTTGTCGAAGATACGGAAGGCGTCGAGCGCCCGGAACAGCACAGCGACCATGATCGCGGCGCGCATATTGGGCAGGATCACCTTGAAGAGCCGCTGCCACCAGGTCGCCCCGTCAACCTTCGCCGCCTCCAGCATGTCCTCGGAGACCTGAGAAAGACCAGCCAGGAGCAGCAGCGACATGAACGGCGTCGTCTTCCAGATCTCCGAGACCATGATCGCGAACATCGCCGGCCAGTGGCTCCCGAACCAGTTGAAGTCAGCGTCGATCCCCGGCAGCCAGCCGAGCCAGCCGTTGACGAAACCGTTGTTGAGGCTGAACGCGAACTGCCAGGCGAAAGCCGAGACGACCGTGATGATGCCGTACGGAATGAGGATCGCGGTCCGGATGACCCCCCTGGCGAAGATGATGCGGTGCATCACCATGGCGAACGCGAACCCGATGACGAGCTCGATCGCGACGGTGACGACCATGATGATGACCGTGTTCCAAATGTCCCGCCACCACAGCTGGTCCGTCAGGACCGTTACGTAGTTGGAGAGCCCGACGAACGCCCGGTCGTCCGGCGCGGTGACGCGGTACTGGAACAAAGACAGGTAAAGCGCCCGCAGCATTGGGTAGGCGGTCACCAGCAGCATCATCACCACGGCGGGCGCGACGAGTTTCAACCCGAGCCGGTTCTCGGCGCGGGACCGATCCGAGGTATGGGCGGGCTTGCGGTCCACGTCTTGCGGCTCGGTGGCGACATACGTCGAAGTCATGTGTCTACCCTTCTAGAGCAGTGCGTCACCCTGGAGCGCGTCGTCGATGAACGAGGCAGCCTCTCCAGGGGTCGAGGCTGGATCGACTGAATCGGCAGGGTGCCATTCGGTGAGCACGCCGCTCACGATGGTGCTCCAGTACGGCGACGCGGGTCGTGGACCCGCCCCCTCGATGCTGGTCTGGAAGAGCTCGAGCAGGTCGGGAGGGAACTGCTTCATCAATTCCGGGTCCTCGTAGGCGCCTTGACGCGCGGGCATGTTGCCGGTCTCGACGGCGTACTGCACTTGGTTCTCCTCCGAGGTGATGCACTGCACCGCTGCCATCGCCATGTCCTCGTGGGTCGAGAACGCTCCCACGCCCACGTTGATGCCACCGATCGGTGGACGCGACTCCTCCCCCTCCACGGTCTGCGGGTACCGAGCCCAGCCGACGTCTTCGATCACGGCCTTGTCGGCCTTGTAGTTGTTGTAAACGAACGTCCAGTTGACCTGAAACCCGCCCGGGTCCTCGGCGAATGGACCGAGGACCGTGCCCTCGTTGGACACGGACAGGTCTGCTTGGGCGGCCGACGAGTCGGCCAGCTTCTGGACGACCTCTGCCGCCCTGGTGCCAGCCTCGGCGCCGATGTCGACGGAGGCGCCGCTGCCCTCCTCGGTGTCACTCACGATCTGGCCACCCGCTCCCTGGATGAGCGCGTTGATCCAGACGACATAGCCCTCGTACTTGTTGGCCTGCACCCCGACGGTGCCGCCGTTCTCAGCGGCGGCGTCGATGACCTGCTCCCACGTGACCGGCTGGCTCATGTCGAGCTCGGCCTTCTCGGCAAGGGACTTGCGGAACCACAGCACCTGGGTGTTGGCCCACAGCGGTGCCACGACGAGCCTGTCCTCCCACGACGCACCGTCGACCGCTCCCTGCAGCACGCCGTCGGAGAGTGTCGATGCGGCGTCCTCGGGGAACTCGGCGAGGAACCCCGCGGCAGCGAACTCTGCCGTGAAGACCGGGTCGAGGCTCATCAGGTCGATCGAGGAGTCCTCGGCGGCGAGGCGACGAAGTAGCTGGATGCGCTGCTCGGTGGCGCTCGTCGGCAGCAGCTCGGTCTCGATGTCGTACGCGTCGGTGCTACAGCGGTCGGCGATGCCAGCCTGGCCGAATTCGCCCTCGAAGCCCTCGGGGGGGGTCGGGTCGGGGTTGATGTACCACGTGAGGGTCGGCTTCCCAGAGTCACCACCGCACGCAGCCAGAAGAGATGTCGCGATCGCCAAGACGGCAGCGAGGGCCACCGCTCGGTGCGGCCGAGCTCTTTCACTATGTCTTGGAGATGATGCACGCCTTGCCATTAGTTCGCCTCTCAGAAATGTTGTGTTCACATACTGCCGCTGCTCAGAAAAAGCGCAACCCCAAACGCGGGTGTCACGCCGAGCCTACGACGGTCGGGGCGCCTCTTGGTGCTCCGGCAGTCGCGTTGCATGGTGTTTTCTCTGGTTGAGTCGGATTTTCCTTCCGATCCGGCGGTGGGTGGTGCCGTGGCGGTGGGTGGTGCGGTGACGTCATGCGGAAACCAGCCAGACTGCCGTGTCGGCTGGCAGCGCGCCGCTGTCGGTCAAGGGTTGTGAAGCGAGAAGCACCTGCCTCGTCGGCAGAGGCAGCTCATCGGGGCCGGTGTTCATCCAGCACTCGACGGCGCCGCGGCGGAAGGCGAGCACATCGTCGCGTGACTCGATCCACTGTGGAGCCGTCAGCCCCTCCCACAGCTCGCCCCTCAGCCGAAGAGCTGATCGGTAGAGGCTAAGCGTCGAGGTGGGGTCTTTCTCCTGCGCCTGTTGAGTGAGCGAGGCCCACTCCGCGGGCTGTGGAAGCCAAGGCTGTGCGGACGCGCCCGAGGGACTGAAGTCGAACGGGGGCTCCTCGCCAGACCAGGGCAGCGGGACACGGCAGCCGTCGCGTCCGGGATCGGTGTAGCCCGACTGGACCCACGTGGGGTCTTGGCGCAACGCGCTCGGGATGTCCTCGACCTCGTAGAGGGCGAGCTCCTCACCCTGGTAGAGGTAGCCCACGCCTGGAAGGGCCAAGGTGAGCAGCGCGGCGGCGCGGGCTCTGCGCGTGCCCAGTTCGAGGTCGGGCGACTCAACACCCCAACGCGAGCGGTCCCACGCGCTCTCGACCAGATGCGGAGGTTGTGAGCGCGCGTAGCGCGTCGCGTGGCGGACGACGTCGTGGTTCGAGAGCACCCACGTGCTGGCTGCTCCGACGGAATCGGCAGCCGCCACCGCATCGTCGATCACATCGCGCATCGAGGACGCCCTCCAGGGGGCCCTCAAGAGGTCGAACTGGAATGCCGTGTGCAGCTCGTCGGACCGGAGATACTTCGCCAGTCTCTCGTTGCTCGGCACCCAGGCCTCGGCAACGAAGATCCGAGGCGGGTCATATGAGTCGGCAACCCTGCGCCACCCACGGTAGATCTCGTGCACACCTTCTTGGTCCCACGCCGGATGCGGTTCTGTGTGAAGCGAACCGACCTCGCGCAGACCCGCATCCGGCAAACCGTCAGCCTTGCTCAAACCGTGGGCGACATCTATTCGAAATCCGTCAATCCCCCGGTCGAACCAGAAGCGCAAAACGTCCTCGAACTCGTCGACGACTTCACGATGAGACCAGTCGAGATCTGGTTGCCCCGGCGCGAACAGGTGCAAGTACCAGTCGCCGGGCGTGCCCTCGGCGGTTGTCACCCGCGTCCAGGCCGGTCCGCCGAACACGCTGTGCCAGTCATTGGGGGGCAGCTCGCCGTCGGACCCTTGACCAGGTCGGAAGATGTAGCGAGCTCGAGCGGTCTCGTCTCCGGCCAGAGCCGCCTGGAACCAAAGATGTTGCGAGGAGGTGTGGTTGGGCACGATGTCCAGCAGGACCTTCATACCGCTGGCGTGGATGTCGTCGATAAGCTCCTCAGCCTGCGCGAGGGTGCCGAACGCAGGCTCGATGTCGCGGTAGTCCGCCACGTCGTAGCCGGCATCCGCCATGGGCGATGGGTACCACGGGTTGATCCACAATGCATCGACGCCGAGGGATGCCAGATAGGGCAACCGTTTACGCAGACCCACGAGGTCGCCCAGTCCGTCGCCATCCCCATCGGCAAAACTCCGGATGTAGACCTGATAGACGACGGCCGTCTCCCACCAAGCGGTCTGCGACTGCTGCGTTGGCGGATCGGACACGAGATTTGTTCTTCCTATCGGGATGGTGGTGGTCTGCGTGACGACGAAGTCATCCTAGGTACAAGCCGACGTCGTACGAACGTCAGTCGCTGGCCCCCGATCAAGAGGTCGTCGGGATTCGTCGCAACGGCACCGGCGCAAGTCCCAAGAGCTTCAGCACTAGTGTCTGGTCATGCTCAGCTGGATTCTGCTTGGCTTCGCGATTCTCACCGAGGTGATCGCCACTGTCTCGTTGAAGCTCTCCGATGGGTTCACCCGGTGGCTGCCCTCGACGGTTGTGGTCGTCGGATACCTTGTCTCGTTCGTCTTGCTTGCCAAGCTGCTCACGCGCGATATCGGCTTGGGGATCGTGTATGCCGTGTGGTCCGCCGTCGGGGTGGCCCTGATCGCGCTGGTAGACGTGATCTGGTTCGGGGAGCGCTTCACAGGCGTCCAGATCGCCGGTCTGTTTCTCATCATCGCCGGAGTCTCGGCGCTCGAGCTCGGCGCCAAGGGGTGAGCGACACGGCGGCAGACTATGCCGCCGGGAGCAGGAAGTGCAGGACCAGCCAAACCGCGGGGACGGCAGCCAGCAGCGAGTCCAAGCGGTCCATGATGCCGCCGTGGCCGGGCAGGATGTTGCTCATGTCCTTGATCCCGAGGTCGCGCTTGATGAGGGACTCGGTCAGGTCGCCGAGAGTCGCCGCGACGGCGGCCACCGTCCCCAGGACAAGCCCTATCCACCAGGGCCCTTGGAGCAGGTAGACGACGCAGGCGACCCCCGCACCCATGGAGAAGAGCACTGATCCCAAGAAGCCCTCCCAGGTCTTCTTCGGGCTGATCACCGGCGCCATCGGGTGTCGGCCGAACAGCACACCGACCGCGTAGCCGCCGATGTCCGAGGCGATCGTGACGGCAAGGAAGGTGATCACGCGGTCGATGCCGTCGTCTGGAGCCAGCAGCAAGACGACGAACGAGGCCAAGAAGGGGACGTAGACCAGGCAGAAGACGGTTGCCGTCGTGTCACGCACGAAGCCTGCCTGCCCCCTCGGCATCCGCCACAGGATCGACGTGAAGATGGTGGCTGCCAAGATGATGATCAAGACGTCGGGACCGCCGAAATAGGAACCGACGATCATGGCGACGGCTCCGCCGGCCATGGGCCAAGCCGGCATCCAGGTGCCGTTCGTGGACAGGGCTTTGCGCATCTCCCACAGGCCGGTGACGATGGCGGCGCTTGCGACTACCAAGAAGGCAGCCTTGACGAACGCCAAGGAGGCTATGACGAGGCCGATGAGAACGACGGCGACCGTGATGGCGGCAGGCAGATCACGGCCGGCGCGGCCGGTCTTCGCGGCTGCTGCAGGGGGTCCGGCAGGCATGTGCTCGGATCAGACTTCGAGCAGCTCGGCTTCTTTGTGCTTCACCAGATCGTCGATGACGTCGACGTGCTTCTTCGTCATCGCATCCAGTCGCTTCTCAGCGCCGGTCAGGTCGTCCTCGCTGACCTCTCCGTCTTTTTGAGCGCGGTCGAGAGTCTGCTTGGCGTTGCGCCGGATGTTGCGCACGGAGACCCTGGCGTCCTCCGCCTTGCCTTTGGCCACCTTGATGTAGTCCCTGCGCCGCTCCTCCGTCAGCTCGGGCATGGTGACCCGCAGGTTGTCGCCGTTGTTCGTCGGATTGACGCCGAGATCAGAGTCGCGGATCGCTTTCTCGATGCCCGCCAGGGCTTGCTGGTCATAGACGTTGATGACGACGACGCGCGGCTCGGGGTTGGTGAACGACGCGAGTTGCTGGATCGGCGTCGGAGTGCCGTAGTAGTCGGCCGTGAGCTTGTGGAACATCGCCGGATGCGCCCGACCGGTGCGGATCGAGGCGAAGTCATCCTTGGCGACCTCTACGGCCTTGACCATCTTCTGGTCGGCTTCGCGCAGGGTGGCGTCGATCACGGTGTCTCCTCTGTAGTGGTGCTTCGCGGGTCAGTCGGAACCGACATACGTCCCGATCTTCTCACCTTGCACGATGCGCGCCATCGCGCCCTTGTCCTCCATACCGAAGATCACCATCGGCAGGTCGTTTTCCATGCACAGCGCGAAAGCCGTGGCGTCTGCGACCCGAAGACCGCGCCGCAAGGCCTCGCTGTAGGTGACCGACTCGAGCTTGGTGGCGGACGGGTCGAGTCTCGGGTCGGCGGTGTAGACCCCATCGACTCCGTTCTTGCCCATCAGCACGATCTGACATTTCGTCTCGAGAGCGCGCTGGGCGGCCACCGTGTCAGTCGAGAAGAACGGCATACCGGCGCCGGCTCCGAAGATGACGACGCGACCCTTCTCCAGGTGACGGATCGCCCGTCGCGGAATGTAGGGCTCGGCGACCTGGCCCATGGTGATCGCTGTCTGCACCCGGGTTTCCACGCCCAGCTTCTCGAGGAAGTCCTGCAGAGCGAGGCAGTTCATGACGATGCCGAGCATGCCCATGTAGTCGGCGCGCGCACGATCCATCCCTCGCTGCTGAAGCTCGGCGCCTCGAAAGAAGTTGCCACCACCCAAGACGATGGCCACCTCGACCCCGTGGCTGGCGACGTCGGCGATCTCTCGCGCGATATCCGCGACCACGTCGGGGTCGACGCCCACACGTCCGCCTCCGAGAACCTCACCGGACAGCTTGAGCAGAACCCGGGTGTATGCCGGAGAGATCGGGTCTCCTACTGGCTCCTGTAGTTCCACGAATCCGGCCTCCTCAGGCATGGTGACGAAGCTCGTCGAGAGCGCTGCTGGTCCGCCGGGCGGCGAATGCAGCCGGTCCTCAGGACTGGCCCACCTCGAAGCGAGCGAACCTGGTGACGGTCACGCCCGCGTCGTCGAGAACCGCCTTCACGCTCTTCTTGCTGTCCAGTACGGATGCCTGCTCGAGCAGCACCACATCCTTGAAGAAGCCGTTGAGCCTGCCCTCGACGATCCTGGGCAACGCCTGCTCAGGCTTGCCTTCCTCGCGTGCGGTGGCCGCTGCGATCTCGCGCTCCTTCTCGACGAGCTCGGTCGGCACCTCGTCTCGAGACACGAACTGGGGCCGCATCGCCGCGATCTGCATCGCTGCGCTGCGGGCGGCGTCTTGGTTGTCACCGTCGAAGGCGACGAGGACACCCACCGCCGGCGGCAGGTCGCTCGAACGCCGATGCATGTATGTCGTCGCCTGCCCCTCGAAGTAGGCGACTCGCCCGAGCTCGAGCTTCTCACCGATGACGACCGCCAGCGCCTCGATCGCCTCGTTGACAGTCCTGCCGCTGGCGGCCTGGGCGCCCTTGAGAGATTCCGCGTCGGTGGCTTTGGCCTGCTCGGCCGCCGCGACGACCTCGTTGGCGAGCTCGACGAAGCTGTCCGACTTGGCAACGAAGTCGGTCTCACAGTTGAGTTCGACCAACGCGCCACCGGAGGATGTCACCAGACCTGCGCTTGCGGTGCGCTCGGCGCCACGCTTGGCCGCCTTGGCTGCACCCTTGACACGCAGCACCTCGACGGCTTTGTCGAAGTCACCCTCCGCTTCTTCGAGGGCCTTCTTGGAGTCCATCATCCCAGCGCCGGTGGCGTCGCGGAGTTTCTTGACCTCTGCGGCAGTGATAGGCATGTCAATCCGTTTCTTCAGTGAGTGGTTCGAGTTGGTGGGGGCTTCTCGTGCGACACGACCCCACCGTCATACGAACGATGCGACCAACGTCAGCGCGTCAAGACGCCGACGCGTCATCGGAGGAGGCTGCGCCATCGGAGGTCACGGTGTCGGGAACCGTGCCGTCGGAGGCGTTGCTCTCACCGACGCTGGCGTCGAAGCCGTCGAGGATAGGGGCAGCAGGATCCCCAGGAGCACCGACGGCGCCGTCGGGTGCCTCCGCCTCAACAGCGACGGCTGCCACCACCTGGTTAGCGGCCTCCTCGTTCGAGATGCCCCCGTCCATGGGAACGGCCTCATCGGTGGAAACGATCTCATCGGTGGGGAGGCCCCCGGCCGTGGCGGCGATCTCATCGGTGGGGAGGCCCCCGGCCGTGGGGACGGCCTCATCGGTGGAAACGATCTCGCCACCCGGCCCGGACGTAGCCGACGCGTCGGCTTGGCCGCCGAGCAGCTCGCGCTCCCACTCAGCCAGCGGCTCCTCGGCGCCCAGCTCCTCGCCGGCGACCTCATCACCGCTCTTGACGCCGGCGCGAGAGACCAGACCATCTGCGACAGCGTCGGCCACCACCCGGGTCAGCAGCGTGACCGAGCGGATGGCGTCGTCGTTGCCAGGGATCGGGTAGTCGACAAGGTCAGGGTCACAGTTGCTGTCGAGGATGGCGACAATCGGGATCCCGAGCTTGCGCGCCTCGTCCACGGCCAGGTGCTCTTTGTTGGTGTCCACGATCCACACCGCGGCCGGAACCCGGCCCATGTCACGGATACCGCCCAAGGTGCGGTCGAGCTTGTCGCGCTCCCGTCGCATCTGGAGCAGCTCCTTCTTCGTGCGGCTCGAGCCTGCCACGTCTTCGAAGTCGATTTCCTCGAGCTCTTTGAGGCGCTGGATCCGCTGATGAACCGTCTGGAAGTTGGTCAGCATGCCGCCGAGCCAGCGCTGGTTGACGTAAGGCATCCCAACGCGCTTGGCCTGCTCGGAGATGGCCTCTTGGGCTTGCTTCTTCGTACCGACGAAGAGCACGTTGCCACCAGAGGCCACAGCGCCCTTGATGAAGGCGTAGCCACGGTCGATGTAGGCAAGCGACTGCTGCAAGTCGATGATGTAGATGCCGTTGCGCTCGGTCATGATGAATCGCTTCATCTTCGGGTTCCACCGTCGGGTCTGATGCCCGAAGTGAACGCCGCTCTCAAGCAGCTGGCGCATGGTGACAACAGCCATGATGGGTCCTCCTTTGACGCCGAGTAAGGCGTCGCTGTGCGACTAGGACGCGTCGCTTTGCGGTTGTGTGTCTCGATGAAGTTGACGAGACCCTGACGCTCACGCGCGCACCGCCCGCTGGAACGCCGCCCACCCGAGCGAGCTGCAATCCGTTGAGACCGAGGTGCGCGCCCATGGTCGACCATGGTGTGTGGGCGTGCGAAGTCGACCCGTATGGACGGGTCGCTGCTGAAAGTGTAGTGCAACTCTCCAGGTGGGATCGAACCGAAGCCGCGCCCGGTGACCGTTGGCTACCAGCCGGCCTGTCCGGCTCGTCCACAGCGGTCGGTTCGCTTCCCCTCCGTCCACATGCGCCCCCGCTGATCTGGTGCGGAACACCTCCGCAGCTGACCCTGGAGGCATGTTGCTCCGACGATTACTCCTCTCCTTGGCGATCCTGTTCGTTGCACTGGTGGGCATCGCTGCTCCGACGGCAGTGGCTGAGACACGACATGGCGCAGAGTCTTCCGAGCCGCCAGCGTCATCGAGCGCGACCGGCCGTGACTGGGTCTGGCCTCTGAGCCCGGCGCCTTCGGTGGTCGACACCTTCGACCCTCCCGAAGAAACCTGGCTCGCCGGGCACCGCGGCGTGGATCTCCTGGGCGGGACCGGACAGGTGGTATCAGCCATCAACGATGGCGAGGTGACCTTCGCGTCGAACCTGGCCGGCCGCGGCGTCATCGTGGTCAGTCATGGGTCACTGCGGTCAACCTATGAGCCGGTCAGCGCGGGTGTGCAGGTCGGGCAACTGGTGCAGGCCGGGGAGCGCATCGGGAGTCTGCAAGCTCCCCGCTCCCATTGTGCGCCGCAGACCTGTCTCCACCTCGGAGTTCGGCGTGGCGAGGTCTATCTGGATCCGCTCAGCCTGCTGGGGCCGCTGGGAGTGCGCCTTAAACCGCTAAGTCTCAGCCCTGGTCAGTTATCGGTCGGGCAAGCGCCCAACCTGTCACCGCGTGACCCTTCAACCGCGGGACGCTCGAGGGATTCCAGTGACTCGCGGGGCTCCAGTGACACAAGTGATCCGCCGGTGGAGCAGGTCCCGTCGGCACCGGCGGAACCTGCCGAGTCCGACCCTCGGCGGGCGGAAACCGAGGCACTCCTGGTCGGCGGCGGCGCGGCGGGCGCTGCACTCGCGACCTGGCTCGGGATCCGTCGGCGTGTTCAGGCGCGGGGATGAGCCTGCTGATAGGCGCTGCGCAACCTCGAAGCTGAAACATGTGTATAGATCTGCGTGGTCGCCAACGACGAGTGTCCCAACAGCTCTTGGACCGTGCGCAGGTCAGCTCCACCTTCGAGCAGATGGGTGGCGGTGCTGTGCCGCAGACCATGCGGCCCGAGGTCCGGTGCGCCGAGCACAGCCTCTAGTCGGGCATGCACCAAGGTTCGGACCGCGCGCTGGTCGATCCGTCCGCCTCGTGCACCCAAGAACAAGGCTGCGCCGCTATGGCCGGCAACAAAGAGTGCCGGCCTGCCTCGCGACAACCAATGTTTCATCGCATCCTGAGCCGGCACCCCGTACGGAACGGAACGCTCCTTGCGTCCTTTCCCCAAGACTCTGACCAGTCGCCGTTCCGCGTCTACGTCGTCGACGTCCAGACCGCACAGCTCACCGACCCTCATGCCGGTGGCATACAGCACCTCGAGGATGGCGACGTCCCGTACGCCCACAGGTCCCTGCTCTCGCACACGTGGCCCTTCCTCGTCGAGCAGGCTTCGCGCCTCACCCACGCTCAGGGCCACCGGTAGTGCTCGATGCGGCTTGGGACTTGCGAGCATTGCGCCGGCATCAGTCTTTGCCAGGCCGGTTCTGTGCGTCCAAGCGGTGAATCCCCGCGCCGCTGCGGCACGCCGCGCCAAGGTCGTGCGCGAGCGACCCAAGGTCTGTTGTTTAGCAAGCCAGTGCCGCAGTCCGGACAAGCTGACGTCGTCGACATCGGTGCAACCAAGTCGGCTCACGTGGCTCAGCAGGTCTGAGATGTCGCCGACATAAGCCCGGGTGGTGTGCGCAGACAAACCGCGCTCGAGCCGTAGGTGTCGCTCGTAGTCGGTGAGAGCCTGCACGAGTGTTCCGTGCACCCCCTCGAGGGCGGCGCTCAAAATGCCTCCTCGGTTCCCTGCTGGACTGCGCCCTGAGACATGCGAGGCGGACCCCGTCCTGGTCAACCAAACCTGCATCTCAGCCGCAGCATGCAACTCTCGACTCTCCACCGTAGGTCACATGAGCCACTCAGCCTCGCACCTCCGCGCCGATCATGACCTGGCGATGCGCCACCTGTTCTCGTCCTCCCTCACCACTGCCCCCAGATGTTCCAGCTCGCGCAGACGATCAACGACATCACAGTGACTGAGTCCGGCCGCCTTGGCAAGCGACTCCGATGTGGCCGCCAACACCGCGGGGATCGCGTCGAGCAGCTGTCGAGAGCGCGGGTGCAGCCGGTCACGGGCGGTCGTGGGACCTTGCTTGACGGCGGCCAGGTTCTCTCCAGCGCGTGAGATGTGCTCGATCACCTCTTCGGCATCCGTCACCAAGAGCGTCGCGGGATGTCGGAGCAGTTGGTGCACACCGGCCGAAGATGTGGCGGTAACGGGCCCCGGGACGCCCATCACCGGCCGTAACGCGTCGAGCGCCCACCGGGCCGTGTTGAGCGATCCGCTCCGCAGAGCCGCCTCGACGACCACCGTCCCCTGGGTCAGCGCAGCGATCAGGCGGTTGCGCACGAGGAAGCGTGACTTGCTGGGGACGCAACCCGGTGCGACCTCGCTCACCACCAACCCGGTCTCGGCGATCCGCTTCAGCAACGGCGTGTTCCCGGGCGGATACAGCCGGTCCACTCCGCTGGCCAGGACTGCCATGGTTGGACCACCCTGGGCAAGAGCGCCACGGTGGCCGGCGGCGTCGATGCCGAAGGCACCTCCAGAGACCACGGTGAAGCCCTTCTCGGCGCAGCCAAAGGCGAGGGCCCCTGCCACATGTTCGCCGTATGCCGTCGAGGCGCGTGCGCCCACTATCGCCACAGATCGATGCGCCAGCCGCCGGAGGTGACCACCGCCGCGCACCCACAGCCCGAAAGGAGCTCCACCTCGACGATCGCCCGACTCCTCTTCCAGACGCTGGAGGTCGTCGAGCGCCACCGGCCACTCGTCGTCACCGGGGCAGAGATAGCGAGCGCTCACTGAGTCCGCCACGCCCATGAGGTGGTCATGGTCGGCCCGGCTCAATCGTTCTGACCAGTCCCGCACCTTCGGCTTGTCGAGGTCGGTCCCTGCAACGAGACGAGTCAGCAGGGCGGCCGCCGAGTGCTCACGGACCAACCTGGAGGCGTCGACGTCACCGGGCTCGACGACCCGGCTCAAGACGACGCGGGCTCGGCGCTCGTCAGGGCTGACGCCACGCCGAAGGTCGCTCACGCTCCCCATGACACCAACTCCCTCGCCGCTGGAGACTTCCCCAGCTGCGAGTCGCTGCGCAGGTAGAGAGCCCTCACCACGTGTGAGGCGTCCGGTCGGTCTGAGCCGTCGAGATCGGCGATCGTCCACGCCACTCGGGTCACTCGGTCAGCCCCTCGTTGAGTCAGGCTGCCTGCGGCGACCGCATCTTCGACCAGCGAGGCGGAGCCAGCGTCCAGCGGGCAGCGACGGCGGAACTCATATCCCGGCAGATCGGCGTTCGTCACCCACGGCAAGTCAGAGAATCGCCGCCACTGTCGTCGCCGCGCCTCAGCGACTCGGCCGGTCACCGCCGCGGTCGAGCCGTCTGCTCCGACTTGTTGGTGCATCTCCGCCCGCGAAACCGGCAGGACGGTGTGCACGATGTCGATCCGGTCCCGGATCGGACCACTGAGCCGAGCTTGGTAGAGCCGCTTCTTCGATGCCGAGCACGTGCACTTGTCTCCGTGTCCGTAGCCGAAACCGCAAGGGCACGGATTTGCGGCAAGAAGAAGCTGGAACCCGGCAGGGAACTTGGCTGCTCCGTCGGCTCGACGAATCGAGATCTCGCCACTCTCGAGCGGCTGACGAAGCGCGTCGTGCACGGACGGAGCGAACTCCGGTGCCTCGTCCATGAACAGGACCCCAAGATGCGCCAGGCTGATCGCGCCCGGCCGGATGACCCGAGAACCTCCCCCGATCACGGATGGCACCGTGTCGGTGTGGTTGGGGGCAAGAAACGGCGGCCGGGTGACGAGGGGCTGGTCCGCGGAGAGCAGGCCGGCCACAGAGTGGATCTTGCTCACCTCGATGGACTGGGACACGCTGAGATCGGGCAGCAGTGCTGGGAGTCGCTCAGCCAGCATCGTCTTGCCGGCTCCGGGTGGTCCCTCGAGGAACAGGTGGTGACCTCCGGCAGCGGCTACCTCGACACACCACCGCGCCATGATCTGCCCTCGGACGTCGAGCAGGTCGGAGTTGTCGATGCGTAAAGGTCGCACCGCGTCGATCGTCACCTCCCCGTGGAGGGGCGGCAGGTTGGGCTCGTCCGGCGGCTCCTTGCCGGCCAGGATCGCCATACACTCGCGCAACGACTTGACCGCGACGATCTCGACACCCGCGACGAGGCGGGCCTCGGCCACGTTGTGCTCTGGAACGATGACCCGCTCCAGGCCGGCCTCGAAGGCTGCGAGGACGGCCGGGAGGACGCCCGGAACCGTGCGCACCCTCCCGTCGAGCGCGAGCCCGCCGAAGACGGCGCAGGAGCGTAAGCCAGACGTGGGGATCGAGCCCTTGGCCGCAAGAAGCGCCAAGGCGATGGCCAGGTCATAGTGCGAGCCGACCTTGCGCACGTCCGAGGGATACATCGCCACCGTGATCCGCCGATCTGGCCATGCTCCGCCGCTGTTGATCATGGCGGCGCGGCAGCGATCCCGAGCATCAGCCACCACCGGGTCCGGCAAGCCACTGAGCGACCAGCCGGGGATGCCGTCGCTGATGTCGGCCTCGACCGTCACCACCCGTCCGGAGATGCCATCGAGGGCGACGGAATAGCTCATCGCCGTGCCCACGTCACACCACGCCTTGCATGTGTTCGAGCTGAGTGCGCCGCCCGCGGCCCGGTCGAGTGACGGCGACGACGTCGACGCGGATGGCGGCACATCTCACGCCCTTGGCTCGAAGCCAGGCAAACCCGAGACGGTGCAGCCGGGACGCCTTGTCACGTGTGATGGCTTCGAAGGGCGAGCCGTAGCGGGCGCTCGTGCGCGTCTTGACCTCGCAGACCACGACGACGTCACCGTCGAGCGCCACGATGTCGATCTCGCCGTCGTTGCACCGCCAGTTGCGGTCGAGCAAGACCAGGCCTAGGTCGACCAGATGTTGCGCGGCCAAGCGCTCGCCGAAGTCACCGAGCGCCTTGCGTTGCGCGTGGGTTGCTGTCATGTGCACCTCCGCATCCACAGTGACGCGGCAGGTGGCCTAGCTCGATGCCTCCTTCAGGTCTGTGGACCGGTGCAGCGAATCGCCGAGACTGTGGAAAGCGTCACGGCGGAAAGTGTCAGGGCTTCGGTGGGTCGAGTTCCGACTTGGCGAGTTCCTCGATGTTGACGTCCTTGAAGGTGACGACCTTGACGTTCTTGGCGAAGCGCGCCGGGCGATACATGTCCCACACCCATGCGTCCGACATGGTCACCTCGAAGTACGCGTCACCAGCCTCTGCCCGCACCTTGAGGTCGACCACGTTGCACAGATAGAACCGGCGATCCGTCTCGACGACATACTTGAAGATGCCGACGACGTCGCGGTATTCGCGGTAGAGGTGCAGCTCCATCTCGGTTTCGTACTTCTCGAGATCCTCGGCGCTCATCTCGCCATCTCCTCCACGCGATGTCGGGCCCGCGCCTCTGTGACACCCACGCGATGTCGGGGCTCCGTCTCGCTCTCACCCAGCTCAATTCGCATCTCCCCATCGCCCACGCGGCGCACATTGACGAAGCGCCGACGGTGTTGTGGGCAAGGACCATGCCGTTCGAGCGCCTGTTGGTGCTCCTTGGTCACATAGCCCTTGTGGACGGCGAAGTCGTACGTCGGATACTCCGCATGCATCGACAGCATGATCCGATCGCGGGTCACCTTCGCGATCACCGACGCCGCCGCGATGCAGCCGGCCACCCGATCGCCCTTCCACACCGCCAATCCGGGCACCCCTAGGCCGTCGACGGTGAAGCCGTCGGTCAGCACATAGTCGGCTCGCGTCTCCAGACGTGCGAGCGCACGCCTCAGCGCCTCGACGTTGGCGACGTGCATGCCGATCTCATCGCACTCGACAGATTCGATCACCACCACCGACCAGGCCAGAGCGCGTCGCATCACCTGGTCATAGCAACGATCTCTGGCCTTGGCGGTGAGCAGCTTTGAGTCAGCGAGTCCCGGGATGACACCGCTGGGGCTGTCGGGGAGGATCACGGCCGCGGCCACCAGCGGGCCAGCGCAGGCACCTCGACCTGCCTCGTCCACACCGGCGATGTGGTGCATCCCAACTCGCCGCAGGGCACGCTCATAGCCGTACAACCCAGCGTCTCGCCGAACTGTGCTGCCTCGCGGTAGGGGGGTCATGTTCTTGTCCGCTCAGCGTTCGGAGCCACGGACGGGCTTGACGATGGCTTCGTCGGGTGGGACTTGACCGGTGGGCAGTTCGTCATACAGACGAGCCGTGCGGATGAGATGCGTGTCGCCCAACGGCCAGATCACCGAGAAGGCGCGTCCGACGACGAGATCTACTGGCACGAACGCCGTTCCGTCAGCCAGGTGGTATGCCGAATCGCCGGATCCGTAGCGATGGTCGCCAAGCACGAACACGTGGTCTCGGGGCACCACCACATCGTAGGACTGGTCGTCCGCCGGACCCTTGCCCTGAAAAAGACTCCTCGACTCGTCGATCCGCACGCCGTTGATCACGAGCTTGCCGCCTTCGCAGCACATGACCCGGTCACCTGCGAGTCCGATGACTCGCTTGACGAGATGCTCGTGCCCCGAAGCCGGCAGGACACCGACCCACTCGAGAGCCTTGCGGAGACCGGTCGGGGGCGGGGGTTGCTCAACCGATTCGAGCCAGTCACCGGGATCCTTGAAGACGACCACCTCGCCGCGCTCTATGGTGTTGATCCGGCTGACCAGGATGCGGTCGTCCTTGCGGATCTCAGGCAACATGGAGCCGCTGGGCACGAAGAACGCCTGCAGCACGAAGGCTCTTAGCAAGGCTGACGCGACCAAGGCGATCACGACGACGACGACGAACTCGCGTAGCCCGCGCCAGAACCGCTTCGTCATTGAGGGGTTGACGGCTGTCGAGCCGGCCGGCTCGACGTCTTCAGCAGGCGCCTCACCTCGGGTACCGTCGGCCGTCGTGTCGAGATGGGGTGGCGCGTCCTCTCTCATCCCGACGCGGCTTCGCGCTCGCTCAGCCGTCGACGCAGCCGCCAATACAGCGGCAGGGGTGCGACCAGGGCCAGACCGATCGGGACTGGGTTGACGACGACGGCAGCGGCTCGATTGAGCGCCGGGTTGTCGAACGTCTCCGGTGCTGGGAAGAGCTGCCATCGACTCATCGGCCAGATGGTGACGAACACTTCGCCCACGACGTCGTCCACCGGGATGAAGCCACCGCCGGATTCGCCCAGATGGGCTCGGGAGTCCTCGGACTGCTCACGGTTGTCGCCCATGACCCAGAGCCGATCCTCGGGCACCTTGACTGTGAAGCTAGCATCGCACGGCTGAGTCGCCAAGGTGACGTATTCGGACTCGCTGAGCGGGGTCCCGTTGACCTCCACGTCGCCCTTCGCACACGCGACCTGGTCACCACCGACCCCGATCACCCGCTTTACGAGATGCCCGCCAGAGGGATAGAGGCCGATCGCAGCCAGCGTCTTAGTGATGACGTTGTCAGGTTGTTGGCCCTGATCGGCGCCCAGCCATTGAGCCGAGTCGTCGAACACGACCACGTCGCCCCGCTCGACCTCCCCGAACCAGCCCGAAACCTTCTCGACCAGGATGCGGTCGTCGAGCTCGAGGGTCTCGCGCATCGACACCGAGGGGATGTAGAAAGCCTGGAGGAAGAACGTCTTGATGATCAGCGCCAGCACGATGGCCGTCGTCGCCAACAACAGGGTTTCCTGCCACACCGGCAGCGCCTTCCTTTTCGCCTTCGCCTCAGCGCCTGCGGTGGATCCCCCAGCGACGCCACGTCGAGGGACTGGACCCGATATGGGGTTGTCGCCGCCCGGATCCGAAGTCACCTCGCGAGCCTACCTGCGACGATCAGCGGGCAATGGGAGCGTCGCGCTTTTCCTTGATCTTGGCGGCCTTGCCGCGCAGGTTGCGCAGGTAGTACAGCTTGGCGCGGCGCACGTCGCCACGAGTGGCGACCTCGATCTTGTCGATGATCGGGGTGTGCAGCGGGAAGGTGCGCTCGACGCCCACCCCGAAGCTCACTTTGCGAACGGTGAACGTGCGACCCACGCCGGAGCCCTGCACCCGGATGCACACACCTTGGAAGAGCTGGATTCGCGACCGGTTGCCTTCGACGACCTTGACGTGCACCTTCAAGGTGTCGCCGGCGCGGAACTCGGGCACGTCATCGCGCAGGACACTCGCTGCGAGCGCGTCAATGGTGTTGGTCATGTCGATCGCTTTCCTCGTCGGGTGCCGCAGGTCACCCACGCATTGGGTTGTGGTTCACGTGATGGGGTGCCCACACCCAAACGTCGCGATTCCCCTGCAGCAGAACCAACGTCCAAGAAGACGATCTCGGGAGGTGTGACACCAACGGGAAAGTTTGCCACAGAGCAGCACCGCGCAAGAAATCGGCCGGCCGGCCAAAGCCGGTCAGCGCCGACGCGGTTTGCGCAGGACCACGACTCCTGGCTCTGGCGGAGGCTCGGAGGATGCGCGGTATCCCGCCTTGCGGTAGCGGCGGAGGTTGCCCGCGCTGCGGGAGCCCGTGAAGAGCTCGAAGGTGTGCGCCTCAGGCGGTGCCTGCGCCTCGATGTGCTCGAGGAGCCACCTCCCCAGTCCTCGCCCTTGCAGGTCCGGCGCGACCATGAGCCGACCAACCCGCCAGCAGCCCTCATCGAGCCGAGCACGAGCCGACCCGACGAGCCGTCCCCCGGCCCTGACGACGAAGGTGGTCCACGTCTCGATCCCGTCGCGCACGTCGGCCAGGGACTCGACGAGCGGTGGGATGCCCAACGCGTCGTTGGCCTGCGCCTCACTCACCCAGCAGCCGCGCTGGAGAGTCAGCAACTCGGGGGCGTCGGCTCGGGTGGCTCGAGTGACCATCAGAGTCGAGCCGAGATCGCTGAGGTGGACACTCTCGGAGCTGTGCAAGAGGTCCGGACGTCGCTTCGCCGTACGACGTAGCGCTTGTTCGTGGCGCCAGGCGGCGATCTTGCCGTGGTCGCCCGACAGCAGGACCGAGGGCACGTCTCTCCCGCGCCACGAAGCAGGTTTGGTGTAGACGGGATATTCCAGCAACCCGCCGATCGCGTGTGACTCCTCGGTGAGTGACGCGGCGTTGCCCACGAATCCGGGCAGCAACCGCGCCACCGCCTCCACGATCACCATGGCTGCGACCTCGCCACCGTTGAGCACGAAGTCGCCGATGCTGATCTCCTCGACCGACAGCTGCTGGGAGTAGTGGTCGATCACCCGCTGGTCGATGCCCTCGTAGCGCCCGCAGGCCAGGACCAACCACGGTTCAGCAGCCAGCCGCTCAGCCATCGGTTGAGTGAGCCGAGTCCCCGAAGGCGACGGGACGATGAGGAGGGGGGTGAGAGCGGCGGATGCGACGATCGTGGGAGCGTCGGATGCGACGTCCGTGGGGGCGTCTGATGCGACGACCGAGTCGATGGCCTCGCCCCATGGCTCAGGCTTCATCACCATGCCCGCCCCACCGCCATACGGCGTGTCGTCGACCGTGTGATGCCGGTCGTGGGTCCACCGCCTCAGATCATGGGTGCGGATGTCGATGAGACCACCGACTCGCGCGCGCCCGAGCAAGGAGAGCTCGAGAGGGGCGAGGTAGTCGGGAAATATGGAGATGATGTCGATTCGCATCGACCTCACCCGCCGTCGAGCAGACCCGATGGTGGTATGACGACCAACCGCCCCGCATCCAAGTCGACGGTCGGCACGATCTCGCTGACGAAGGGGATCAGCACCTCGGCGCCGTTTCGACGTACGACCAACACCTCCTGCGCGGGCAGGTGCAGCACCTCGCTCACCTCACCGACCGCTTCACCGTCATCGGTGACAGCGGCCAACCCGATGAGCTGGTGGTCGTAGAACTCCTCAGGATTGTCGGGCCGCTCCCCGACCGGGATGTCGACCAGCAACTCGGTGCCTCTCAGCGCCTCAGCGGCGCTGCGGTCCGTCACACCTCTGAAAGTGGCCAGCAAGCGTTGACCATGCCACCTGCTCGCCTCGAGCGTCAGCTCGCCGCGCGCCGTGTCGAAGGTAGTGCCGGCGGCGAACCGCCGCTCAGGCTCGTCGGTGCGCACCTCGATCGTGACATCGCCGCGGATGCCGTGAGCGCGACCGATCTTGCCCACCATCAGCTCGATGGACGCTGACTTCACCGCGGGCCGAACCGTCAGCGACGACGGTCCACGTCGACGATGTCGATGCGGATGCTGTCCTTGCCGCTGAGGGCCTGGAGCACGGTGCGCAGCGCCGTCGCAGTGCGCCCTGAGCGTCCGATGACGCGACCGAGGTCGTCCGGGTGCACTCGGACCTCGAGTGTCTCACCACGTCCGGCGAAGTGAGGGTTGCGACCGCGTTGCTGCCGGGTGCGCACGGCTACGTCGTCCGGGTGGTTGACGATGCCTCGCACGAGGTGGTCGAGGGCCTCAGGGAGCACGCTCAGGCCTCAGGCTTGTCGTCGCCTGCGGGCTTGTCGTCGGCTGCTGGCTTGTCGTCGCCTGCGGGTGCGTCCGAGGCGGGCTCGTCTGCAGGCGTGTCGGATGCGTCGGACGTGTCCGCGTCAGCCGGAGCATCCGAGGCGGGCTCCTCAGCAGGCGTGTCGGAGGCAGGGGCGGGCTCACCGGAGTCAGCGGAGTCAGCGGTCGTCTCACTCGGGGTCTCACCCGCAGGTGCCTGCCCGGACACTGCGACGGCGGCTGCCGTGTCGTCCGCTTCCTTGGCCTCCTCGCTGGGGGCGTCGGCTGGAGCGGTGGTTTTCTTGGCCGCGGTTTTCTTTGCGGTCACGGCGTCGGCCTTTGGCTCGGCGGTCGAGTCCTTCAGAGCCTCGTTGAAGACCTCGGACTTGTCGCGCTTGGGCTCGGCGACCTTCATGGGCTCCGGTGGCGCTTCGCCCTTGAACGTCTGCCAGTCGCCGGTGACTTTGAGGATGGCGGTGACAGGCTCACTGGCCTGCGCTCCGACGCTGAGCCAGTATTGCGCCCGTTCGGAGTTCACCTCGATAAAGCTCGGGTCCTCTTTCGGGTGGTACTTGCCGATCTCCTCGATGACCCGACCGTCACGCTTGGTGCGTGCGTCGGCCACGACGATGCGGTAGTGCGGTGCACGGATCTTGCCCATGCGCTTGAGCCTGATCTTGACGGCCACTTGTGTGGTGTCTCCTTGACGTATCGGTGGGTGGTGAACGCTCTCCCTGGTGGGGCCAAGGGAGTGGATCACACGGGATCCGAGCTGTGCCGGGTGAGAGGGCGCGGTTCGACTCGGAGTCGGCCCACATTCTGCCATGCAGGGGCCGTGATACTCCAACTGGCGTCAGGGCAGCGGTTTTTTTTGCGCGTCATGGCTGCGGGTCCTCCGCGTCATACCTCAGGAAGCGCCGCTGCCACGCGCTGAAGAGCAGCACGCCTACCATGCAGGCGATCCCGCCCCCAGCCAATGCGATCGTCGGTGTCAGCAGGGCAGCGGTCGAGCCGGCTACGAAGTCACCGAGCCGAGGTCCGCCTGCGACGACCACGATGAACACGCCCTGCAGTCGTCCACGGAGATGGTCCGGCGCTGCGACTTGCAAGATCGTGGAGCGGTATGCCGAGCTGACCATGTCAGCGGCCCCGCTGAGCGCCAGGAACAACACGCCGAGCCAGAGAGCCCGGGCGAAGCCGAACGCTGTCACAGCAGCGCCATACGTGATGACACACAGCGCGATCGCCAGGCCCTGACGACGGATCTTGCCCACCCACCCGGAGAAGGTGAACGCGACCAGCGCACCGATGGCCGGCGCCGCCTGCAGCAACCCGACGGTGCGGACGCCCCCGCCGAAGAACTCGCCCGCCACTGCCGGGAACAAGGCACGAGGCTGCGCCAGGACCATGGCGCAGATGTCGAGGAGGAAGGTCATCGACAGGTTGCGGGCGCCCTTCAGGAAGCGCAGCCCTTCGACCACTGACCGCAGCCCCGGGCGCTGCAGCTCGTCACCCGTCGGCGCCTGCGGCGGCATCGCCGGCAAGCGGTACACCGAGTACAGGGCCGCGGTGAAGGTGACCGCGTCGATCGCATAGGCGAACGTGTAGCCACCTGCACCGATGGCCAGCGCCCCCAGCAAGGGACCAACCGTGAAACCGAGGTTGAAGGACGCCATGTTGAGAGCATTTGCGGCCGGCAACAGGTCCTTGCCGAGCAGTCGCGGGATGATGGCGCTCCGGGTCGGGCTGTTGACGGCGAAAAAGCCTCCTTGCAGCGCCACCACGGCGTAGAGGAACCACACAGACTCCCGCCCGAGAGCGGCGTGGGCGACCAGCAGCAGAGACGACGCCCAGAGACCGCACGAGGCGACGAGGGCGAGCTTGCGCCGGTCCATTGCGTCGGCGAAGGCCCCACCATAGAGACCGAACGTCACCAGCGGCACCAGTGCGAAAAGCCCCACCAGGCCGACCGCGAACGTGGAACGACTGATGGCGAACACCTGGATCGCGATCGTCACAGCCGTCATCTGCTGTCCGAGCTGGGAGACGGTGCTGCCGAGCCACAGCCGCCGATAGTCGGCCGACGCCCGTAGAGGTCGGATGTCGGTCAGCAACCGCCGAGCCCCTCGCGTCACTGGCCCAACCATAAACTGGAAGTGAACACTACGCGGCTGGTCTGGCGACTGTCGGCGCCAGCGTGCAGACTGCTGGCATGACGATAAGAACAGGATCTTGGCCCGCCGGGACTCCCGCGTGGGCAGATCTCATGGTGCCCGACCGTCTCGTGGCACAGCGCTTCTACAGCGAGCTCTTCGGGTGGGAGTTCACTGACGACGACTCCGAGGAGACCGGCTTCTACTCCAATGCCATGGTCAACGGTCAGCCGGCGGCCGGTATCGGACAGGTCCCTCC
>JACCXO010000012.1 GCA_013696975.1 Nocardioidaceae bacterium | reverse complement strand
CGCAGCTACGGGCTCGACGGCGTGTTGAGGCCAGCCTGGCGGCGATCCGATGGCCGTCTCGCGCCGGTGTTACTGAGGCTCTCATGAGCTCCCACCCCTTCGACCGCTCAGCGCTGGTCCTCGGCGTCGTCGGTGTCGTGAGCCCGATATTCGCCCTGAGCACAAGCTCGAACAACAACTTCGTGTCGGTCCAAGGCGCCGGTCTTGTCGTGCTCGTGGTTTTCGGCGCCTGCGCCGTCATCGGAGGTGTGCTGGCAAAGCGTGCGCTCGTGGTGTTCGCCGGGGCGGGGTACGCCGTGGCGGCCATTCTTCAGCTTCTCCAGTTCGGAAGGTCGACGAACTGGCTGGATGGCACCGGCTCCACGTTCGCGCTGATGCTGGGCCTCGCTATCGGGCTGCTCGTCGTCGGACTGGCTCCGCGCGAGCAACATGACGCCTTACAGTGACCGTGCCATCTCGAGCAACTTGTTGATGGTCCGCAGGTTTCGAGCGGTGACCTCGACACCGAGTTTGTGGAGCGGGAGCTTGGCCAGTCTCTTCGACGTACCGACGCCATCGACGTAGTGCAGGTAGATCTCCGAGCCGATGATCGTGAAAGCCTCCGGCGAGACGTCGACGTCGGCCAGTCTGGCGACCGCTGCTCGGGCGGGGCGCTTCGTCATGAAGCCGATAAGGAGCTTGCTCCCGTCCGCATCGGGATAGGGGTTAGCGGCGAGCGTTCCGGCGATGTCGTCCGCCGAGCGGGTCACCACGCGAGGAGTAAAGCCGACCGCGCTGCCAAGAGCGGCCTCGAGTTGAGCAGTAAGCCTTGCCGGGGCCAAGATGCTGCGAAGAACCACGTTGCCGCTTTGGATGTATGTCGCCACGTCGGCGCAGCCCAGGGACTCGCAGGTCTCGCGCAGCAACGCCATCGGGAGTTTGTGCTTGCCGCCAACATTGACCCCGCGCAGCAGGACCACGAGGACGTCGCCTGCGGCCTCGCCTCGTGGGGCAGGGTCTCGAGCCGGCATGAGGCAACGCTACGCCCCACTCGGCGCGCTCTGCGCGGTTGAGGAAGCCGGCGCGGAACTCGAGCCCGTTTGGAAACTCCACGCCAGCATGTGACCGCGAACTTCCAAACGAGCTCCCAACCTTTGCAGTCAGCCTCACACCTTGGTGCCGGCGTCGGTCAACACCGAGCGCAGGATCTGCTCCATCTCGTCGAAGTGCTCCTGGTCGCAGATCAGGGGTGGCGACAGCTGGATCACGGGGTCGCCGCGATCATCGGCCCGGCAGTAGAGGCCCGCCTCGTACAGCGCCTTCGACAAGAAGCCGCGGAGCAGGATCTCAGCCTCGGCGTCGGTGAAGGTCTCCTTGGTGTCGCGGTCCTTGACGAGTTCGATCCCGTAGAAGTAGCCGTCGCCTCGGACATCGCCGACGATGGGCAGGTCCTTGAGCTTCTCGAGGGTGGCTCGGAACGCGTCTTCGGTGTCGAGCACATGCTGGTTGAGGCCTTCACGCTCGAAGATGTCGAGGTTCGCCATCGCGACAGCGGTGGAGACCGGGTGGCCCCCGAACGTGTAGCCGTGCACGAAACTGGTGTCGCCCTTGGAGAACGGCTCGAAGAGACGGTCGGTGGCGATCATGGCGCCCAGTGGGGCATAGCCGGACGTGATGCCCTTGGCGCAGGTGATCATGTCCGGCACGTAGCCGTAACGCTCGGCGGCGAACATGTGGCCGAGGCGCCCGAAGGCGCAGATGACCTCGTCGCTGACGAGCAGGGCGTCGTACTGATCGCAGATCTCGCGGACCCGCTGGAAGTAGCCGGGTGGCGGCGGGAAGCAGCCGCCGGCGTTCTGCACCGGTTCGAGGAAGACCGCCGCGACGGTGTCGGCGCCTTCATGCTCGATGGCGACGGCGATCTCGTCGGCGGCCCAGCGACCGAACTTCTCCGGGTCGTTGCCGTGCATCGCGGCGCGGTAGATGTTGGTGTTCGGCACCCGGAAGGTGCTGGGCACGAGCGGCTCGAACGGGGCCTTGAGGCTGGGGAGGCCGGTGATGGACAACGCGCCCTGTGTGGTGCCGTGGTACGCGATCGCGCGCGAGATGACCTTGTGCTTGCCGGGCTTGCCCGTCAGCTTGAAGTACTGCTTGGCGAGCTTCCACGCCGTCTCGACCGCTTCACCGCCACCGGAGGTGAAGAACACCCGGTTGAGGTCACCGGGCGCGTAGCTCGCGACCCGCTGGGCCAGCTCGATGGCGTTGGGGTGGGCGTAGGACCACAACGGCATGAACGCAAGCTTCTCGGACTGCTTGGCGGCGGCCTCCGCGAGCTCCTTGCGTCCGTGTCCGACCTGGCTGACGAACAGACCCGCCAACCCGTCGAGGTAGCGCTTGCCCTTCGCGTCATAGATGTAGGCACCTTCGCCCCGCACGATGATGGGCACGTCGGCGTTGTCGTAGGACGACATCCGGCTGAAATGCATCCAGAGATGGTCGCGTGCGGACTGCTGCAGCGCGGAGTAGTCGAGGTCCAGCGACTGGTCGATCGTCATGGGGTCAGTCTGCCGCAGTGACAGCGCGGCTGGCAAGCGAATCCGGCGCATCGCGGCCCATTCTTCGGCTACTTGAGCCGTTGCGATCCCTTAGGGCAACGAAATCCGCAGCGTGGCGGGTCCGTTGGGGCAGTCGAGCTCCTGGTCACCAAGCTTGGGCCAATAGCTCGGCGAGCAGCTCATCGGCATCAACGTCGAGACCCCGGGAGACGAACCATGAACACACGTTACGGCAGTCGCGCAGCAAGAAGTCGACGCCGTGTGGGTTGCCCACGATGTCGAGCACTTGGGGCAGATCGATGATCACCAGCTGGTCACCTTGAACCAAGATGTTGTATGGCGACAGGTCGCCGTGCGCCCAACCATGTCGCGTCAGCACAGCCATCGCTTCGCGAAGCTGTGCGAAGTAGCCCGCCACGACGTCATGCGGGGGTCGGACCTGCGCCAGCCGCGGAGCGGCCGCACCATCGACGTCGATGAACTCCATCAGGATCTCCGTGCCGTCGACCTGCACTGGGTAGGGGACAGGCACACCGGCCGACCACAGGGTGGCCAGGGCTGAGAACTCCTGCCGGGCCCATTCTCCCGAGGCGACCTGGCGGCCATAGCTGGTGCCCTTGGCCAAGGCGCGCGCGTCTCTGCTGCGTCGGACCCGCCGGCCCTCGACGTAGCCGGCGTCGCGGTGGAACTGGCGATGCTCACTGCTGCGATACCGCTTGGCGGCCAACGTGCTAGCCCGCTCAGGTGAGCCAGGAACGGCTCTCTCGAGCAAGAACACGTCCGCCTCTTTGCCTGTTTTGAGGACGCCGAACTCGGTGTCGACGGCGCCGTCCTCGGTGATGACCCAGTCGGGGCGAGGCTCGGGCCCGTGGGCGCCCTTCTCCACGGCTGACCAGGTCGACCAGCGTTGGTCGTCTCGGAGGTCGTCAGGGGCGTAGTAGTCGAAGTCCAGCGGATTCTTGGGGGAACTCATGGTGTGGGGTGCTCCTCGAGCGAAGAATTGCGAGGCGCGCGCACCACATCAATCAGGTGCGCAACCTCGGGGTGGAGGGTCGACGGGACATGCCCGGGACACGGGTGGTCATCTGACGCCTCCTTTTTGCGCTCGGGGCTCGACGAGCGAGCCGACGTACGACGACGATCTCAGGCCGCGTAGTGGATGCGCAAAGGATTTACGCGGCATGCGCGCTTCGAGGTCCGGTCACTGACGTTCGGCCCGCTCGCAAGGTTCCGAGGCAACCGTCTGCAACGGCTGGGCGGTCTAACCGACATACAGGTCGAGAGAAACTCGACGCGCCACCAGGAGCAGACGTGAAGATTGACCAGGGAGGGTCGATCGGCGAGTACACCGATGACCACATGCTGAGTGCGAGGGGGGAGGGTCAAGTCGCCATGACTGAAAAACAGGCGCATGCAGGTCGTGAGTCGTTCGAGGCATTCGTTGCCTTGCGCTCCAAGCCGTTGCTTCGGCTGGCCTACCTGCTGACGCAGGACAACCACCTCGCGGAGGACCTGCTGCAGACTTCGCTGGCCAAGTCCTGGCCGTCGTGGTCGCGCATCGAGACCAGCCCTGAAGCCTACGTACGCCGAGTGATGGTCAATACGTACTCAACCTGGTGGCGTCGCAAGTGGAACGGTGAGGCCCCGACTGAGGTGTTGCCGGAACGAGGGCACCACGACGCGGACACCGGCTCCACGCACGAGATCCGTAACGCCTTGGCCCGGCTGCCCAAGAGGCAGCGAGCCGTCATCGTCCTTCGTTATTTCGAGGACCAGACGGAGGCCGAGACGGCGAGGTTGCTCGACTGCAGCATCGGGACGGTGAAGAGCCAGACCAGCAAAGCGCTCGCCAAGCTCCGCATCGACCCGACGCTCGCCGAGAGCGAAGCGGTGACCCCAGCCAACTCAGACCACCCATCCCGCCCAGCACAGGGGGACCCCCGATGAACATCGACGAGCTCAAGCAAACCCTGACGAACATGGCCGATGAGGTTGAGCACACGCGTGCGCAGGCTCGGCTCGACGGCATCGACTCGAAGGCGGCCGCCGAGAGACGCAACAAGTTGCTGAGCGGGGGAGCCGTCGTCTCTGTTGCCGCCGTGGCATTGAGCATGGTCGGGCCGCAGCTCGTGAATGATGCGAACAACTCGCCCGCAGGTCCGGTCAGCAACACGACGAACAGTGACACCGACAAGAGGGCTGACGGTAAGCGCGACGAGGACATCGTCCAGACAGACGAGGATGTCCTCCAGACAGACCTGCCGACCGTCACGGACAACGGCATCTCGTTCTATACCGAGCCAGCTGGCGACGGATTGTTGGTCGAGGCGGTAGGTAGACCTGGCCAGCGTTCTGTTTCCTTCACCGCGACGCCCTCCACGACTGACCTGTCGTGGGTAAACATCTGCTCGGCAAGCCTTCCCGAGCGGGTGAACCGTATCTGGACGAGCGTCTCGGTGAACGGCAATACTCTCGGCTCGTCGGGCTGCCAAGAATCGACTGGCGGTCCCTTCCAAGCTGAGGGAAGCTTCGGCTCGAGCCCGACAGCCAACCAGCGTGCCTGGGAGGAGCTCGGCGTCGTGGCCGGTGAACCCAGTGTCTTCTCTCTTCGGCTGAAGCCCGCGGCCGAGAAGATCGAAGAGTTGCGCGATGCCCAGATCGGGTTAGCCGTTTACGAGAACACTGGTGCACGATTTGAAGACCACGGACTCTGGTACAAAAGGGAGCGGGTTGTGGATGGGCACACTTACCGCCTCGCAGGGAACAGCTTCTCAGAGTTCAAGGGCGGGCGAGGTGAGATGCGGGTTCCCCTGCCTCCGGCCGAACATCCACTCTTCCTTGCTTTCGGTGTCGCCAAGGTTGCCGGCCCATATCGGACGTTCCAGAATGCTGAGGGCGCCAACGTGAGCAGCGTAGGGGGATGGTCAGAGGGAGGAACGTTCGCCAGACCCGACCAGGACTCGGCCGAGATGAGCATCCGCACGAAGCGCGATGACGGCTCCGGGCTTATCTACATCCTCGCGTATGAGCGGATCGACTGAACTCGGCGAAGCAGCCCCGTCGGGATGCCGGGGTAGGGCTGTCAGCAGCCGTGGCTGATCTGGGCGCAGGTGTCCAGGGCCCACTCCAGCGTGAACGTTCGGTCGTCTCCGCTGGTGTAGTCGACAGTCACCTCGATCGGCTCGAGGTCGAGCGCGTTCGTTCTCGGGTTGAAGAGCGGCCCGTCGGTAGCCAGGTAGGTCATAGACCACAACCCGTTTCGACCGACGACGGCGTCTTCGGTGTGGCCGTCGGGGAAGGCGTAGGAGATGGCTTGGACTCCGTCGAAGTCGCGGCCGGCCGCGACATACTGGGCGGAGGCCCAGGTGCCGTCCGGCTTGGTGATGACGTTCTCGCTGATCGCCAGCGTCGAGGTGTCGGGCTGGTAAGACTGCGACTTGTCGTGGGGTGAGAACAGTGTCGGGCTTCCGCCGTCGGAGGCGGACAGGTCGTCGCACACGACCCAGGCCGACTTGGTCTCGTAGAGATACGTCGTCCCGGACCCGTAGCCGCGCTCCGCGGTGACGCTGGCACCTCGCAGCGTCGGCTCGTGGAGCAGTCTGACCTCGTCCTTGCACGCACCAGCCGTCGACTCGTCTGACGGGTCCGTGGGCGGTGGGTCTCTTGGCGCACTCGGATCGTCCGACGGGTCCGTGGGCGATGGGTCTCCTGGCGCACTCGGATCATCCGACGGGCCCGCGGTCAGCGGAGTGGTTACCCCCCCGGCCGGGGCCAGGGTTTCTGTTGAGCCGGGCGCCATCGAGTTGTCGTAGCGGTTGGCGGCGAACGCGCCTACCCCGACGATGGTGAGAACCGCGGCGGCGGCTAGTCCGGGGGCGAGCCAGCGTCGACCAGGAGTTGTGGGCCGGGAGTCAGCCAATGCCAGCAACTGCGCCCGGATGGCTCGCTTGTGGTCGTCGGGGAACCGCTCGTCGGGCGGTGGAGTGAGGTCATTGCGGTCAGACATGGCGGATCCTTTGCGTCTAAGTCGGTGGTCGTCAGGAGAGGGCCGGTCCGGTCACGAGGCGGGGTCGTCGACCGCCAGGTACAACCGTCGTCGAGCACGTGAGAGCCGGGAGCGGACCGTGCCGATCGGAACGTCAAGCGCTGCGGCGGTCCTCTCATAGCTCTCGCCGGCCCAGACGACGAGCTCGAACACGTCGCGCTCTCGTTGGGGAAGCGCGGCGATGGCTGCGAGGACGGCGGCCATCTGGCGCTCGCTGTCCACGCGTCGTACGACCCGATCGGCCATGTCGTCACCGTCAGGTGCTGCCCCTTCGTGCGGCACCCGACGCAAG
>JACCXO010000052.1 GCA_013696975.1 Nocardioidaceae bacterium | reverse complement strand
CACGGCACCTTCATGGGTGCGACCTTGTCGTCTGAGACCACAGCGGCAGCGACCGGGGCAGTCGGCGTCGTGCGACGCGACCCGATGGCGATGCTGCCCTTCATCGGCTACAACGCCGCCGACTACTTCAACCACTGGATCACCGTAGGCAAGGAGCATGACGCCGCCAAGCTGCCGCGCATCTTCTACGTCAACTGGTTCCGCCGCGACTCCGACGGTGGCTTCCTGTGGCCAGGTTTCGGTGAGAACAGCCGCGTACTCAAGTGGGTCGTCGAGCGCATCGAAGGCACCGCTGACGCGGTGGAGACGCCGATCGGCTACGTCCCGACCGTCGATTCACTCGACCTCGAGGGGCTCGACGTCACCCGTCAGGAGATCGCAGCGGCTCTCGAGGTGCGCCCCGAGGAATGGCGCGACGAGATCCCGCAGATCACTGAATGGTTCGACAAGTTCGGCGACAAGCTCCCCACTGTGCTTTGGACAGAGCTCGACGGCTTGAAAGAGCGCCTGGGCTGAGCGACGTTTTGGTCTCTTAAGGCTCGGTTCCTGCCCATAATGGGCCATGGCTGAAGAGGAGGGGCAGGCAGCGGGCAGTACTCGGCAAGACGAGGCGGCACCTGCACAAGAGCGGAACTGGCCGAGACGCTCGCTCGTCATACTCGCGTACTTCGCAGGTTGGCTCGTCGTCGCTGTCCCCGTGGCCTACAACGCCTTTCTGACGGCCGAGCGGGACAGCATCATCGCGGGTCACGACGCGACCGTCTCGCCCAGCCTCGACGGTTTCGCCACCATCGACCTCGGCGCCTACCTGCCGAACGTCCGCTACCCCACCGGCTCTCCGCTCGGGGTCGACCTCACACTCGGCAAGACCAATGTCGGCAGCTATGAGGTGCTGCTGCAGCGCTACGCGCTGATCGGCAGCAACCCGGACGGCGAAATCGCCAAGGTCATCGAGCTCATGCAGTCCATGCTTTGGGCGAGTCTGCTCGAGGGGGCACTGATCGGTTTGCTCGCCCCAGTGACCTGGAGGGTGATCGGGTCGAGACGCCGCACCGAGCTGGCGGCGGCACTAACCGGGCACCGGGCAACACTCATCGTCGCCAGCCTGGCGGCGGTCGTGGCGCTCATGATGGCTGCCCAGACTCTTTGGGACGCGCGCCGCGACATCGACCCCGTTGTCGAGGATGCCTGGCAGCCGATCGCGACGATGGTGCCCACCGGCCGCATCCCCGAGCAGATCATCGCGCTCGAGATTCAAAGCGGCCTCGTCACATCCGGAACCCGGCGACTCATTGAGAGCGCCTTCAACAGTTATCAGATCTCGACCGAGTTCTATCGAAACATCGCCGATCATGCCCCTCGCCTCGAGGGGGCGCTGCGACAACCCGAAGCTGATGAAACGGTTGCCCTGCTGGTGAGCGACCGCCACGACAACGTGGGTATGGACCCGGTGGTGCATGCCATCGCCGACGCAGGCGGGGCCAGCGTGTTGTTCGATGCGGGCGACGACACGTCAACCGGGGAGCCGTGGGAGGCGTTCAGCCTCGACTCGCTCGTCACCGAGTTCGGTGAGTACGACGAGGCGTACGTGGTGCCGGGCAACCACGACAACGGCGAGTTCGTGCCTAAGTACTTCGACGACGCAGGTTTCACCGTCCTCACGGGGGAGCCCGTGGAAACCTCAGACGGCATCTGGCTTCTTGGCGTCGCCGACCCCCGCAGCAGCGGCCTTGGCAGCTGGCGCACGGCGGTCGGAATCAGCTTTGACGACCAGGCAGCCCAACTCGCCGACACTGCCTGCGAAGCTGATGAGGCCGGCGAACGCGTGAGCACGTTGATCGTGCACGATCCCAACCTCGGCAAGGGTGCGCTCGACCGCGGCTGCGTCGACTTGGTCTTGTCTGGACACCTACACCGGCAGGTCGGCCCGGACGCTGTGTCAGGTGACAACGGTGAGATCGGGATGACCTACACGAACGGTACGACGGGAGGTGCCGCCTACGCCGTGGCGCTGGGCACCAAGCTGCGGCGAGACGCCCAGGTCACCCTCATCACCTACCGAGCCGGCAAGGCGGTCGGCCTGCAGCCCGTCACTATCGAGGTGACCGGCAAGCTGGTCGTGGCCCCCTTCTCCAGATTGCCCGACACCCGCTGACTGGTCTGGCCGGACGCGGTAGTGGGCTGCGGCCGGGGAGCACGCAGCCCCCTTGCCCGTGGAGGGCGAGGGCTACGGCGATCTGGTGGCGGAGGTAGCGGGATTTGAACCCGCGAGAGGGATTAACCTCAACCCGCTTAGCAGGCGGGCGCACTAGGCCACTATGCGACACCTCCACGCCGCCTCAGGGCGACGCCACAGGGTACCCGTCCAGCGCCGATCGACTCCAATCGCCGCTCAAAGCCCTCAGGGCTGGGTGAGGCGGCGATAGCCATGAGCGCTGTTGAGCCGCCTCCGCACGTCTCGCTGGGCCTCGACCTGCTGGGCGCCCAGCAACGAGAGCGGCAGGGTCGACGTCTGACCGTCGTTGAGCGTGAGCACCAGGGCAACAGCTCCACCAACGGGTGCGGTCGCGACCGACGCGACGTCGACCCACTCAGCCTCTTTGACGCCAGCTCCGCGCACCAGCGCGATGCCATAGCCGCCACGAGTCAGTCGCAACACGGCGGGAGGCCGCAGCAGGAGTAGCGCGCACACGGCAGCGATCACCACCGTGACCACGGACAAGGTCAGGCGGGTCGGCACCGACGTGTCGAGCAGGGCGACCAGCAGCCACAACACACCGAGAACGAGGCTCAGCGCCCCCACGGCACGGATGACGTGCGCGCGAGCAAGCCGGTATGTCGACAAGGCCTGGCCTTCCACCCCATCCGAAGCGGTGGAGTCGGGCATGTCCTCAGCCACTGGCCGAGCCCCCGGTCACCGGGTCATGCGCAGTCACAGATACCGCCTTCGCGTCTGGATTCATCGATGAAAACCGGCCCGTCGGCGGAGGAGGCGGGATTTGAACCCGCGGCTGACATCACTGCCAGCGACCGCTTTCAAGGCGGTTCCGATAGGCCGCTCCGGCACCCCTCCATGGCGAGCCTGGTGGGACGCGCCGAAGAAAGTCTCCCACCGGAGGCATCGGCGACCAAAAACGCTGTCGCGGCCCACGGCGCGGATGCCCCGCACTAATCAGCGGGTGTCAGGCGAGTCAGATGTGCTCACTACGTTCAGAGACGTGGTTCAGAGACGTGCGCTGTCGGAGTGAGAGATCTCGCGGCCGAGGCGGCGATTGGCGAGTGAGGGGTTTCGCTCCCGGACTTCGGCAATACGTTGCGGAACGACGGCTGCGCTAGCCAAGCCCTGCTCATCGCCGAGCGCGGCAACCATGACACCCATCGGGTCGACGATCATGCTGCAGCCGGTATAGTGCTCACCGTTCTGGCCTGCGCCGACGACATACACCGTGTTCTCGATCGCCCGAGCCTGCAGCAGGATGGCCCAGTGCGCCTCTTTGAGAGGCCCGCGCACCCAGGCGGCCGGCACCACCAAGACATCGCTGCCCTCGTCGACGAGGGCGCGCGAGAACTCGGGGAAGCGCAGGTCATAGCACGTCATCAACCCAACTGTCAGCTTCCCGATCGAAACAGTGACCGGAGTCGTGGACCCGCTCAGCAGCCGGTCGGATTCCCGATAGCCGAACGAGTCATACAGGTGCGCTTTGCGGTATGACGAAGCCAACTCGCCTGTCTGGTCCAGCACCACGAGCGTGTTGAAGGGCCGGTCAGGATCGTCGGAACGCTCGAACATGCCGGCCACGATGGTGATGCCGTGGCGGGCCGCCAGGTGCCCCAGAGAGCTGACGAACTCGCCGTCGAGTGCCTGCGCAACCGGTCCGAGCGGCAGGTCAGGAGGCCCGAAGTCGTGCATGGACCCCTCGGGCAGCACGGCCACCTCGACGCCTTCGGCGGCGGCTCTGGAGACAAGGTGGTCGATCGTGGCTAGATTGGCCGCCACGTCGGTAACGGCAGCGAACTGGATCGCGGAGAAGAGCACCCGCCCAGTCTGCCAGTGCCCGCTCTTGTCGCCTGTTAGGTCAACTCCGCGGGCTCAAGCCGCCCAGCAAGATTGGTCCCTGACGCGGCCCGGGCAACGCCATACCCCAATCCTTGCCGCCCAGACTCAACCCGCTGCGTCCTTGAATGGCGAGCGTTGCGAGACTCGAGACATGCAGACCTACGATGCTCTGATCCTGGCCGGGGGACAGGGGAGACGCCTCGGTGGGGTCGACAAGGCGTCCCTCGTGGTCGGCAGCAACACCTTGCTCGACCGCGCGCTCTCTGCTGTCGCGGGCGCCGAGCGGATCGTGGTTGTCGGCCGGCCTGCTAGCCCTCTCCCGCCCGGCATCCGAGTCGCGTCCGAGGATCCACCCGGAGGGGGACCGGTCGCGGGGATCGCCGCAGGCATGGTGTACGTCGAGTCGCGCTTCGTCGTCATACTCGCTTGCGATATGCCACTCATGACCGCTTCCGTCGTCGACCGCCTGGTTGCACGACTAGTCGAAGCCTCTGACGAGGCGACAGGGGCGACCCGGTCAGCAGGGGTAGGCATGCCGGACGAGCGCGCCCCACCCGACGGGGTGAACCTGGTAGACGATGGCGGGCACCCGCAACCGTTGGCGGCCGCCTACCGAACAGCCGCGCTGCGTGGAGCACTCACAAAGCTAGGCACGCCAGCGAACGCCTCGATGCGTCAGCTGCTTAGTCACCTCACAATCTCGGAGCTACCCGCTGACGCGCGCACGACCCTGGACTGCGACACCTGGAGTGACGTGGAGCGCTGCCGAGAGCTCTTGACCCGCAACGCCCTGGAGCAATGATGAGCCTCTCCCGCTGGACCCGCGACCTGTCCGAAGCGCTCGGGCTCGATACCGACGTCGATATCGTCGCCGTGCTCGACCTGGCTCGGGATGCGGCTCACCAGGTCGAGCGCCCTGCCGCGCCGCTGACCACCTTCCTGGTGGGCTACGCCGCTGCCGCGCGCGGTGGCTCAGCGGCCGACCTCGCTGAGTGCATGCGCATTGCCACCGAACTGACAGAGACGTACGTAGAGAACTAGCGCGCCGACCCCACCACTGCATGTATGGAACGGCCCCTCACCCGAACGCTTCCGGCGAGAGTGTTCTTGAGTTGTGACGAAGTTGCTGCTGCGAGCCCAGATCGACTGCAATTTCGTCACAACTCGCGAAGCTTTCGGTGCTTGCGGCCAGCGGTCGACGAACAGCCGATGTCGCTACGGTGACATGCATGCGTGCTGTGCTGTGTCGTGAAGGCGGAGGCCCGGAGGTTCTCGAGGTGCGGGATACGCCTGAGCCCGAGCCCAGAGACGGTGAGGTCGTCATCGACGTCGCCGCGTCGGCGGTCAACCGGGCCGACCTGATGCAACGTGAAGGGCGCTATCCCCCGCCGCCGGGCGAATCCGACATACTCGGCCTGGAATGCTCCGGCACCGTCTCGGCCGTGGGCGACAGCGTCACCCGTTGGCAGGTCGGCGACGAGGTGTGCGCATTGTTGGCCAGCGGTGGATATGCCGACAAGGTCGCGGTGCCCGCTGGACAGGTACTGCCTGTGCCCCCAGGCATCAGCCTCATCGAGTCCACAGCCCTGCCTGAGGTTGCCGCCACCGTGTGGTCCAACGTCTTCATGGTCGCCGCCCTTCAGCCCGGCGAGGTCTTCCTTGTGCACGGAGGCGGAGGCGGCATCGGCACGATGGCGATCCAGCTCGCCGCGGCTCTCGGTGCCCGGGTCGCCTGCACCGTCGGTTCGGAGGAGAAAGCCGAGACCTGCCGCGAGCTGGGAGCCGAGCTGGCGATCAACTACCGCGAGCAGGACTTCGTCGACGAGGTATGGCGGCTGAGCAGGTCGGGTGCGGACGTGATCCTCGACAACATGGGCGCCTCCTACCTCGGCCGCAACATCGACGCCCTCGCCACCGAAGGACGCCTCGTGGTCATTGGGCTGCAAGGCGGCGCCAAGGGCGAACTCGACCTGCGCAAGCTGTTGGGCAAGCGAGGCGCGGTGATCGCGACCGGGCTGCGTTCACGGCCAGCGACCGGAAAAGCCGCCATCATGGCCAGCGTGGAGGCCAACGTCTGGCCCCTCATCGCTGACGGACGGGTACGGCCGATCGTCCACGCGTCATACACCCTCGACGACGTCCGGTCGGCGCACGAGCTGGTCGAGTCCAGCAACCACATCGGCAAGGTGCTGCTCACCACGTAGGCTGCACGCATGACGAGCGAGCAATCCGAAGCCGAGCAGCAACAAGAAGACCTTCCCCGCGTTGTCGTAGTGGGACCGAACCAGATGGGCGTCGCCGGGGGCGAGGACGAAGACGGAGACGGTGTTCGCTCGGTCGCGGATCTAGTCGAGCAGCCGGACAAGGTCATGCGCATCGGCAGCATGATCCGGCAGCTGCTCGAAGAGGTGAAGTCGGCTCCTCTGGACGAGGCGAGCAGGGTTCGCCTACGGGAGATCCACCAAGCCTCGATCAAGGAACTCGAGCAGGGCCTCGCTCCCCAATTGGTCGACGAACTCGAACGACTCAGTCTGCCCTTCGCCGAGGAGACGCCCAGCGAGTCAGAGCTGCGCATCGCGCAGGCGCAGCTGGTCGGCTGGCTGGAGGGGCTCTTCCACGGGATCCAAACCACCATCTACGCTCAACAAATGGCCGCCAGGGCACAGCTCGAACAGATGCGCAGAGCATTGCCGCCCGGTTCGATGCCCGGCCCTGAAGGGCAAGTTCAACCAGGTAGCGGTCCGGAGGGCCCCGACGGTGTCAACCGCACCAACGGCATGTACCTGTAGCAGCGCAGACACCCGGCAGCGCTCTCCCGAAGATCTGGCCAGAAAAAGTTGGCCGCTGATCCAATCCGATCAGTAGGTGGCGGCGAATCACTCATGTGATGCCCGCCAGGATCAGCCGCTACCTTCTCGGTGCAGCAGCCGGCCTCCTTTCCGCTGCCGCCGGGGTCGGCGCTTCGATGGTCGTCTCGGTCGTCGTTGGTGGCGCAGTCACACCCATCACGGTCGTCGGGGGTCGGGTCATCGACTCGACCCTCGACGCCGTGAAGGGCGGGACCGGCTAACGGCTAAAGACCATGGCCATGACTCTCCTGCTCCCGCAGCCTCGGGGAGTCACGCTCCGGTCGGTTTCGACTTGGGGCGTACATGGCAGAGTGGGGCACATGCACTCTCCCACCGAAGGCTCCTCCCTGCCGGAGTTGCTGACACGGGTATCTGAGGGAGACCAAGAGGCGTTTGCGACGTTCTACGACGCGACAGCTCGCAGCGTCTTCGGCATCGTGCTCAGCGTTCTCAGGGACCGGGCCCAGGCCGAGGAAGTAACCCAGGAGGTCTACGTCGAAGCGTGGCGTCTGGCCAGCCGGTTCGATTCCCGTCAAGGGTCTCCGGCCGCCTGGCTCAACACGATCGCCCATCGCAGAGCCGTCGATCGCGTCAGGTCCAGCGAACGCAGTGTGCAACGCGACCAGCGGCACTTCGAAGTCGGCGTCGACTCGCTTGCGACAGACACGTCCGACTTGGTGGTCGCCGCGGACGAGGGTCAACGCGTCCGAGCGGCCCTCAATCGACTGCCCGAGGCACAACGCACCGCAGTCCGATTGGCCTACTTCGAAGGCCGCAGTCATCGCGAGGTCGCAGAGTTCCTCGAGATACCGCTCGGAACCGTGAAGACACGGATCCGAGACGCCATGAAACGACTACGACAGCACCTGGAGGAGGTGGCCCCGTGAGTGACATCCATTCCTGGATTGACGCGTATGTCGTCTGGGCCGTCGCCCCTGAAGAGGCGCACCAATTCGAAGCCCACCTGCCCAACTGCGCGGCGTGCAGCGCAGAGCTGGCCGAGTTGCGCAGTGTCACTGCCCGCCTCTCTCAAGTCGTCGCCACCGACCCCCCACCCTCCCTTCGCGACGGCATCCTGGCGGCGATTTCCGCCACCCCACAGGAGTCAGCCACTGCCCAGGGCGCGACGACTGATAGCCGCCACCTTGCCGCCGTGCCCGCCTCGACGGAAGTTCGGGTTCAGGAGGCCACACCGGAGCGTCCTGACCAGCCGTCGCGCCGCTGGTCCTCCCTGTTGATCGCCGCCGCGGTCCTCGCAGCCATCGGCTTCGGCGGATGGGCTCTGCAGAGCCGAGACCGAGCCAACGATCTCACCGCCGCGAACGAGCAGGTCGTTCGACAGAACCAAGAGTTCACCGAGCTCCTGAGCGCCGAGGATGTCCGGGCCGTCTCGGGCCGCTTCACAGAAGGCGGATCCGGGGCGGTGGTGATGTCACGCAGTAAAGGCAAGGCAATCTTGGTCGCGTCAGACCTTCCGGACCTGCCAGCTGACAAGGTCTACCAGGCGTGGACGATCAAGGGCGACCCGGTTCCCGCGGGTCTCTTCTCCGCTGCGGACTCGAGCTCGGTGCTCGAACTGCCCGACGCGGCCTTCGATGCCAAGAGTGTCGCCGTGACCATCGAGCCCGCCGGAGGCCGCGACAGGCCGACCTCCGAACCCGTCTTCACCGTCTCCGTGCCTCAACGCTGACCCCGTCACAGGCACGTGAGTTCAGATGTCGAACCAGCGACCGATCTCGAGCGCCACGCCGTCTTCGGTGAGCGAACCCGTCACCTCGTCAGCCACCGACTGCACCTCCAGTGGGGCTTGACCCATGGCCACTCCCCGACCGGCCCAGGCAAGCATCTCGAGGTCGTTGCGCCCGTCACCGATCGCGAGTACGTCGGCTTGCGCCACCCCCAACACAGCCGCCACCTCAGCGAGTGCGGAAGCCTTCGACACACCCTCAGGTGCCAGGTCGAGCCAGGCTGTGTAGCCGACGAAGTAGTTGGTGCCGTGCAGGCCGACCCGCTCCGCCAGCGCCATGAAGTCCTCGGCCGAAGACTGGGGATCCCGGATGATCACCCGCGTCACCGGTTCGCGGATCAGCTCGTCGACAGACTCCATCCACATCTCCCCGGTGATCTCACCCTCGGGGAAAAGTCCATTGGCGCGATAGCCGCGGCCGACGACCTCAACGGCGACCAGTGCGTCCGGCACGTGCTCGAGGATCATCCGCACTGCCGGCCGGGCGTCAAACGTCACCGCAGAGGTCACTTCGGTCGGTGGATAAGTGAATGTCACGGCTCCGTTACTCGCCACACAGTGCCCGGTGTCAAGCTCTAACAGCTCGATGATCCGCTCGATCCCGAAGACGGATCGACCTGTCGACAGCACAATGTGTGCTCCCGCCGCCTTAGCCGACTGCACCGCCTGCACAACCGAAGATGTGGCGTGCTCGTGTACGTCGACCAGCGTGCCGTCGATGTCGAGCGCCAGCAAACCGGGCCGCCACATGTGGGCGTCGCTCAAAGAGTCGCTCAAAGATTGGTGCCTCGCGTCGCTCTGACCGCGCGAAGCGCCAATTCCTCCGAGGGTGCCGCCCAAAGATTGATGTCTCGCGTTGCTCGAACTGCGTGGTTGACCAATCTTGCGCGGGGCTGGGTCACGTGCGGGGACGGGCTCGATGGGTTCCCCCTCGACGGGGTCAACGGCTGGGTCACGCGATTGGGGTCAAGACTTCGCGCCCTTGCAGGTAGGGCTGCAGCACCTTCGGCACCGAGACGGAGCCGTCGGCTTGCTGGTGGTTCTCCAGCAGCGCGACGATCGTGCGCGTGATCGCACAGGCCGTGCCGTTCAGCGTGGCCAGCGGCTTGATGCCCTCCTCGGAACGTCCACGCACCCCAAGCCGGCGAGCCTGGAACTCGGTGCAGTTGGACGTCGACGTGAGCTCACGGAACTTGCCCTGGGTTGGTATCCACGCCTCACAGTCGAACTTGCGGACGGCCGACATACCGAGGTCACCGGCAGCCGTGTCGATGACACGGAAGGGCAGTTGCAACGAGATCAGCCACTCTTTCTCCCACTGCAGCAGCCGCTCGTGCTCGGCATACGAATCCTCGACCGTGGTGTACGTGAACAGCTCGACCTTGTCGAACCAGTGGACCCGGAAGATGCCTCGGGTGTCCTTGCCGTAGGAGCCTGCCTCCTTGCGATAGCAGGGGCTGAACGCCGCGTAGCGTCGTGGCAGCGTCGAGGTGTCGAGGATCTCGTCGCTGTGGTAAGCCGCGAGCGGCACCTCCGACGTACCCACTAGGTAGAAGTCGTCGTCGGGCAGGTGGTAGACGTCTGCGGCGGCCTGGCCAAGGAAGCCCGTGCCGGCCATGGCGTGCGGCTTGACCAGGGCCGGCGGGATCATCGGCGTGAAGCCGGCCTCTTGGGCCCGCTCCATCGCCATCTGCACCAACGCCAGCTCGAGCATCGCGCCGACTCCGGTGAGGTAGTAGAACCGGGCCCCTGACACCTTCGCGCCCCGCTCGACGTCGAACGCGCCTAGCCTCTTGCCGAGCTCGAGGTGGTCGAGTGGCTCGAAGCCCTCGGCTGCGAAGTCACGCGGCTCACCGACATGCTCGAGCACGACGTAATCGTCCTCGCCTCCCGCCGGCGCCTCCGGTGAAGCCAGGTTGGGCAGTTGCATCATCGTGTCCTGAAACCTGGTCTCGGCCTCAGCCTGCGAGGTGTCAGCCTGCTTGACCTCAACGGCCAACACCTTGGTGCGCTCGAGCAACCCAGCCCTATCGTCGCCCGTGGCTCGCGCAACCTGCTTGCCGAGCGACTTCTGCTCAGCGCGCAATCGCTCGAAGGCGGCGATGGCCGACCGGCGCGCCTCGTCAGCGGACAGGATCTCGTCGATCAGCTCCGGGGCAGCGCCTCGGCGGCGTTGTGCGTCGCGAGCCTTCTCGGGGTCTTGTCGCAGGATGCGCAGATCGATCACCCCCTCAGCCTAACGAGCCACTCTGCAGGGCAGACACGGCCGGCGGAAGCGCTACAGCTAGATTCTCAGCTTCAGGGTCGTGACATCGTTCGGATGACAAGAGGCCCGACATACCTGTTGGGGCGCAATACTCGTTGGGTCGGAAGTTAGAGACGGTTCGTGATCGATTCGAAGTCTGAGCGCCGACCCCTGCTCGTCATTGCCTCGCTGGCCTTGCCGCTCGTTGTCCTCACGGCTCTGGTCGTCCTCGATTTCGAACCGCTGTTGTCCTTCGACGCGGATGTCGTTATGGCGTTCAACGGTTCGGTGCAGGGCACGGGATGGTTG
>JACCXO010000135.1 GCA_013696975.1 Nocardioidaceae bacterium | reverse complement strand
AGTCTGGTGTACACAACGATTCACTCAACGCACCATGCCGCCTGGGGCTATTGCCGCCTGGGCTATGAACTGGCGGCTCAGCCCTCTTGGGTGAGCGTAGGAGGGGTCGGTGGATAAGGGGCGCCGAGTGGCAAAGCGGGGCGTCTCAGCTCGCCCCAGAGGGCACCGTGCCACCCTGACCTGCGGGTTTGTGGGCCCCGTGGGACTCGAACCCACAACCCACGGATTAAAAGTCCGTTGCTCTGCCAATTGAGCTAGAGGCCCAGGGCGTCAACCCTGCCGGGACAGTCTGCCGCATGGCATCCGCCGGTCGCCAAACCGGTCAACGAGGGACTCGCTCCGTAGTGGTCGCCGGGATTGCCGACGAGGTTTGCCGACTTCTGGAGGTGGGTACGACGCGAGAATGCGCGTTGTGGTCGTAGGAGCCAGTGGCAACATCGGAACAGCGTTGCTTGAACAGCTTGACCGTGAGGCAGCAGTTACTGAGATCGCAGCCGTTGCCCGTCGCTTGCCATCACCCACATCATCGAAGCCGCAGGCGCGGGTCACCTGGCACCAGGCTGATGTCACTGCGGACGAACTCGACCCGATCTTCGGCGACGCGGACGTCGTCGTACACCTGGCGTGGCTATTCCAACCGACGCATCGCCCGTCAGACACCTGGGCGAACAACGCCGTCGGCACGGCCCGTCTGCTGGACGCCGTCGAGCGCTGCCAGGTCAAGGCGCTGGTCGTCTCATCCTCCGTGGCGGCCTACTCGCCGCGCCAGAACGAAGAGCCAGTCGACGAGACATGGCCAACGCACGGCGCGTCGACCGCTGCATACGCCCGCGAGAAGGCGTATGTCGAACGGCTCCTGGACGCGTTCGAGGCCCGCGTCACGCGATGCACGGTGACTCGTCTACGCCCTGCCTTCGTCTTCCACCGTCGGGCCGCCATTCAGCAGCGCCGCCTCTTTATGGGGCCATTCGTGCCAGGCAATCTGTTGCGGCCGGGCCTGATTCCGCTCCTGCCTACGCCTGCTGGGCTGCTCCTGCAAACGGTGCAAAGCGACGACGTGGGGAAAGCCTTCGCGGCGGCCATCCTGGCCAACACGCCAGGTGCTTTCAACGTCTGCGCTGATGGTGTCTTGACGCCGCAACAGCTCGCGGAGCTCTTCAAGGCCCGCCAAGCCACGGTTCCGGCCCGGCTGGCGAGAGCGGCACTCAAGGCTGCGTGGACAGCGCACGCCGTTCCGGCGAACCCTGAGTTGCTTGACGCGCTGCTCGCCGTACCGATGATGAGCAACGCCCGAGCGAAGGCCGAGTGGGGCTGGGCCCCGACCGTCTCAGCAGCGGACGCGCTGAGCGAGTTCTTTGAGGGGCTTCGGCGCGGTGAAGGACACCCGACGCCTCCCCTGGATCCAGAGAACAGCGGACCGCTGCGAGCGCAGGAGTTCGGCACAGGCATCGGCAACAGCGCTTAGCAGTCCCACGAAAGCGCCAGCGCACAGCCCGCCTTGCCGGCCTCAGCCTCTCGACGGCTCAGGAAGGTCGCATTTGACCTTTTCGTTGACACCCACATAGTTGAGTGGACCGGCAAGGATCGTCACCGCCGTGGTGCCAAACTCAGCACAAGTCGCGTCCCCACCACTGAAATAATCACGCTGTGCCGCCGCGATGACTCCGATGATCAGCCAGACGACGAGCACTACAGCCAGGATGCGCATGGCAACCCCCACTCTGCCTGCTGGTCGATCCGCACCGGCCCCGCAGACTCAACATGGTGCCCCCAGCGGGGCCTTATCCTGCACAGTATCCACGCACGCGGCGGCTGCTACTCAACGGGTCTCGTCAAGAGCGCGCAGCAGTCGCCCGCTGCCCTGGCCGCCTGCTATTCCGATTTGTTACGTTCTTGCTGTTTGAGCGCGTCTGCCCTGCAATAAGGTCACAAATCAAGGCCCTTGCGAAGTGAAAAGCGCCAAGACCCACTCTCAGACCTCAGACCTCGCGCCAGCTCGGGTCGGCTGAGTCATGACCGTGCGCGGCCATGGCTGTCAGTCCGCCGTCGACCACGATCGACGTGGACGTGACGTATGACGCCCGAGGCGAAGCCAAGAAGGCGATGACCGAGGCGATCTCGTTGACGTGCGCCGGTCGACCAACCGGGTTGCCTGGGCGCTCCACCTGAAAGGCTGACTCCTCTTCCTGCCCCGTCATCGGGGTGGCAACCTCGCCAGGGGCAACGGACACGACGGTCACCCCGTGCTGGGCCACCTCGAGACCGAGCACCTTGGTCAGCATGCCGAGACCGGCTTTGGCCGCGCAGTAGGCAGCCGATCCCGCTCTCGGCACATGCTCATGCACGCTCGTCACATTGATGATCCGCCCGCCACGGCCGGCGCTGACCAGATGGCGAGCAGCGCGCTGGGCGCACAAGAACGGCCCATCGAGGTCGGTCGCCATCACCTCGCGCCAGGCGTCGTAGGACATCGACAGCGTCGACTCACCTTGGCCGGTGCCAGCGTTGTTCACGAGGACGCCGAGCCCGCCCAGCTCAGTGATCAGTTCGTCGATGGTGTCGGCTGTGTCGGGGGACTTGAGGTCCTGTTGAGCGACGAAGCAGCGCTGTCCCCGCTGCTCGACCGCCGCCCGGGTGTTATCGGCGCCATCCCGGTCGGAGTGGTAGGTGATGCCGACATCGAACCCCTCAGAGGCAAGCAGTTCGGCAGCAGCCGCGCCGATGCCTGAGTCGGCCCCAGTCACGATCGCCAATCGCGGGTGGGCTCGCATGGTGCTCTCCACGGCCATCGCTGCTCTCCTCTGTTCAGGGACTGGGTGCCTGGCCGTACCCGAGGACGGGTCAGCCAAACTGTGAGCGCTCGCCGTGTCTGTGGTCAGGCGCTGTGTGGTCAGGCGCTGTGTCCGGCCTTCACGCGATGTGTTCGACGTCGAGCACCCTGCCGTCTTGACGGTGTATGACGACAATGCCAGCCGGGTCGAGCCAGATAGGGTCGACCCCCAACGCCTTGAAGATGTCCGGCAGCACGGGTCGGTGCGAGCACAGCGCAGCTCGGTGGTGTCCCCACAGGGCGCGCTGCACCCGTTCGGTCAGCTTGTCCGGTTTGGCTTTCGCGCCTTCCTCCGACAGGCAGGCATCAAGTCGCAGACTTCCCCCCCGTGAGGCGTTGACGAAGGGCAGGACGGTGTCGACACAGCGCACCGAGTCGCTCGAGACGACCTGCCTGACGCCATACGCCTTGAGCACGTCGACCAGCGCCTGCGCCTGAGCCTTGCCGTCGGCAGCCAACGGTCGTTCGGAGTCGTCGGACTGCCATGTCTTGCGGTTGCGTGCATGCGCATGCCGCACGACAAGCAGTGGTGTGCTCGCGAAAGAGGAGCCCTCGAACGTCTCGAGCTGTTCCAGGTCACGTTGGTAGCTCAGCTTCTCGTGCGCTTCCTTCAGCGTGACCCATCGCAGGTCGTCAACTTCGTCGTTGGGCTTGAAGGCCGACATCTCGGCGTCTGGTGCGGGCTGAGCCGCCCAATAGGCCACCACCTTGGGTTGCCCATCACTGATGGTGTAGTGCTGGTCGGGGAGCTTGGGCCCGAGCACCACCCGCAGACATGTCTCTTCCTCGACCTCGCGGAGGGCAGCAGCCCGCTCGCCCTCTTCTGGGTCGAGCTTGCCCTTGGGAAACGACCAGTCGTCGTATCGAGGCCGATGAACCAAGAGAACCTCAGGTTGCCTGCTGCCTGAGCGCCAGACGACGCACCCGGCCGCTCGGACCGGTTCAGTAGTCCCCACAGCCGCATACTCTCCCACGCCTCGAGCCGCCATGACAGAGCAGAGTCGCCATCCGCCGCGGCGGCGGAGCACTCAGCCGTTGTGAGGTGTCAATGTCGAGCAGGAGCGGCAGCCTCGCGCCGCCGGCGCTGAATGGAGATCAACGTCGCCTGGAGGTCGGCAAGTGGCTCCCCTTGGGTGTCGAGGTGGTGACGTTGCCACTCCCCGTCGGCGCGGAGAATCCACGAGGAGTTGGCGTCGTCGAAGCCCCGCTCAACCAGACGTCGCAGCTCATCGACCTGCCCGCTGGTGGGGATCTGCACGAGCACCTCCACTCGGCGGTCGAGGTTGCGGTGCATGAGATCCGCCGAACCGATCCAGGCCTGCGGCTCACCCCCGTTCTCGAACCAGAAGACCCGACTGTGCTCGAGGAAGCGTCCGAGCACGCTGCGGACCTCGATGTTGTCGGACAGCCCCGGCACGCCGGGCTTGAGCGCACAGATCCCGCGGATCCACAGCTTGACCCGCACCCCCGCGCGGGACGCATGGTAGAGGGCGTCGATGGTGGCTTCGTCGACGAGCGAGTTGAGCTTGATCATGATGTGGGCGGGGCGCCCCTCCTTGCAATGCTCGATCTCGCGCTCGATGCAGTCAAGGAGTCCAGCGCGCACCGACTCGGGTGCGACGAAGAGGTGACGGTAGTCGCGGTGCCTGGCGAACCCGCTGAGGTTGTTGAAGAGGTTGCTGATATCTGCGGTGATTCCCTCATTGGCAGTCAGCACGCCCAGGTCTTCATACATCCGCGCTGTCTTGGGGTTGTAGTTGCCGGTCCCGACGTGGGCGTAGCGACGGATGCTGACTCCCTCGTCGCGTACCACCAACGCCAGCTTGCAGTGGGTCTTGAGCCCCACCAGGCCATAGACGACATGGCAGCCGGCCTGTTCGAGCTTGCGGGCCCATCTGATGTTGGCGTGCTCGTCGAAGCGCGCCTTGATCTCGACGATGACCAGCACCTGCTTGCCGGCTTCGGCCGCGTCGATGAGGGCGTCGATGATCGGGGAATCGCCAGAGGTGCGGTAAAGCGTCTGCTTGATCGCCAGCACGTGCGGGTCGGCGGCCGCCTGCTCGATGAAACGCTGAACGCTGGTCGCGAAGCTGTCATACGGGTGGTGTACGAGTACGTCGCGTCGAGAGATCGCCGCGAACATGTCAACGGGGCTGGCCGACTCGACCTCGGCCAGGTGGCTGTGAGTCCGGGGGATGAAGGCCGGGTATTTCAGCTCGGGACGGTCGAGATCCGCGATTCCATGCAGGCCAGTGAGGTCAAGGGGCCCGGGGAGGTGGAAGACCTCGCTGGGGGACACGTCGAGCTCGGAGACGATCAGATCGAGCACGTGGGCGTCGATGCTCTCCTCCACTTCGAGCCGCACGGGTGAGCCAAACCGCCGGCGCTGCAGGCCGAGTTCCAATGCCTTCAGGAGGTTCTCGGAGTCGTCCTCCTCGACTTCGAGGTCCTCGTTGCGCGTCACCCGGAAGGCGTGGTGCTGCAACACCTCCATGCCGGGGAAGAGCTGGTCAAGGTGCGCGGAGATCACTTCCTCGAGCGGCACAAAGCGTTGGCCGCCGAGGTTCACGAACCGCGGGAAGATCGGCGGCACCTTGACCCGGGCGAAATGCTCCTTGCCCGAGTCAGGGTTTCGGATCGTGACGGCCAGGTTGAGTGAGAGCCCAGAGATATAGGGGAAAGGGTGCGCAGGGTCGACCGCCAATGGTGTGAGCACCGGAAATACCCGCTCGGAGAAAAGCTCCTGCATGCGCTTGTACTCATCGGTGTCCAGCTCGTCCCACCGCAGGATGTGTATGTCGGCTGAGCCCAACGCCGTCATCACGTCTTGCCTGAAGAGCTGGCCGTGCCGCCTCATGAGTTCTCGCGACTCGCGCCAGATCGCTTCGAGCACGTCTCGGGGCATCAGGCCGCTGGCAGCTTGAACGGCTACTCCAGCGGCGAGACGACGCTTGAGCCCAGCCACCCGCACCATGAAGAACTCGTCGAGGTTGCTGGCGAAAATGGCCAAGAAGCGGGCCCGTTCGAGCAGGGGCAAGGCCGGGTCGTCAGCCAGTTCGAGCACTCTGCTGTTGAAGCGCAGCCACGAGAGCTCCCGGTCGAGGAAGCGGTCGTCGGGCAGGTCGTCATGCTGCGCCTCATATGGCGGGTCGACTTCGAACGGCTCGCCGGCCGCAGTCATCTGTTGGTCCGCTGGCACCTCATCGACTACGGCGAGGCTCTGGACCGGAAGCGCTTCGAGGTCTTCAGACGCGGGAGTTTCCCGCTGTGAGGCAGGCTGTGTTGGCATGCTGCCATGTTCTCACCTGTTGGTGAACGGTGGGCAAAACTCAACTGTCTCGCCTCCGCGGAGGGCCAACCATCACTCCTCGTGGCCTAAGTTCTCCCAAGGCCGCCCGTACATCACATCGACTGTATGTCGCACGAAACCCAGTCGCTGATAGAGGGCGACGGCCAGGTGGTTGTCAGCTTCCACGTAGAGCATCACCTCGCCGACGCCGAGGCCAGACAAGTGGGAGAGCCCAGTCGAAGTGAGTGCCTTGCCCAACCCGAGACCTTGGGCCGCAGGGTGCACGCCAATGGCATGCACCTCACCTAGGGCCGGCTCGGTTGCGGTGGCCTTGTGCACCTTGGTCCAGTGGAAACCGACCAGCTCACCTGAGCGCTCAGCCACGAAGAAACCAGCGGGATCGAACCACTCTTGCTGCATGCGCCGGCGCAGGTCTTCAAGGCTCATCCGCCCCTGCTCGGGGTGATCCGCGAAGGCTGCGGCGTTGAGCTCGACCCAGGCCTTGTCGTCGCGGTCCGGCTCGAAGGCGCGGACGGTGATGTCGGAGGGGTACGTCGGAGCATCCAACGGCATCTTCGCCGTTCGCCTCATCTGCCACAGCTCTCGAAGCCGGGTGAGGCCGAGGCGGTCAGCGAAGGCGCGGCCGACGGACGGGTCGCCATGAGCCCAGATGCGCAGCCGAGTCGGCGCCGACTCAGCGGCCAGTGTCGAGAAGAGTTCCGAGCCGATGCCGCCACGTCGATGATCCGGGTGTACGACGACATGCGCGGTGGCATCCGCGCTGGCCAGGTCGAGATGGGCATACCCGACCACATGCCGCGGTTCCCCGCCTCGGGCCAACAAGTGGCGTCGCGATGGGGGAGCTCCGAAGTCGAGGTCGAGCCGCACCTGGTCGTCGAGGGGAGCCGTGCCGTCCAGGGCGAGAGCCGCCAGCTCGAGCTCTCGGATCGAGACGCGACTTGCGGCAGTGACTCGATCGGCGACTGAGATCCTGACATCAGGAGGCAGGGTCACCGTTGCTTGGCCTGACTGCGCTCCCTCGCGGCAAGAGGCCGCCCCGTGCCTTCAATGGTGCCCAGCATTGCACCACGTGCCTCAGCAGGCGAGAGTCTCGCGGGGTCGACGGGGTCGACGTCGGGGAGCACAAAGCGATACCCGACGTTGCGGACGGTGCCAATCAGGGCAGCTCGCTCAGTGCCGAGCTTGGCGCGGAGGCGTCGTACATGCACGTCAACGGTGCGGGTGCCGCCGAAGTAGTCATAACCCCAGACCTCTTGGAGCAGCTGCTGTCGACTGAACACCCGCCCTGGGTGTTGTGCGAGGTACTTGAGCAACTCGAACTCCTTGAACGTCAGGTCCAGGCTGTTGCCGTCAAGCCGTGCCGAATAGGTCGCCTCGTCGATCTCGACGCCGCCTCTGCGTATCACCTGGTCCGGCTCATGGCTGTCTCGAGACAAGGCGATGCGTCCTCGCGTCAATCGGAGCCGGGCCTCGACTTCGGCTGGTCCGGCCGTGGTGAGCACCACGTCGTCGACGCCCCAGTCCGCGGCCACGACAGCCAACCCGCCCTCGGTGACAACCAAGATCACGGCCACTTCCACACCGGTGGTGCGGATGAGGCGGCACAGGCTGCGTACGGACGCCAATTCTTGTCGTCCGTCGACCAAGATGGCGTCACAGGTCGGCGCTTCGAGAAGCAGCGTGGGCTCGGCAGGGACGATGCGCACCCGGTGCGGCAGCAATCCAAGAGCGGGGAGGACTTCAGTCGACGCCTGCAACGAGTCGGAGAGCAGCAGCAGGTGGCTCATGCCACCGATCCCTCAGTGATTCGCCTAGACCCCATCGCTCTTGAGACGATACTCGACATGTCATCTCCGTCGGCAGACAACGAGCACAACGAGACGGACGTCGGGCTGCCTCGCGTGACGGTCCGTTATTGGGCGTCCGCTCGCGCTGCGGCCGGTGTTGACGAGGAGACGTTCGCCGGGAGAAACGTCGCAGAGGTGCTCGGCGCCGCGATCCGAGCCCGTCACGGTGATCAGCGTTTCGAGCGGGTCTTACGGATCTCGTCGATTCTGGTCGGGGATCAGCCGGTGGCGACCCGTGACCCCGAGAGCGTGGTGCTCAGCACAGGGGACGTGCTCGAGATCCTGCCTCCGTTCGCTGGAGGTTGAGCGAGGGC
>JACCXO010000048.1 GCA_013696975.1 Nocardioidaceae bacterium | reverse complement strand
ATGTCGTGTCGACTCGGCGAGCAGGCCGAGCGAGACGTTGGTGAAAACCATAGAAGCGGCTCAAACCTGGGGCGGGATGGGGCTTGCTCTCAGGCGCATCCGACGGCCGTCGCGACGGTTACCCGGTTGCGCCCGGCCGCCTTCGCTTCGTACAGGGCGATGTCGGCCTGCCTCAACAACTCCTCGATATCTGTCTCGCAGCCAGGTACGAAGGAGGAGATACCGACGCTGATCGTCAAGACGCCTGCTGGCGAAGTGGAGTGTGCGATCCCGAGTGCCTGGACGGTCGCTCGGAAGCGTTCGAGTGCGACAGCGGCTGCCGGCGCCGCTTGTTCCGGGAGCACCAGGAGAAATTCCTCTCCGCCATAGCGGTAAATGCCCTCACCCTGTCGGCCAGATGCGGCCAGGACCGCGGCGACTGCCTGCAACGCCCTGTCGCCGGCCTGATGACCGTAGGTGTCGTTGTAGTGCTTGAAGGAGTCGATGTCGCAAAGGGCCAGGGAATAGTCGCGACCGTACCGAACGCTGCGGTGGTGCAGGCGGTCCAGATCCTCCGTCAGCTTCAGCCGGTTGTTCAGCGTGGTGAGCGGGTCGGTCTGGGCCTGCTTGGCGAGCTCCGCGCGGTAACGGCCGAGCTCAAGGTGCAGCGACGTCACCCGTTGCGCCACCAGCAGGCGGGAATGCAGCGTGAACGGGTCAAGCGGTTTGATGACGTAGTCGTCCGCCCCTGCATCGATGCCCGCGAGAATCTCGTCGGTTCTCGCCATCGAGGTCAACAGAACAATGTAGGTGTAGATGTTCTGCTCCGAGTCGCGGACCGCCCGGCACAGCTGCAACCCGTCAAGTCCAGGTGGCATCATGCGGTCCGTGACAAGCACCTGCGGCTGGTACTGCGTGAACATGTCCCATGCCTCACCACCATTGGCTGCTTCCATGCACTCGTGTCCCAGCTCCTCTACGACCGTCTTCGCCACCAACCGTGCACCGGAGTCGTCATCCGCGACAAGTACCCTCATCAGGCTGCGGACAAGACATCGCGTAGGAAGCGGGTGGCACGGTCAAGCTCGATCTCGAGCTGGGCGAGCAGTTCGCTGTCGAGTGGTGCTCCGGTCGAGCTCGCGTCCTCCATCTGCTGGCAGAGCGCGGCGACGCTGACGGCGCCTATGTTTGATGCCGCCCCCTTGAGCTGGTGGGCGGATTGCCCCAGAGCCGGGGAGTCGCCGGTCTCGACAGCGCGGCGCATCGCCTCCAGGATGATCGGGCAATCCTGCGAGAACGCTCTCACTACCGCCGGGAGCAGGCCCCACCCGTCGTCCGGGCCGAGCTCCCGCAAGACGGCCTGGCGTTCCATGTCGATGACCGAGCCGTCGCCGTTCGGCTGTGCCTGCTCACCCATGGTCAGCATCGGCGCTGCGGCGGGTTGTGTGCGTATCCAGCGGGTGAGGGCGTCTTGTATTGCGGTGACGTTGACGGGTTTGGAGACATAGTCGTCCATTCCGACGGCCAGGCAACGCTCGCGGTCCTCGGCCATGGCTGCGGCGGTCATTGCGATGATGGGGACTCGGTCGCCGTTGGTTTCTCCGCGCCGGATCTCCTCGGTCGCGGTGAACCCGTCCATGACCGGCATATGACAGTCCATCAGCACGGCCGAGTAGTAAATGGTTGAGATGGCTTGGAGCGCTTCGGCGCCGTTGGCCACGATGTCGACCTCGTAGCCAAGCTTTGAGACCACGCCTTCAGCCACCAGCTGGTTCAAGGCGTTGTCCTCGACCACCAGCACCCGTCCCAGCGAAGCCGCCGCGACCGTACGAGGCGCAAGCTCGCCTGTGAGCGAGGCAGCCGAAGCAGCCGAAGCAGCTTTCGGAGCCATCAGCCGCATCAGCCGGTCGTAGAACTCCGAGCTGCGTACCGGCTTGGTCAGCCACTCTCTCACTCCCGCCTGCTTCAGTTCCGCCACGTCGACCTGCATGGTGGACGTCATCATGACCAGCGAGGTGTCGTTCAGGGTTTGGTCGATGGAGATCAGACGCGCCAGCTCCAGGCCGTCCGTCTCCGGCATGCACATGTCCAGCACCGCGATTGCGTACGGATGGCCCGCGGCGACCGCGTCGCGCATGCGGGCGACCACCGAGCGAGGATGCTCGACGACGTCGGGGCGCATCCCCCAGGCGGTCAGCTGCGACTGCAGGATCAGACGGTTGGTTGCGTTGTCGTCGACGACCAGCACCGGCACGTCCTCGAGGAGATCCGGGGTCAAGTGCTGGCCGGCGACCTGGGTCTGAGCGGCGACCGGGAACGTCGCCTGGAACCAGAACGTGCTGCCGACACCGACCTCACTGTCCACTCCGATCTCACCGCCCATGGCCTCGGTCAGCCGTCGCGAGATCGCCAACCCCAGCCCGGTCCCTCCATAGCGGCGCGTGGTGGATGCGTCGGCCTGCGAGAATGATTCGAACAATCGCGTGCGAGCCGCCGCTGAGATGCCGATGCCGGTGTCCGCCACCTCGAAGCGGATCGTCACGCCGCCCGCATCCTCGGGCGTCGACCGTACCGTGATCGCGACCTCACCGGTGGCGGTGAACTTCACCGCGTTCGAGGCCAAGTTCAACAAGATCTGACGGATTCGGCCGCCATCGCCGACTAGCAGCGCCGGCACCTCGGGCCGACAGTAGGCAACGAGCTCCAGCCGCTTGCCGTGCGCCGTCAGCGAGAACAGAGACGCCACCTCCTCGACCAGCCCCCGCAGGTCGAAGTCGGCGAGCTCCAACTCGACTTTGCCGGCTTCCAGCTTGGAGAAGTCGAGTATGTCGTTGATCACCGCCAGCAACGCCTCACCGGCTCCCTGCACCCCCTCGGCGTACTGGCGTTGCGTCTCGTCCAGCGGCGTCTGCAAGAGCAGACTCGTCAACCCGATCACACCGTTCATCGGGGTACGGATCTCATGACTCATCGTCGCCAAGAACTCCGACTTCAACCGCGACGACTCCAACGCCTCGTTACGGGCGGCCGCCAACGCCGCATCCTTCGCCGTACGCTCACTGATGTCTTGGCCTATCGCGGAGATCGCCTGCACCGCGTCCTCATGGAAGATCGGGGAAACCGTCAACGCCACCGGAACCCTCGACCCGTCCTTGCGCACCCGCTCCGTGTCATAACGCGGCACCTGCTCACCCCACCGGACACGCTCCAAGACCGCGGACTCCTCTTCCCGCCGATCCGCAGGCACGAGAACCTCCTCGTGCCGCCCCACAATCTCCTCCGCCGACCACCCATACAACCGTTCGGCCCCCGGATTCCAACTCCTGATCACCCCATCGGCAGACCTACCGACAATCGCATCCGCAGACGCCTGCACAATCGCACCCAACCCGGCCAACTCGGCGGTACGAACAGCCACTTTGGCTTCAAGGTCACGCGTCAGGGTGACGTTCTCGTAGACGATCATCACCTGACGCCAGGCCACCGCGAAGAGCAGGATCAACCCGGTCGTGAAGAGGAATCGGTCATCGCTCAGGACAACGCTCGCGGAAACCAAGGCAGCGAAGAACACAGGGACGTAAGGAACGAGCTCAATAGCCAGGGCGACGTCGCGGCGAACTTCCGCAGCGGCCGGTGACCGGGGTACCCAGGGAGCGAGAGCAACCATGAACCAAGCGGCCATCCAGCCTAGGACCAACGGCGTCCCGGTGAGCCCTGTCTGACCGGCGGAGAGCAGAAAGACGAAGATGCTGTCTGTGACGGACAGCACGACCAGACCGCCGCCGAGGAGGAGCCACGGCATGCGTTGGCCGGCTGGCCGGCGCATGCCCAGCGTCAACACCAGCGAAAGAATAAGCACGTCCGCGATCGGGTAGGCGAGCCCGGTGATCTGTGTGAGCACGGCTCCGCCCGCGCGGTACAAGGGCCCGAGAACGGTGCTCCAGCTGACGAACAGGATGGCGAGTGCGATGACGAGGGCGTCGAGCCCGGTGCGCAGCCAAAATGACAGGTTCTGCCTCCGCTGCGGGAACATGAACAGCGCCACCGCGGCGGGCACGGCGTAGCCGATGAACCCCAGGTCGGCAACTGACGGGAACGGATAGACGTGGTCGCGGGTGATTCCGTACCAGGCATACGCCGCCATTCCCAGCGCCCAGACAGTGGCGGCCAGCGCCAGCATCGTCCAAGCTCGTCTTTCCTCGGACGCTTTGTAGGCTGCCCCCGCACAACTCACGGCAGCGACAACCGCCGCGAAGAGCTCGGACAAGTCACCTAGTGTCTGCGCTGAGGGAGACCCTGAATACCGCCAGACGTAGGCACCCACCGCCACGACCAGCCCGACTGCGCCCATTATCAACCAGCGCAGCGGCGGGGATACGCGTGCCTGCTGATGATTCATGGCCGTTGCAGCCACGGCAGAGCGCATCGAATCTCCGAAAGCTAGTCACAGCTAGTAATTCAACAACAACTCAGAGTAGTGCATTTCGGAGCTTTCAAGCTGGTTTCGAGCACAGACAGCGACGTTGTTCTGACGGTGCGCGCTGAAGGACCGACGGAGCGGCGAGTTCAGAGGGTGGCGAGCATGAAGGAGAGCACAAAGCCCGCCGTTGTACTCAGCGCTACCAGCGGCCCTCCCTGCTCATACGCCTCTGGCATCAGCGTGTCTGCCAGTGAGGCGAGCACCGCGCCGGCGGCGAAGGCCAACGGAAGCGAGATCGTCTCCGCGGATGCCGCCGCCAGCGGACCAGCGCCGACGACGACCGCCAGCATGAGCAGCACGGCGGCAATCGACCAGGTGCCGACGATGAAGCGAGTGGAGCGACCCTGTTCGCGCATCGAGGCGCTGCCGACAAAGGCTTCAGGCAGATTCGAGGCGAAGATGGCCGCGAGCAGCGCGAGCCCACCGCTGCCCTCACTCAGCGAGACTCCAAGCGCGATATTCTCCGGGACGCCGTCGAGCGTGACGGCAGCGAGCAGGGCGAGGCCGGCCGCGCCATGTGCGGACGCCGCCGTCGGGGGCCTTTCTGTCGTGGCCGCGTCCTTGTCGAGCTTCGCGCTGCCCTCCTCGTCCGCACCGTCGGCCTCGGCCCACCGGTCGAGCATCGCGCTCAAAGCCGTGAAGACGGCCGCTCCGACGAGCATCCCGAGCCCCGCACGCCAAAGCCCTCCCTGCTCGTAGGAGTCTTCGAACAACTCGTAAGCGACCGCCGTGATCAACGCCCCGGCGGCAAAAGAGAGCATTCCCGCGAGGACCCACTCCGGCAGCCGCAGCCGTATTCCACAAACAGCACCCAGCACGAGCGGGCTGGACGCCATCAGCCCGAACAGCCACGCCTGTCCCATGGGCAGACCGTACCGGATGTTCGGCCCGCAGCGCTCGCGCGCAGAAAGGGCTACTGCTCAACCAGAGCCAATATCAGTCGGGAGACGCGACGATGCGGCCCATGACCTCACCCAAAGTCACGCGGCCTGCGTTCGCTCCAGGGGCCCAACCCGTCAACGTGACCACGTCGCCGTCCTCGAGAAAAGCACGCGTCGAACCGTTGCCCAGCTGCACCGGCTGAGTGCCGTTCCAGCTGAGCTCGAGCAGGCTGCCGAAGGTCAGGCGCTCCGACCCACTCACCGTGCCGGACGCAAACAGGTCGCCCACCCGCAGGCTGGCGCCGTTAACGGTCAGGTGGGCTAGCATCTGCGCTGGTGACCAATACATGTCCCGGTACGCAGGTGACGAGATCACCTGGCCGTTGACGGCGATGTCGAGCCGTAGGTCGAGAGCGAACAACGAGGTGTGACCTCCGCTCAGATACGGCAGGGGAGCGGGATCCTGTTCGGGCAAGGGCACAGTGGCTGCGTCCAGCGCTTCCAGTGGAACGACCCACGCGGAGATAGACGTCGCGAACGACTTGCCGAGGAACGGCCCGAGGGGGACGTACTCCCACGCTTGGATGTCTCGGGCGCTCCAGTCGTTGAGCAGCACCACACCGAAGATGTAGTCACGGGCGTCGGACACCTCGACAGAGTGGCCGAGCGGGGTGGCCTGTCCCACCACGAAGCCGACCTCGCACTCGATGTCGAGCTTGGTCGACGGCCCGAAGACCGGCATATCGTCGGGTGCCGGTAGGCGCTGGCCGCGCGGGCGAGCCACATCAGTGCCGCTCACCACGACCGTGCCGGCTCGACCGTGGTAGCCGATCGGGAGGTGCTTCCAGTTCGGTGGCAGCGCAGGGGAGTCCGGCCGGAAGATCTGCCCGACGTTGGAGGCGTGCGACTCGCTCGCATAGAAGTCGACATAGTCTGCCACCTCGATCGGCAGCTGCATCACGACGTCACTCGCGTCGAGCAGGCGAGTGCTGACCATCGCGCGCTGGGACTTCTCGACCAAGAGTGACCGCACCCAGCTGCGGATCTCGCCACAGGTGGCAGGACCCAGGGCCATCAGACGGTTCAGGGACGGCTGGGCGAGGACTTCCGCATGCTCATGACCGATGTGCGCGGCGACAGCGGCAAGGTCGAGCACCTGCTCGCCGATTCTGACGCCCACTCGCGGATCGTCGGTCGCCTGGCGAAAGACGCCGTAAGGCAGCGTCTCGATGCCGAAGGGGCAGTCGTCGGGCAGGTCGAGCCAGGTCACGCACTCTCCTGGGACAGCAGGCCGAGCGCAGCCGCCTCGGCGATGGGGTCTCTCACGCCGCAACAGCCGAAGGAAGTGAAAGTCGAGCGGACGGTGGCGATGTCATCTCGAGTCCAGGCAGCCACCTGGCCAACCAGGGCTTCCGAATCTCGTATCCCCAAGATCATGCTCGCCTCCGCGGCATCGAAGCCGAGATGCGCAGCCCTGATGGCGACCGCGATGTTGAGGAACCCGTGATGGTCGAAACCTGTCGTCTCGTCGGTATGGCGGAGAGCGTGGTGCAGGCCGGCCGTGAACTTGACGGGGACACCGTGATCCACGGTCGAGCAGATGAGGTTCGCCAGCTGGGTTTGCGAGGGGAACGCCTCGAGTGAGGTGCCTCCCGTTCGAAACTTGCCGATCACCGGCGCACCGCCCTGACGCATCCGGGCCAGTTCTGTGAGGTTCTGTTCGAGAGCCCCCTGAGGCGCGAGCTCGACCGCGACAGGCCGGTGAGAACCGGCCTCCGGCGATCTCAGCGGAGCGGCCACCTCGTGGCCGACGACGGCAATACCGCTGGTGTCGACGGGTTCAGCGGAAGCTGAGCCGATGATGACGACATCGAGCTCGGGGGAGCCCGCCTGTCGGTGGGCAGTGGCGAATTCACCCCATCGGTCGACATGCACGAGGAGGGGTCCGACCAGGTCCGCATAGTCGGTTGAGCGATGCTCGAGGTGTTGGGTCACGGCGTCAGCCGCGCTGGCGCTCCCGGGTGGGAACATGGCCGCGTCATCGAACAGCCGCGTGAACAGGGCACGCGTATGCGAGTAGGGCTTTGACACCAGAGCAACCTACTGCAATCTTGAGAGTGAAAGTGAGACGCACCCGTCCGGCTGGCGGACGTCGAGAAGCAGGCTCGTTGCACAGGAGAGTGAAGCTGCCATGGCGCACTATCGGTTGGTCGGGTCCATCCCGCCCAAACGGCATACCCAACACCGACCCGACGGCGACGGCAGCGCCCTGGCCTTCGAGGAGCTGATGGGGGAGGAGGGCTTCACCTCCGATTCCTCCTTGCTGTACCACCGGAACCTGCCCTCGCGGATCATCGACGCGGCCGACTGGCAGGTAGGCGACCTGTCGACTGTGCCCAACCACCCGCTGAAGCCGCTGCACCTCAAGCTGCACGACCTTTTCGACTCCGACGACGTGTCGGCTGTCGACGCGGTCACCGGTCGCCGGTTGATCTTGGGCAACCCTGACGTCCGCATCAGTTATGTCGTCGCAGCGGCGCCGTCACCCCTTTACCGCAACGGCATCGGTGACGAGTGCCTGTATGTCGAACGGGGGCGCGCCCGGGTCGAGACCATCTTCGGCAGCTTCGAGGTTGGTGAAGGTGACTACGTCATCATCCCGAGGGCGACCACCCATCGTTGGCTGCCCGAGACGGGGGACGAAGCGCTGAGGATCTATTGCATCGAGGCCAACTCGCATATCACTCCGCCCAAGCGTTACCTCTCGAGGTTCGGCCAGCTGCTGGAGCACGCGCCCTATTGCGAGCGTGACCTGCGTGGGCCGGATGGCCCGCTGCTGGCCGCTGATGTCGGGGCAGACCCCGACGGACAGACTCAGGTTCTCATCAAGCACCGCGGCAACGGCCCTGGCGGTGTCGTCGGCACCGTCTACACCTATCCGTTCCACCCGTTCGACGTGGTGGGCTGGGATGGTTGCCTTTACCCCTACGCATTCAACGTCTCCGACTTCGAACCCATCACTGGTCGCGTGCACCAGCCGCCGCCCGTCCACCAGGTGTTCGAGGCTTACAACTTCGTGGTCTGTAACTTCGTGCCGCGCAAGGTCGACTACCACCCGCTCTCCATCCCGGTGCCCTACTACCACTCGAACGTCGACAGCGACGAGATCATGTTCTACGTGGACGGCGACTACGAGGCCCGCAAGGGCTCCGGGATCAGCAAGGGCTCAATCACTGTCCACCCAGGCGGACACGCACACGGCCCCCAGACCGGCGCCTACGAGCGGTCGATCGGTGTCGACTATTTCGACGAGCTGGCCGTTATGGTCGACACCTTCCGGCCTCTCGATCTGGGAGAGGCGGCATTGGCGAGCGACGACGGCGCGTATGCCTGGTCGTGGGCCAACGGCATGCAGTCCGCAACGGACGGAAACGACCAGGGCTCCTAGCGGGATTCGACGTACTAAGGTTTCGGTGTGACGGGGGCCAGGTCGCGAGAAGCCGGCGAATCGGAGGCGTGCGTGGCTGAGGGGCCGAGGGAGGTCACAGACCGGATCCTCACCCTGCCCAACGTTTTGAGCATCGCTCGGCTTTGCGGTGTCCCGCTTTTCTTGTGGCTGGTTCTCGTGCCTGAGGAGGACGGCTGGGCGCTGGTGCTGCTCATGGTCTCGGGTATCACCGACTGGCTCGACGGCATGTTGGCACGCACCCTGAACCAGGCTTCGAAGCTCGGGCAGATCCTCGATCCGGTGGCGGACCGCCTCTACATCTTGGCTGTCGTCATCGGACTGGCCTTGCGCGACATCATCCCGTGGTGGCTGGCGGTGATGTTGCCGATGCGTGACATCCTCTTGTTCTCCTTGGTGCCGTTTCTGCGTACCCGAGGCTACAGTGCCCTGCCGGTTCACTTCCTCGGCAAGGCGGCCACCGCCGCGCTATTGTACGCCTTCCCGCTGCTCCTGCTTGGTGACAGCGAAGGCCGGCTTGCGACGCTTGCCGATGTGTTCGGATGGGCGTTCGCGATCTGGGGGACGGGGCTCTACTGGTGGGCTGGTGTCCTCTACGCCTATCAGGTGGTGCAGCTGATGCGGATGCCAAGGTTGCCAGGGCAGCCATGACGCACCGCGACGACCGTTTCCGGGACGACGATCATGGTGCCGTCGAGGAGCCATATACAGGGCTCCTGACGCAAGTCATGACGCAAACGCTCGACCAGGACTACCTGGACGTCGCCCGGCGTCGGGGTGCGCGTGTGGGGGACTCGCCACCGGGGTGGCGCATCGGCGCTGTGTCGGTGTTGCTGTTGTTCGGATTGATGGTCGGTCTGTCGGCGTTGAAGACGGACCAGGACCAGCCCTTGGTAGCGGTCGAGCGAGCAAAGCTGATCGAGCAGATAGAGAACAACCACCACAAACTCGATGACCAGCAGGCGAATCTGGCCTCGCTGAGTGACGAGGTCGCGACGTTGCAGCAACGGATGACCGCGAGCATGGCCGATGACCGCAAGCTGGCCGGCCAGTTGACCGGGCTCGGGGTCGACGCAGGCACAATCGCGGTGACCGGACCCGGTGTGGCGGTCACCGTGGATGACGCCGGCTACTCCGTCGGGACTTCTGGCGGTGTGATCCTCGATACCGACTTGCAGCTGCTCGCCAACGGTCTGTGGCAGGCGGGCGCTGAGGCGGTAGCCGTCGATGGGCACCGCTTGACGAGCTTGACCGCGATTCGTTTCGCCGGTGAGGCGATCACCGTCGACTACCGGTCGCTGACACCGCCGTACGTCATCGAGGCCATCGGAAACCCTGACACGATGCCGGCCCGACTGCTCGAGACTCGCGCCGGCCAGATCTGGCTCGACCTCGAGGCCAACTTCGGCATTCAGTTCGACGTTGCGGCCAAGGAAAAGGTGAGCATCCCGGGGGACGCGCGCGACCGCCTGTTGTACGCCGTAGCGGAGGCGGCATCGTGATCGCTGTCTTCGGGCTGGCACTGGGGGTGCTAGCGGGCTTGCTACTGGAGCCGTCGATCCCGATAGCGCTGCAACCATATCTGCCGATCGCTGTCGTGGCTGCCCTGGATGCGGTGTTCGGCGGCCTGCGCGCACACCTGGACGGCGTCTTCGACGACAAGGTGTTCGTCATCTCGTTTGTCTCCAACGTCTTGATCGCGGCGCTCATCGTCTATCTCGGTGACCAGCTCGGCGTGGGTGGACAGCTTTCGACGGGCGTTATCGTCGTACTCGGCATCCGAATCTTTTCCAACGTCGCCGCGATCCGAAGGCATGTGTTCCATGCCTGAGCAGCCTGCGCCCCCCTCCTCAGTGCCGACCAAGCGAACGCATCGAAGCCAGCTTGTCGTCGCCGTCTTGCTGGCCGCGCTCGGTTTCGCCGCCGTCGCCCAGATGCGACTGACCCGGGAAGACGATGACTACAGCGGCCAGGGCCGCGAGAGCCTCATCCAGCTGCTGGGTTCTTTGTCAGCGGCGGCCGAACGGACCCAGTCCCAGATCGACGAGCTCGAGCGCACTCGTGGCGAGCTGCTCTCCAGCTCCGAACGTCGCCAAGTCGCTGTCGACGAGGCCCGCGATCGCCTGGAAGTGCTCGAGGTGCTCACGGGGACCGTCGCTGCGACGGGGCCCGGCGTCACCATTGCCATCACCGACCCCAGTGTCGCGGTGACTGCCGCCAGCCTGCTCAACGGAGTTGAGGAGCTGCGAGACGCTGGTGCCGAGGCAATCGAGATCAACGACACGGTCCGCGTGGTCGCGTCGACGTCCTTCACCGAGCGAGACGGTCAGGTCATGGTCGACGGAGTGACCGTGCGACCGCCGTACCTCATCGATGCGATCGGATCCTCGCACACGCTCAGCGAGGCAATCGTCTTCCCCGGTGGACTCGCCGACGAGATCGAGCGGCTCGGGGGCGCGGTCACGGTCGAGGAGGCCGATCTAGTCGAGGTGGGATCGTTGCATTCCATCGACGCGCCTGAGTACTCTCAGCCGACCGAAGGCTGATCTGACCAAGGAGCTCGTGTGAACCCGCAAGACCTCAAGTACACCGCGGAGCACGAGTGGGTGAAAGAGGTGTCCGACGGAGCCGTCCGCGTCGGCATCACTGACTTCGCTCAGGAGTCGTTGGGCGACATCGTCTACGTCCACCTGCCCGAGGTTGGAGTCGACGTCGAGGCCGGTGCGCCGATGGGTGAGCTCGAGTCGACCAAGAGTGTGAGTGACCTGTTCGCGCCGGTCGATGGCACGGTCACCGCGCGCAACGAGCAACTGGAGTCAGCGCCGGAGCTGTGCAACAGCGATGCCTACGGTGAAGGGTGGATCGTTGAGATCCGTCTCTCGGATGATTCGCAGCTCGAGGGACTGCTGAGCGCGAGCGACTACGAAGCCACGATAGCCTCGAGCTAGACAGTGGCAAGAAAACTAATCGGCGCGCTTGGTCGCGCGAGGAGGCTTTGATGCCGTTCTGCACCGAGTGTGGTCACGAGAATCCCGACGGGGCGAGGTTCTGCGCGCAGTGTGGGCATCGTCTGGTCGCCACCGAGCGGGCGGTCGAATCCACCTCGACGATCCGGTTCGGGGCTCCTGACCGTGCCGAGCTGGAGGCGGAGAGTCAGCTTTCTCCAGCCGAGGAGGCTGCCGTCGAAGCGCTTCCCTCCGGCAGTGCGCTGCTCGTAGTGCAACGGGGACCCAGCGCCGGAAGCCGATTCCTGCTCGACACCGATGAGGTCTCCGCCGGGCGCCATCCCGACAGTGAGATCTTCCTTGATGACGTCACGGTGAGCCGTCGCCACGCGGTTTTCCGGCGTACGTCGGACGGCTATCTGGTGGCAGACGTGGGCAGTCTCAACGGCACCTATGTCAATCGTGACCGCATCGACGAGGTGCTCTTGTCGGGAGGTGACGAGGTGCAGATCGGCAAGTACCGCCTCGTCTACTTCGACAGCTCGCGCAGCTGACTCAGCCCAACATGATGTCGACCCCGGTCCCCGGCCAGAACTCACGCGGCCGGTTGAGCATCGGTTCGGTGCTGGCCGAGCTGCGCAGTGATTTTCCCGACATCAGCATCTCCAAGATCCGGTTCCTCGAGACAGCCGGTCTGGTGCAACCGGCGCGCACGAGTTCCGGCTACCGCAAGTTCTCCGCTGATGACCTGACCAGGCTGCGCTATATCCTCACGGCTCAACGCGACCATTACCTGCCGCTCAAGGTAATCAAAGAGCACCTCGACATGATGGCGCGCGGGCTGGCGCCACCGGATGCGCCGGGAGAGCATCCGCGAGCCCCTCGCTCTCAAGCGACCGATGACCCAGATCTGGTGACGGCATACAACAGCACTGCCCCCGGGCTGCGCATGTCGGCGGCGGAGCTCGCCGCCAATGCCGACCTCGGCGAGCGGCAAGTCGAGGAGCTGGTGACGTTCGGCATCGTCTCCACTCGACCCGGCACGGACCACTTCGACGGTGATGCCCTCGCGGTGGCCGAAACGGTCAGCCAACTGACAAGCTATGGTCTCGAACCACGACATCTTCGTGTCTTCAAGACAGCGGCGGAGCGCGAGGCCAACCTGATCGGCCAGCTCATTGCCCCGCTGGCCCGTCAGCGCGGTGACAACGCCCAAGAACGCGCAGCGGAGGCAGCCGCGGCGCTGGAAGGGCTGGCGCTGCGACTGCATGCCGCCCTATTGCGAACAAGTCTGCGCGAGCATGACTGAGGCTCGCTTCGAACAGCTCACCGAGGGGTAGGGTGAGAGCGTGCGTGAGGTTGATGTCGTGGGAGTCCGAGTCGAGATGCCGGCCAATCAGCCCATCGTGCTCTTGCGGGAGTCGGCCGGCGAGCGGTATCTACCGATCTGGGTGGGGGCCGTCGAAGCCACCGCGATCGCGTTCGCCCAGCAGGGAATCGTTCCACCAAGGCCATTGACGCATGACCTGCTCAAGGATCTGCTGCAGGCGACTGGCCATGAGCTGACCGAAGTGCAGATCACCGAAGTGAAGGACGGGGTCTTCTACGCCAATTTGGTGCTCGGCGAAGGTATCGAGGTGAGCGCCCGCCCCTCGGACTCGATCGCATTGGCCCTGCGCACCGGCAGTCGCATCGTGTGCAGCGACCAGGTGCTTGACGAGGCGGGCCTCGCGGTGCCCGACGACCAAGAAGAAGAGGTCGAGAAGTTTCGCGAGTTCCTCGACCAGATAACACCCGAGGACTTCGACGCCGAAGAAGGACCGCGCAGTCAATAACAGCAGCAGGTACAAAAACAGGGACCATCACTGGGTGCCAAATGTCTCAACCTCAACGTCTAGTTGATACTTGCGACACGCTCCCGGCGACAGTGGCACCTCGTTGACCGCCACGTGCAATCGCCGTACCGTCACTAGCAGATAAAGTCTTCGCCTGTAACTTCACCACTGTCTTCGCGGGGGTTGAACAGGCTAGGGCTCTGAGCGCAATGGAGGCCGAAGTGGCTGGCGACAACACGCCCAAGGCGTCGCACGATGCTGACAACCGCAAGGCTGCCCTGGCGGCAAAAGACGCGGCGGGTCGACAGGGCCTCCTCTTCGACGATGACGTGGCGGCGATGCCTGACGACGTGGGCTATCGGGGCCCGACGGCATGCAGCGCCGCCGGGATCACGTACCGGCAGCTCGACTACTGGGCGCGCACGGGTTTGGTCGAGGCGACTGTGCGCACGGCGGGCGGCTCGGGCACCCAACGGCTCTACTCCTTCCGCGACGTCTTGCTCCTCAAAGTCATCAAACGCCTGCTCGACGCCGGTGTCTCCCTGCAACAGATCCGCACGGCCGTGCACCACCTGCGCGAGCGTGGCACCGATGACCTGACGCAGGTCACGTTGATGAGTGACGGTGCGAGCGTCTACGAATGCCGGTCGGCTGACGAGGTCCTCGACTTGCTGCAGGGCGGCCAAGGCGTTTTCGGCATCGCGATCGGCGGGGTCTGGCGCGAGATCGAAGGGTCGTTGTCCGATCTTCCCAGTGAACGGGCCGAACGCGGCGCCGATGCGGACCACCCGGCCGATGAGTTGGCAGCTCGTCGTCAGGCGCGCCGGATCGGCTAGCCCTGGTAGAGTTTCGAAAGCCGCAACAGTCGTGCGGGAGAGTCCGATGCTCTGGAGTATCGGCGCCGAAGGGGCAAATCCTCCCCGGAACCTCTCAGGCCAACGGACCGTGCGATCTCGGCAACTCTGAAGTGACGACACGACAGAGGGGGAGGCTCAACCTACTTCACTCGAAGAGGAGCCTTCCGTGTCCGACCGACCATCGCTCACCACGCTGGAATCCGGCGCACCCTTCTCCCGTCGCCACATCGGGCCTGGCGTCGACGAGCAACAGCTAATGCTGCAGGCCCTCGACTACGCGTCAATGCACGACCTGTTGTACGCCGCTCTGCCCGACACCATCCGGGCTGCGAAGGCTCTCGACCTGCCGCCAGCCCTCAGCGAGGTCGCGGCTCTGGACCGGCTGAGCGAGCTGGCCCGGCGCAACAATCCCAAGGTTCCGATGATCGGACTCGGTTACTCGGGCACCGTCACCCCTGCGGTCATTCGACGCAACGTGCTCGAGGACCCGTCCTGGTACACCGCCTACACCCCCTACCAACCCGAGATATCCCAAGGTCGACTCGAGGCGCTGCTCAATTACCAGACCATGATCGGCGACCTCACGGGCCTGCCGACAGCTAACGCGTCCTTGCTCGACGAGGGAACGGCGGCTGCCGAGGCGATGACACTGGTGCGGAGGGCCAACCGCAAGAACACCTCGAGTCGCTTCATTGTCGATCAAGATGCGCTGCCTCAAACCATCGCGGTCATCCGGACCAGGGCTGAGGCGATGGGCATCACGATCGAGGAGCGCGACATCTACACGGACTTGCCCACTGATGACATCGCGGGGGTATTGATCCAGTACCCGGGTGCGTCGGGCCGGGTGGCCGACCCCCGGCAGGTGATCGAGGCCGTACACGCCGCCGAGGGCCTGGCGGTCGTCGCGGCGGACCTGTTGGCGCTGACGCTTCTCGAGGCGCCCGGTGCGATGGGCGCGGACGTGGTGCTTGGCTCGAGCCAGCGCTTCGGTGTCCCGCTCTTCTACGGCGGGCCGCACGCCGGCTTCATGTCAGTGGCGGCCGGGCTGGAACGCCATCTGCCTGGCCGTCTCGTCGGGGTGTCGGTAGACGCAGACGGCCGACCGGCTTACCGCCTGGCCCTGCAGACCCGCGAGCAGCACATCCGACGCGACAAGGCCACCTCGAACATCTGCACGGCGCAGGTGTTGCTCGCGGTCGTGGCATCGATGTATGCCGTCTATCACGGCCCACAGGGTCTGACGCGGATCGCCCAGCGGGTTCACCGCTACACCACTGTGCTGGCAGCGGCCATCCATGAGGGCGGGATGCGGATAGCGCACGACTCGTTCTTCGACACGCTCACCGTGGTGGCGGTCGGCCGGGCCGAGCAGGTGCGGGTGAAGGCGCGCGAGCTCGGGCTGCATCTGGGGACAGACGGCGACGACAAGGTGCGCGTGAGTCTCTCCGAGGTGACCACACGCGAGCACCTCGAGTCGGTGCTCGAAGCGTTCGCGTTGCCGGCTGCCGATCTCGACGCGTTGGACGCAACGGTGGGTGCGGTCATCGGTGTCGGCTTGCGGCGCAAGACCGACTTCCTCTCCCATCCCGTCTTCAACTCACACCGATCCGAGACGCAGATGCTGCGCTATCTCAAGCGCCTCTCCGACCGTGACTATGCCCTCGACCGAGGCATGATCCCGCTCGGCTCCTGCACGATGAAGCTCAACGCCACGGCGGAGATGGAGCCCATCAGCTATCCGGGCTTCGCCAACCTGCACCCATTCGCGCCAGCGGACGACGCACGGGGTTACGTCGAGCTCGTCGACACGTTAGAGCGGTGGCTGGCCGAGATCACTGGATACGCACGCGTGTCGATCCAGCCGAACGCGGGCTCACAAGGAGAGCTCGCCGGCTTGCTCGCCATCCGCGCCTACCACCGCGCCGACGGCCAGGGCGAGCGGAATGTCTGCCTCATCCCCTCCAGTGCTCACGGGACCAACGCCGCATCGGCGGTCATGGCTGGTATGCGCGTCGTGGTGGTCAAGGCGACCCAGGACGGATCTGTCGATCTCGACGACCTGCGCGCGCATTGCGACAAGCACAGCGATGATCTGGCGGCGATCATGGTGACCTATCCGTCGACCCATGGGGCCTACGAAGACACCGTCGTCGACCTCTGCAAGATCGTGCATGAGCACGGTGGCCAGGTCTACATCGACGGGGCCAACCTGAACGCGTTGCTCGGCCTGGCCAAGCCGGGCGAGCTGGGGGGAGATGTCTCCCACCTGAACCTTCACAAGACATTCTGCATCCCGCACGGGGGAGGGGGACCGGGTGTCGGGCCAGTCGCGGTGGCCGCCCATCTCGCCCCCCACCTGCCGAGTCACCCGCTGCACCCCGACGTCGACCGGCGCGACGGAATTGGTCCGATCAGCGCAGCACCCTACGGCTCGGCCGGCATCCTGCCGATCTCGTGGGCCTACATCGCCATGATGGGCGAGCCTGGTCTCACCGAGGCGACGTCCGTGGCCGTGTTGTCAGCCAACTACATCGCGCATCGGCTCGCCGAGCACTATCCGGTCCTCTACAAGGGTCAGGGGGGGCTGGTTGCCCACGAGTGCATCCTCGATCTGCGGCCACTGACCAAGTCCAGCGGGGTCAGCGTCGACGATGTCGCCAAGCGGTTGGTCGACTACGGCTTCCACGCCCCGACGATGAGCTTTCCCGTGTCGGGCACGTTCATGGTGGAGCCAACGGAGTCGGAGAGCTTGGCCGAGCTCGATCGTTTCTGCGATGCGATGATCTCCATCCGGGCCGAGATCGCCGCCGTCGAGGACGGCACGATGGCCGCGGGGGAGAGCCCGCTCGCCTTCGCCCCGCACACGACCAGCACCCTGATCGGGGACTGGGATCGCTCGTATCCCCGTGAGGTGGGCGCCTTCCCTGCAGGCATCTCGCCGGACAAGTACTGGCCGCCTGTCGGCAGGGTCGACCATGCCTACGGCGACCGCCACCTGGTCTGTGCGTGTCCCGACCCCACCGCCTTCGCGGAGGAGCCGGGACTATGACGGCTCACGCCGTGCTTGAGAGCACCGCCGCGCACTTGCGGCACCTGGTCGCGATCGAGCAGTCAGCAGCGAGATTGCCCTCGTTGGTGGCGGGTCTGGTCAGAGACGGTGAGCTGGTGTGGATGGGCGCCCGTGGCACTGCTGTGCGCCGAGGGGACATGACCCTGCCAGATGTCGACACGCAATACCGCATCGGGTCTATCACCAAGACCTTGACAGCCTTGCTCGTTCTGCAGCTGCGCGACGTTGGCACCCTCGACCTTGCCGACCCATTGAGTGAACATCTGCCGGGAGTGGCCTACGGGGACCGCACGATTCGCCAGCTGCTGGCGCACGCCGCGGGCATCCCGGCTGAACCTCCCGGGTCGTGGTGGGAGCGCAGCCCCGGTGTGTCTTTCGCCGAGCTCACCAGCCGACTAGACGACGGTCAAGCTCCGCTGTCGGTGGCCCAGCGACATCACTACAGCAACCTGGCGTTCGGTCTGCTCGGAGAGGTCGTCGCCCGCAAGCGCGGTGTCAGTTGGTTTGCGGCCCTGGACACGGACCTGTTGCGACCGTTGGGCATGACGCGGACCAGCTATTGCGCCGAACCGCCGTCGGCCGATGGTTTCAGCGTCTCCGCCTTTGCCGACGCCCTGACCAATGAGCCAAGCCACGATACCCAGTCGATGGCCCCAGCCGGCCAGCTCTGGAGTACCACGAACGACCTGGCTCGTCTTGCCGCCTTCCTCGTTGCGCCATTGCCCGACGTGATCCGAGCGGAGACGCTGGATGAGATGGCCACCGTCCAGTCCGGGACCCCGGAGGAGGGTCTGACCGGCGGATACGGTCTGGGTCTACGGCTCGCGAAATCGGGGGAGCGGACCCTGGTCGGCCACAGTGGATCGATGCCAGGCTTCTTGGCTGGTCTGTTCGTCGATCGGGACAGACGGACCGCGGCGATCTGCCTGGCGAACGGCACCGCCGGCATGCGCTGCCAAGGGTTGCCGCTTGACCTGCTGGAGATGCTCGAACGGCACGAGCCCACTTCGCCCGCGCAGTGGCAGCCGGCTGCCCAGGTATCCACTCATGTCTCGGAGATCCTCGGGTTGTGGCACTGGGGAGAGACCGCATTGCTGCTGTCCTTCGAGGGCGATGAGCTCGTGCTGGCAACCGCGGCGCCGAACAACGGTCGGACGCCGCCCTACCGCTACCGCTCTGTCGCGCCGGATCGGTTCGTGGGTGTCAGCGGGTATCACACCGGTGAGACGCTTTCCGCCGTGCGCTCGCCGGACGGGACAGTGAATCACCTGGAATGTGCCACCTTCATCTACACCCGGCGGCCCTATGACCCGAGCGCACCTGTCCCCGGCGGCGCGCCAGCCCCATGACGGCAAGATCCGAGCATCAAGATCGGTGTGTGGCGTGGCTCGGGCGACGTCAGACACCAATCTTTGCGCGACGAGCGCTACGCCCAGGAGCCTAGCTGGCCTGGCTCACGGTGGACATGTTGAAGTCGGGAATGCGCAGCGGGGGAGTCGCCGTACGAGGGAAGTAGTCGCCCCATTCGCGCGAGAAGGACCGCACGGTCTCACCGGCCGCGTCGAAACGACTCAGCAGGTCGATTGGGCTCTCGTTGAAGCGGAAGTTGTTGACCGCACCGACCACCTCGCCACCCTCTACGAGGTAGACACCATCACGGGTGAGTCCGGTCAGCAGCAGGGTGTGCGGATCGACCTCGCGGATGTACCACAGGCAGGTGAGCAACAGGCCGCGGTCGGTGGCAGCTACCAGATCCTCGACACTGCCCGAGCCCCCGTCGACCGACAAGATCAGGTTGTCGATGGCGGGGTTGTCGGCGAGTTCCGTTAGTCGGGCGGTATGCCGAGACGTCGAAAGAGCCTTCAGGACACCATCTCCGATCCAGTCCGTCGGCGTTAGGGGCAGCCCGTTGTCGAAGACGCTCTCCGTCGAACTGGATGAGGACGCAACCACGAACGGGCAAGCGGCGAGACCAGCAAAGTGCGGATCGGAATGCATGCGGACACCAGGTTTGGCAAGTCGCTGTCCGACGCGTGTGCCCCCAGCGGGGTCGCTGAAGACGGTTTGGCCCTCGTGTGCGTCACGGGCGCTGGAGACCCAGTAGGCGTAGATGGCGAGGTCGGCCATGGCGGTTGGCGGCAAGATCGTCTCGTAGCGGCCAGCCGGCAGGTCGACTCGACGTTTGGCCCAGCCGACCCGTCTGGTCAGCTCATCGGTCAAGACCTCGACGTCGATCTCGTCGATCTGCTCGACCGCTTGCCCGACCCATGCTGACGTCGACAAGTCGCCGGGCTTCTGGGTGATGCCGATGTGACCAGTTGGCTGCTCGTGGCGGAGCCGCAAGCCTGTGCTGCTGGCAAGGTAAGTGGTGGTCACGTCGTGTTCGACATATCCGTAGAGCAGCTGCTGGGTCGCGATGGCACGACCAAACGCCTGGCCGAGCCGCTCGGCGAAGTCGGTGAACACGTCGATCCCGGTGTTGGCCTCGGTCTCGTCGAAGTCACCTTGTCCGGCACTGTCGGGTAGAGGTGCTCCGTCGGCGGCAGGCGACGCAGCGCGCGCCGCCTCGTCGGCAGCAGACACCAACATGGTTATCTGGCTGGGGGTCGTCGCCGACCTTGTGAGCACCCCTGCGGCAGCACCCTGTGAGCCTTCGACAACGGAGATCACGGTCGCCTGCACGTCTGTCATCACACCGTTGGTCGTCAGCGTGTTGTTGGCCCAACGCAGGTTAGCCGTGGACGAGTGTCTGAGCAGCACCATGCACTGGTCCGCGGTGGTGCTCTCGAGGGCGGCATCGAGAAGTGCCTGTGGAGTGATCATGTCAGTGACCTCCCTCCGCGGTGGTGTTGAGCACTTTGATCTGTCTGAAGAGCGCCGACGGGCAACCGTGGCTCACGGCCGCCACTTGGCCAGGTTGTGCCTTGCCACAGTTGAAGGCGCCTCCCAGCACCCAGGTCTGCTGTCCGCCCACCGCCTCCATCGAGCCCCAGAAGTCGGTGGTCGTGGCTTGATAGGCGACGTCGCGCACTTGACCTCGCAGCTGACCAGCAGAGATCTCATAGAAGCGTTGCCCAGTGAACTGGAAGTTGTAGCGCTGCATATCGATGCTCCACGACTTGTCACCGACGATGAAAAGACCGCGATCGACCTGAGAGATGAGATCGGTGGTCGAGGTGTCCGCGGCGGCCGGTCGGAGGGACACGTTGGCCATCCGCTGGATCGGCACATGGCCAGCGGAGTCGGCGAAGGCGCAACCGTTCGACCGCCCCCACCCCATCAGGTGCGCCATCCGGCGATCGGTTTGGTAGCCGACGAGCACGCCGTCCTTGATGATGTCCCACTCTTGGGTGGCGACCCCGTCATCGTCAAAACCGATAGTCGACAAGCCGTGCGGGGTGGTGCGGTCCCCGGTGACGTTGAGTTGGGGCGATCCATACTGGAGCGACCCGAGCCCGTCGAGAACGGCAAAGGATGTCCCGGCGTAATTGGCTTCGTAGCCGAGTGCGCGATCGAGTTCCGTGGCGTGACCGATGCTCTCGTGGATGGTGAGCCAAAGGTTTGACGGGTCGATCACGAGGTCGTAGGTGCCGCCCGCGACCGAAGGCGCGTGGAGCTTCTCGCCGAGCAGGTCGGGCAGGGCTGAGAGTTCCTTGTCCCAGTCGTAGTGCTGACCGGTGAGATACTCCCAGCCGCGACCGACCGGGGGAGCGATGGTCCGCATCGAGTCGAAGATCCCGCTGGCGGAGTCGCCGCCGTACGCCTCGAGAGTCGGGTGGATGCGCACGCGTTGCTGGGTGGTGGTGGTGCCGGCGGAGTCTGCGTAGAACTTGTTCTCGCGGACTTGGTACGCGACGGCGGAGACATGGTCGACGGCAGGTGCCGCGAGCAGACGCGCACTCCACTCACCCAGCAGCTCGACCTTGTCCGCAACGGGTATGTCGAAGGGGTCGAGCTCGTAGGGGGAAACCCACGTGACGTCATGATAGACCGGTTCATCGGCGAGCGCGATCCGTTCGAGTGAGATCGGCTTGGCCACCATGGCGACTCGCACCGCCTGCTCGGTCACTCGCACCACTTCTTCCACCGTCAGGCCGTTGCCGGCGGCGAAACCCCAGGTGCCGTCGATGACCACCCGGACGGCGAAGCCGATGTCGTCTCCCTCGGAGGCGTCCAACAGAAGGCCATCTCGCAGCGTCAACCTTTGAGAACGCAGTCTTTCGAGTCTGAAGTCGGCATGCTCGGCGTGGAAGTCACGGGCTCTCTCCAGCGCGGCGGCGGCCAGCTTGCCGAGTGGAAGAGCAAGGAATTCAGGATCAACCGCAGAGCCAGACGCCATGCCGCGCAGCCTAACAAGGGGTGCCCAAGCGGGTCAGGTCAGAGGGCGCGAGATCCGAACACCTCAGGGTGCATGTCGGTTGGTCGATGCGGTGCGATGACGCCACCGTTGGGAAGCAACTCGCCTGTGTCGTCGAACAACAAGTCGCCGTTGCACAGCAGGCTCCAGCCCTGCTCGGGGTGCGTCGCCACGGTTCGTGCCGCCTCGCGCGCGGGGTTGTCTGCCGCCGGACAGCGAGGAACGTGCCCACAGCGGGCTTCTATCACGAGGTTCACCTCTCCAGTGTGCATCGCCGGGAGCCGGATCTCGGGGCATTCGTCGACAAGACTGGCATCACCCGCCGCGGACACGCTCCGGATGGCTGTAGATCACGAACCGATTGCCACGCGTGAAGCCGCACAGGGTGATCCCCGCCCGGTCTGCCAACTCGACCGCCAGACTGGAAGGTCCGCCCACGGCAACGACGACCGCGATACGCCCAGCACTGGCCTTGGTGATGATGTCGAAGCCGAGTCGCCCGCTGACACACAGGATCGACGACTCGCCGAAGTCACTCCCACCGAGCTGTCGCGACCCGACGACCTTGTCGACACAGTTGTGCCGACCGATATCTTCGCGGGTCACAACCAGATTGCCGTCGAAACCGAACACGGCCGCGGCGTGGATGGAGCCGGTCAGACCGAACAACCGCTGGCCCGCACGCAGCTGCTCCGGCAGCGTGAGTATGACGGCTGGGTCCACGGCCTCCCGCACCGCCATCGGCTGCTGGTGGGGTGTGAAGACCTCGTCGAGGCTGTCCACGCCGCAGACGCCGCAGGCTGACGACACGCTCGTCGCGCGGCTGGCCGGATGCCGCAGCGGCGGCTGGTCGATGTCGACCGTCACGACGTTGAACTGCTGCGGTTGAGACAGTGCCCGGTCAACGCAATACGCGACGGTACGAGGTCGCTGACCGAGGCTGACCACGCCTTCGCTGAGCAAGAACCCGGCCGCCAGGTCGAAGTCGGCGCCAGGCGTGCGCATGACCACCGCCACTCTGGCGGCTGGGTTCCCGGGCCAGCTCAGCCTGATCTCGAGAGGTTCCTCCGTGACCAGGGAGTCTGGGCGCGCGCGCTGCTCACCGCCGAGCACCTCGACCACGTTGCGTCGCATGGTGGAGCCCGGCCGTTTGGACTTGCTCACTTCCCGATGCTAGTCGGCCAGCCGACCGTCGAGGCTCGAGCGTCATGCTGATCGGCTCGGAGCACGGTCGGCTCGGAGCACGGTCGGCTCGGAGCACGGGTCGGCTCAGGCAGAGCGGTCGGCTCTGTCGAGGAAGCGCTCTCGAATCACGAGTGAACGGCGTAGATCGTCGAGGTTGTCGCTGATCGAGTGACGAGTTCCAGGGTCGAGCTGGCTGTGCGCCAGGCATTCCTCGGCCAACAGCACGGCTTCGTGATTGACGGTATAGCGGGGATAGGCGAAGTGGGCCACCCGCTCGACGACCCAACCCGTGCGGAGCGCTGCGCCGCGGGGCAGCTCGTCGAAGTAGCGGGGGACGTATTCAGCGGTGAGCTCGAGCTGGTCCGGTCGGAAGAAGTTGTCAGCCAGCGCGTAAAGCGAGTAGTTGCTCAACGATGCATCGGACACGATCGCCTGCCAGACCTCTGCCTTGGTGGCGGCGTCGGGCAACGAGGCACGGCACTCGAGCGCGCGCAGTGCTCCTTGCGACGACGGGTCTCGTTGCATCTCGACCGCGATGTCGTCGACCCCGAGCTGCCCGGCCGCGCACAAGGCCGACGTGAGTCGCCAGTGCAGGTCTTCATCGGCGACCAGCCCAGCTGGGCTCTCACCGTCGCGCCACTTGCGCAGCAGGTCGTGATCGGCTGTGAGCTTGATGAGTGCCCGAGCGGCGACCAGCTGCCGATTGCTGCCAGGTTGCGACACGTGGAGGATGGCGCTCGCGACCGAGGCGAGATGCTCAGCGGCGCTCAGGTGGGGGAGGAAAGTGCCGACGTACGACACCGCGCCATTCAATACCGCGTCGATCGCGAGGTCGTCCTCGGCAGGAAGCGCAGCTCCGAGAATCTCGAGATAGCGCCGCGGAGCCAGCTCCCCGTCACGGAGCCCCTCCCGCAGCGAGCCCCAGAGCACAGCTCGTGAGACGGCATCGTCGATGGACCGCAGCGCTTCCGGCACCCGATCGAGCGTGGCGGGGTCCAAGCGCACCTTGACCCAGCTCTCGTCGCCAGAGTCAGGAAGCACCAGGCCGGATCCGTCGTACGACGTCAGGGAGACCGGGGTGGCCGAACCACTCAGCACCAGGGGAGTGGCCTCGCCGGACCCGTCCGCGCCATACGAGGACACCGTGATGGCGTGTGGCCTGGAGACGTGATGCGGGGAGCCGTTGTGGCGTTCGATCACCGGCTCGCCCGCCGGGGGGGCCGCGACGGACAACGTGTCGATGCCCGACGTCCGCAACCAGGCGTCAGCCCACGCGGTCACATCTTTGTCAGAGTGTCGCTGCCACGAGTCGAGCAGGTCAGCGAGGGTCGCATTGCCGTAGGAGTTTCGTTGGAGATGGTCGACCACACCTGCGAGGAAGGCCTCGTCACCTAGGTAGGAGTTGAGCTGCCGCAGCGCCGAGGCACCCTTGGTATAGGAGATGCCGTCGAAACTGCTGAGTGCCTGCTCCGCGTCAGAGGCGCCGTTGCCGGCGATGGGGTGCGTCGACATGCGCTGGTCGGCCGCCATGCCCCAGGCCTTGCGGGAGAGCGCGAACTCGACCCAAGCGTCGTCGAAACCGGTCACGTCGGTCGTCACCCGATAAGCCATGTATTCGGCGAAGGACTCGTTGAGCCAAAGGTCGTCCCACCAGCGCATGGTGACGAGGTTGCCGAACCACTGGTGCGCCATCTCATGGGCGATGACGTTGGCTCTGCTGGTGCGCAGTGCGGAGGTGGCCTGGGCCTTGAATATGAGCTCGTCCCTGAAGGTGACGCAACCGGGGTTCTCCATGGCACCCGCGTTGAACTCGGGCACGAAGACCTGGTGGTAGTCGCCGAACGGGTAGCGGATGCCGAAGAGTCGGTGGTACTCGTCGAAGCACTGACGGGTGACGGTGAACATCTCCTCGGCGTCCTTGTCGAGGTGCGGCGCTAGGGACTGCCGGCAATGCAACCCCAGCGCGATCCCGTCATGGCTCGTGGTCACCGAGTGGTAGGGCCCCGCGACGACAGTGGTGAAGTAGGTGGCGAGTGGCTGGGAAACGGCCAACTCCCAGTTGCCCGGCGCGGTCTGGGTGGCATGAGCGTTGCCGAGCACCACCCAGTCGGTCGGTGCCTTGACGCTTATCCGGTATGGCGCTTTCAGGTCTGGCTGGTCGAAGCAGGCGAAGATGCGTGGCGCGGCCGGGAGAAACGACATCCCGTACAGGTAGGTCAGGCCGTCTTCGGGATCGACCGACCGGTGCAGCCCCTCGCCGTCGTGCGAGTAAGCCATGGCCGCCTCGACCACCAACGTGTTGTCTCCTTGCAGTCCGGCAAGGTGGAGTCGCCCATCGAGCAGCGACTCGACCTCTTGCTGCTGGCCGTTGAGCTGGACGTGATGGAGCACGGCGGGTTTTATATCGACGAACGTGTCCTGTCCGTCCAGGCTTGCGAACTCGATGACGCAGCTCGATCCGAACCGCTCGTCGGCCTGTGTCAGGTCAAGCTGTACGTCGTACGACATCACCCGGATCGAGGCGGCTCGAGTGCTGGCTTCGCTCATTGTCAGGCTGCGCATCAGGTCACTGTAGATGCAGCCGACGACAGCGGCCTCCGGCGGCGGTCTGCGGTGGCCGCCGTGGCGCGCGACGCCTGCTGACCGTGGGAAACTCGGTTCAAAACTGTCGGGGCCCGCATCTAAGGTGACCATATGACACGAGGGCTGGCCGTGGAGGCCATAGATCTGGTGAAGCGTTTCGACGAGACCGTCGCCGTCGATGGGGTGAGCTTTTCCATCCCAGCGGGCTCGGTGCTCGGCCTGCTCGGCCCCAACGGAGCCGGCAAGACCACCACGGTCCGCATGTTGACGACGTTGAGTGTGCCCACGAGCGGCACCGGGCGAGTGGCGGGCCACGACATCCTCCAAGAGCCTGAGGCCGTCCGCCGCAGCATGGGACTCACCGGTCAGGCCGCTACGGTCGATGAGCTGCTGACCGGCCGAGAGAACATCCGCCTGATCGGGCGACTCTACGGCTTGCCGATGACTTATCTGCGCGAGAGGGCCGACCGGTTGCTCGAACATTTCGCGCTGACCGAGGCGGCGGATCGGATGGCCAAGACCTACTCCGGCGGGATGCGGCGTCGGCTGGATCTGGCGGTCAGCTTGGTGGCGGCACCGCCGGTGTTGTTCCTGGATGAGCCGACGACCGGTCTCGACCCTCGTAGCCGCGCGGAGCTGTGGGAGGTGTTGAAGAGACTCGTTGCTGACGGGACGACGTTGCTGTTGACGACGCAGTATCTCGAGGAGGCCGACCACCTGGCCGACCAGATTGTCGTCATAGACAAGGGCAAGGTCATTGCCTCGGGCACCCCGATGCAGCTCAAGGACCAAGCAGGCAAGGCAAGCGTGGTGGTGACGGTCTCCTATGCCGAAGACCTCGACAAAGCGGCCGACCTGCTGCGCAGCGCCGCACCCGAGGTCTACGTCGACCGCACAAGTCGACGGCTCACCGCTCAGGCGAGCGGGTTGAGCGACATGACGAGGATTGCCGGCGTCTTTGCCGACAGCCGGATCGCGGTCGACGACCTCGGCTTGCAGCGCCCCAGTCTCGACGACGTCTTTCTGCACCTGACCGGTCATCGCGCCGAGGCAGACGACAACGCGGCCGACCAAGCGCGGCCCGAGGAGGTCTTGCGATGACGATGGCCTTGGATACCCACCGCCCTCCGACAGAGAGCCGATCGCTGCTCCAACAGTCGATGACGGTCGTATGGCGCAACCTTCTGCACATTCGCAGGATGCCCGAGATGTTGCTCGACGTGACCATCCAGCCGGTGATGTTCGTGCTGCTGTTTGCGTATGTCTTCGGTGGATCGATCGATCCGCCGGGCGATGTCTCCTACAAGGAGTTTCTATTGCCGGGCATCATGGCCCAGACGATGGTCTTCTCTTCTGCCATTGTGGCGATGGGTCTGACCAATGACCTGCAGAAGGGCATCGTCGACCGATTGAAGTCGTTGCCCATCTCCCGGTCGTCGGTGTTGATCGGCCGCAGTATCTCCAGCCTCATCCACTCCAGCATCGGCATCGTGGTGATGGGTCTGACGGGGCTGGCGGTGGGCTGGCGCATCCGGGATGGAGTGCTCAACGCCGCGCTTGCTTATCTGGTGCTGCTGCTCTTTGGCTTCTCCATGATCTGGCTCGGCATCTGGGTGGGTTCGTTGATGCGCTCGGTGGAAGCCGTTCAAGGGTTCATGTTCACGGTGATGTTCCCACTCACCTTCGTGGCGAACACTTTTGCCCCCACCGAGGGGATGCCATGGTGGCTGCGCTTCGTCGCTGAATGGAACCCAGTCACCGCGCTGACCGCCAGCCTTCGCGAGCTTTGGGGCAACGACGGCGGGCTGGAGCCGACTGCGAGCGCTGAATGGCCATTACACCACCCGGTGATCGCATCTATCGCTTGGTCGATCATCTTCACCGCGATCTTCGCGCCGCTGGCGCTTGCCGCCTTCAAGCGACGTTCCCAAGACTGATTCGATGCGCGTCGAGTCGCTCAGCATTTATCCGGTCAAGTCGTTGCGGGGCCATCAGGTGCCTCAGGCTGAGGTGGCGCCGTGGGGCATGGAAGGTGATCGGCGCTGGGGTGTGGTCGATGCGACGGGGGAGCCGGTCACTGCTCGACAAGTACAGGCCCTGCTGGGCATTCAAGCCGAGCATTGCCCAGCGGATGGCGGGCTGCGACTCACGGCTCCAGGCTTGGGCACGCTCGAGGTTTCGCCGCCGTACGACGGTCCCTTGGTGGCCGTTGGTTTCTCACGCCTGCCGCAGGCTCGCGGCTGTGATAGCAGGGTCGACGCATGGTTGAGCGAGGCTGCGGGGGAGCGCCTGCGGTTGGTGTGGCAAGACGACCCGACCGCTCGCTCGGTGTCCTCACGGCACGGCGGGCGACCAGGGGATGTGCTGAACCTCGCCGATGCCGGGCCGATTCTGCTGACCAGCAACGCCTCCCTGGCGCAGCTGCAGGACTGGGTCGGCGCGGATGGCCCGGAGATCTCGATGACCCGGTTCCGCCCCAACGTGGTGGTAGATGGCACAGAGCCATTCGCCGAGGACTCGTGGGAGGAGATTCAGATCGGAGGAGTGGGCCTGCGCCGGGCGTCGCTTTGTGACCGATGTGTCATGACGACCATCAACCCCGAAACCCTGGAGACCGGTCATGAACCTGTCAAGACGCTGGCGAGGCACCGACGCTGGGACGGGGCTACCTGGTTCGGTGTCCGCATGGTTCCGGTGGTCACTGGCGCTATAGACACCGACGCCGATGTGATCGTCGATAGCGTCACCGACGATTCGACAGGCTAGGCGGTTGTCAGCGCGAGACGAGAAATGCGTATCCGGCCGCAGCGGTGAACCAGATGAGAATCGCCGACGCGACGACGGTCTCTGATCGGAACATCCAGTGTTTGGGCATGCTTCCAGCAAAACAGTCGTTCGTGTACGCCGCCTGAGCCTGACTTGACAGTTGGGCAAGCAACGCGTGAACTCCTGGCGAGTACGAATCGCTGGATCCCACCTAGAGAACTTGATTGGTACCATCTCCTGATGAGTGGGACATACGCAGTATCGATGGGCGACCGGGGCCGGGTCGTCATACCTGTTGAGTTGCGCGAGAAGATGAATCTTCACACCGGATCACCGCTGCTCTTCGTTGAGACGCCGGATGGCGTCATTCTCGCTACTCGAAGCCAGGTTCGCGAGCTCGTTCGTCGCCGCCTGAAGGGTCCTAGCCTCGTCGAGGAGCTGCTGGCTGAGCGCCGCGCCCAAGCGTCGATCGAGGGCGGGGAGTGAATGTCTTCGACGCGTCGGCTTTGCTCGCGTTTCTGCAAGCCGAAGAGGGCTCGGACCTCGTCGAAAGCGGCCTGACGGCTGAGAGTGTGTGCAGCGCGGCGAACTGGTCCGAGGTGGCGCAGAAGGTTATGTCTCATAAACAAGACTGGGGACTCGTGAAGGCACTCCTACAGAGCTATGGCCTCGCGGTCGAGCCGGTTCTGGCCGTTGACGCCGAATTGGCGGCCATGAGTTGGCGCCCTGGCAGTGGTTTGTCCTTGGCTGATCGGTTGTGTCTCGCACTGGGACAGCGCCTGGGCGCGGAGGTGTGGACCGCGGACCTTAGCTGGGGCAATGGCCACGGCATCAAACAGATTCGTTGAAGGCTTCGCCGTGCGCTGCCAGTCAGCCTCAGTAAGCGCATATTCGACGTCCCCGTGCTCGCCGCCTTCGATCACATCAGGCCAGGACTGGTGAAAGGTCCGCACCAACGTGAGGCCGGCCTTCTCCATCACCCGACGGGAGCGCGTGTTCACCGTCATCGTCGTGGCGATCACCTTCCGCACATCGCGAAGCCGGAAGGCGGCATCGACCAGCGCGAACCACCCAACGAACTGACCGCCGGCTCTCTCCTCTGCGGCCCAATAGCCGAGAGCGTCAAACCGTGCGTAGTATTCCAAGAACTTCGGCAGGGTTTGACGCTCTCGATCACCTCACGGGCCGTCGCTCTTCCACCGGTGAGGAACTGCATAACCTCCGGGTCGCCGTCCAGTTCGATGAGCAGATCCGCGTCGGAGGTCGTGAACCGACGTAACCTCAATCGCTCGGTTTCTAAGGAGACCTCCATCAATGCAAGGCTTTCATAATCCACTTGGGATGTCCGCCCCGCACCACTGTGCTTGGAAAACCCACGTGTCATCTACGCCGTAGGAGGCGTACTGTTCGAAGCTGCGGAGCTGACCAGCCTTCAACCCAAGGAGCACCATGGCCGACAAGTCGCCTAGACAACACCTGACCAAGAAGGCAGGCAAGTCTCTCAAGGAAAAACGAGCCGAGAAGCACGCGAAGGCGGACGGGAAGAGCAAGACCGAGATCGTGCCACCCGGCAAGAAGCACTAGCCACGGAGCCGGCGAGTCACCTTACGAGGAGTAAGAGTCAGGCTCCTCGTTCGAGGACCGCGATGAGCGCCTCGTAGGTTCGATGGACCGCCTCTGCCACGCTCGGCACGACAACGGCGTTCGGCCTCGCTCGAGCCATGTCGATTAGACGATCGTTCATGTCGGCGAGTAGCGCCGGACCTCCGTTGCGCTCAACGATCTCCTTTGCTTGTCGGTGCCAGGGAAGCTCGTCATTCTCGCCGCGACGGGTGAAGCGCTCGACGGATCGCTCCTTCGTGTCCATCAGGACGACCTCCCAGAATGCGGCGCCGGCGTCAAGAGCCACCGCTTCGAAGCGCTCGATCTCGCTCAGTACCCCGAGGTACTGCGGCATGATCACGTCGTAACCGGCTAGCAGATGGGTGTGGGCAATGCTGAGAGCAATCGGTCGTACGATCTCGCCTGTCTCAGCGAATCGGTCTCGCCAACCGCCGATCAGGCCACGTATGAGGTCGACGTCAAGATTGAGCACGCCAGGGTGCTTGTCGACGTACATCTGCGCGAGCGTCGACTTGCCGATGCCCGGTGGACCGTTCAGGTGAATGAGGCGCGGCACAGCAGGAGTCCAGGTTCGGACGTTGGACAGGAGACTAGTTGACATAATGTTGATTATCGGCGAGCAAGCAGAACGCGTCGAAATTGATAGGCCGGCGCCACGAACGGATGTCTAGAAAGACTCAGGCCGCGCGACATGGCCGCGAGATCTACACGCGGGAGATGACGGCGAGCAGCCGCTGCTCGAGCGAGCGGCGGCGATCGTGCTCGGCCGGATCACCAACGATGCTCGTCCGGCCTGGTGCCGGCAGGAACCCGACTACGTCCATCACGTCCCAGTACGCGTCCGGTGCTTGTCCGGTCTCGGCGCTGTATGCCTCGGCGAAGGCGTCCGCGGCCACGGTGCCGTGGTCAAGAGCGATGTTGGTACAGCAGTGCGCGACGTCAAGCCATGCTGGCCCAATTGAGGCCTCTACCCAGTCGACGACCCCGCTGATCGATCCGTTGCTCCACAGAACGTTCCGGAGAGCGAAGTCCCGATGGATGAATAGAGGCTCGAACGACGGTGGCTCTGTGCGGAGGATGTCGAAGGCCGTCGACCACAAGTCCGGGTGCTCGGCCCAGGTCGGCACCACGAACTTCGCCTGCCATGCCCACGACTGGTAGGGCCGAACCTCAATCGTCGGGTCGACGTCGTGGATCGTCGCTAGAAGCCTTGCGAGTGCAGCCAGCGATGTCTTGTCGATCCGGTCGACGTTGACCGCCCCTGGGAGCAGTGTCATCAGGTGCGCAGGATGTCCGCAGTGGTCCCCCTTCGCGTCAAGGGCAAGGGACATCGGCGACGGGACGGGACTGGTAGCCAGCATCTGCTGGATCTCACCCTCGCGGGTCGAGAGTGCCTCGCCATGCGTGCGCCACGGCTCCTCGGTGATCAGCCGTAGCACTGCCTCATTATGGCGATCGCTACGCAACGCAAGCATTACGCCTGTTGACCCGCCCTCTAGCTTGCGCACCTCGGTCACGGGCGCCTCGAGATGCGCCGCTGTCCACCGCAGCGGAGCAGTCAGGTCGACATGGTCAGGCTTCGTCACGGCTCAATCCCAGCCCACGGTGCTCGCTCTCGCCAATCGGACGCGCCGAGGAGTGGCGATGCCAGATGATTGCGGCGAGTTCAGGCAGGCCCTGCCGTTGCAAATTGATCAAGAACCTTGACCAAGCGAGCCGTCGTGTCGTCGCCAGCTCCATGTGCGTCCGCTGCGACAATGTCGAGCGTGGCGTGAGGGAGTCGTTGTGCGACGTCGTAGGCGGACTTGAGCGGCGAGGCGATGTCGAGCCTCCCTCGCAGGAAGTAAGCCGGGATCTGTTGGAGACGGGCGAGTCGGCCGATGATCGCGTCGTCGTCGAGGAACGCGTGGTTGCCGAAGTAGTGCGTTACCAGGCGCGCAAAGCCGAGGCGCCGCTTCTCTAGTGCAGCCAGCTCGTCGCAGGCAACGCTTCGACCACATCCTCGCTGATCGTAGAGAACGAACCGGTACCGGGCCGGGTCGAAGAACTGCCTCCACCAGGGCGTTGCCCCCGACCCCGGACCGCCATGCAGCACGACCGCTGGCTTGCCGGCGGGGTTGCCGCAGGTCTCTCAGTAGATTCGGTGGCCGTCTCCGGTGTCGAGCATCCCCGAGTCATACGGATCAGAGTCGGCGTACGTCACAGGCCCCGAGGCAAGTCGGACCCGACAACTCGGCTCACATCAACACTTCGCGTTGCCAGTTGGCTCATCTCGCCTATGTGACTTCCAACAGCACGCGTTCAACCAGTTTCGGGGTTCTTGCCACCTCTCGATTTACAGGCTGTTACTGTCCCATTACTCGTGGTAACTAGCTGCGGGGTTGGCAGCCACGGGGACATCAATGAAAATCACACCGCACAATGGGCAAGCCGACTTGCCCCTCATGACTACCTCAGCTTCGTACGAAGCGGCGGGGCGATCGGGCTCGAGTTCCGCCCTGTCTCGACGAACATTCCTCGTCTCGAGTGGCTTAGCGGCCGCCGCGGTCGGTACGGTCGGTCACGGCGGGTTCCAGCTGGCCGCCGGGGCAACGCTGCCGGTCGTCGCTGCCATTCGTTCGGACCGCCTGGCGAGGGGATGGGGTATGTGTACCCATTACAACTTCCAGAAAGCGACCTACGGTCATGAGGTTGCTCTGACGGATTTGCTTCTCGACCTCGGCGTCCGCCATGTCAGAGGCATGCTCTCTCCGGGCATGGCTGCGCAACGGTACGGCTTTCAGCGGCTGGCGGCCGCCGGCGTGCGAGTCGAATGTCTCATGGGCACACGTTCCGACGGGAACACGCTCGCCATGGCCCG
>JACCXO010000131.1 GCA_013696975.1 Nocardioidaceae bacterium | reverse complement strand
GGCGCACGCAGCAGCACGGGAAACAATCCTGCGACGAAACCACGTCACCCCTGTTGTCGAGACGGCTGGGCCGGGCGCCTGGGCTGTCTCTTACTGGAGCGACAAGAGCACGTACACCACCGCTTGGGAAATTCCGGCGCAATTGATGCGTAGGACGACGGTTATCGGTTCGGGCACCGGGCATGTGACCGCGGTGTCAGCGGATGCGGGGACCACAGTCCCGCCCGGAACCTACGGCGGTCTGTCCGCGACAGCCAACGCTGCAAGCAAGCACGGAAGCATGTGGACCGTGATCCTGTCCCCAGAATCAGGTGCACCGACGGGTTAGTAGGGTGCATCGGCAAGCTAGAAGGCCCTTCTCATCTGAGCCATCTGCGCGAAGACTGGCCTGAGTGATTGTCCTGGATGCAAGCGTGATCATCGCTCGATAGACAGTGCGGACCTGATATTGCGAGCAGTGGAAAAGCAAAGCGCATCGATCGCCACCTTCGACGCCAGGCTCGCCGCCGCTGCCCGAGCGCGAGGACACACCATACAAGGTGCTCGGTAGGTGGCAGTGCTGGTGTCGGCAGCCTCTGCGAGACTGGCGGCTGCAAGCGCTCTACCCGCAGTGATGAAACAGGGGGTGACATGGTTGTCGAGAGGCTGTTGCCGTCGAGCGAAGCCGAAGAACTGCTGGCCGTCGTACACGAAATCTGTGCCGACCAGCTCGCTCCGCGGGTCGACCAGGCGGAGGCTGACGCGGACTTCCCCAGGAACCTGATTCATCTGCTAGGCCAAACCGGCTTGCTGTCGTTGCCCTTTGACGAGGATGACGGCGGTGGCGGTCAACCCTACGAGGTGTATCTCCAGGTGCTCGAGGAGATCGCCAGCGTGTGGATGAGCTTGGCCGTCGACATGTCCGTGCACACCCTATCGGCGTCCGCGATGGCTCGGTTCAGCAGCGACGAGCAGCGCAAGACCTGGCTGCCTGACATGCTCGGCGGCAGCCAGCTAGGCGCCTATGCGCTGTCGGAGCCACAGGCCGGATCCGACGTGTCGGCCATCGCGACCAAGGCGGTGCCCGACGGCGATCAATACGTCATCAACGGCACCAAGGCGTGGGTCAGCCACGGTCCACACGCTGACTTCTGGCTGCTGTTCGCCCGTACGTCAGCGGATCCCAAGGGTGGCCTGTCCGCCTTCCATGTGCCGGCCGGCACCGAGGGTGTCACATTCGGCGCCCCCGAGAGAAAGATGGGAATGACGGCGTCGACGACCACCTCAGTGATCTTCGACGAGGCGAGAATCGCAGCCGATCTGCGTCTCGGTGACGAAGGCCAAGGTATGGCGATCGCCCTGTCCGCGTTGGACTCTGGCCGCCTCGGCATCGCCGCCTGCGCCACTGGTCTGGCCCAAGGCGCACTTGACCTGGCAGTGGGTTATGCCAAGGAGCGCCACCAGTTCGGCCGGGCGATCGGGGAGTTTCAAGGTTTGCAGTTCTTGTTGGCTGACATGTCGGCGGCAGTGGAGGCGGCCAGAGCGACATACCTGTTGGCCGCTCGGCTCAAGGACGCCGACCGTCCGTTCAGCCGCCAGGCCTCGATCGCCAAGCTGGTTGCCAGCGACGCAGCGATGAAGGTCACCACAGACGCTGTGCAGGTGCTGGGCGGCTACGGCTACACGCGCGACTTCCCGGCTGAGCGCTACCTGCGCGAGGCGAAGGTGACGCAGATCTTCGAGGGCACCAACCAGATCCAGCGCATGGTCATCGCGCGCTCACTCCTACGCTGACCTGTCACCCTCAAAATTTGCGCCGGGGGCGGCGGAGGCGGCGATGGAGGTGAGGGAGCCGGGCGCGTCAGGAAGATGGCCCTGAAAGTAGTCGCGTGCCGTCTCGAATATGTCGATCTCGTGGCCGGCCTGCTCCGACAGGTACCAGCGGTGCTCGAGGATCTCATGGAAGATCTCCGCCGCGTCGACCGGTGAGCGCCTGTCTGTCGGCGCCATCGACTTGATGGGTTCATAGATCTCGGTCAGCCAGCGGTGCGCGACGAGAGCGGGTTCCTCGCCTTGCAGGTCGGAATGGGCTGCGAAGGCGTCGAGGTCGTTGAGCAGACGGCGCGCCTGGTTCTCCTCGACGTCTAGACCGGTCAAGCTCTGCATTCGTCGCCGGTGGTGGTCTGCATCCACGACCTTGGGTTGGATCCGGGCCGTGGCACCGTCCCAGTCCGTGATGATGTCGAGCTCGTCCACGTCGAACCCGAGCTCGTTGAGCCTTTCGATGCGCAGCTGGATCCGCCACATCTCGTTGGTCGTGAAGTCCTCGACACCCGTGAGCTCGAGCCACAGAGCCTGGTAGCGATCGAGCACCCGTTCCACGATTTCATGCGGGTCGAGTGACTCGTCCATGAAGCCGCCGGCCTGCAGGTCGAGCATCTCGGCGAAAAGGTTGGTGATCCCGATGTCGAGGTCGTGGTCGCGCTGCCCGTCGCTCAACGTGTCGTGCAGTTCGCCCGTCTCCGCATCGACCAGATATGCCGCGAACTCACCCGCCGAACGGCGGAAGAGCGTGTTGGACAAGGAGCAGTCGCCCCAGAAGAAACCCGCCAGGTGCACTCGTGTCAGGAGCACCACCAGCGCATCCACCAGCTTCGGCATCGTGTCTGTCCGGATCCCTCGCGAGAATATCTCTCGATAGGGCATGGACGCGTGCAGGTGGCGGGTGATCAGACAAGGCTCGATCTCCTCGCCGTCCGGGTCCTGTCGACCCGTCACCACCCCGATCGGCTCGACCGCGGGGGCTTTGATGCGGCGCAGATCCCTGAGCAGGCGGTACTCGCGGACGGCGATCGGCTCTCGGGTTTCCTTCACCGCGAAGACGTGTTGGTCGAGCCGCACGAAGCGGACGATATGGCGGGAGAGCCCACGAGGCAGTGGAACCAGGAAGTCACCGGCCCAGTCCTCGAGAGGCTGGTGCCAGGGCAGCGAGACCAACCCAGGATGCGGACTAGTCGCGAGAATCCGCAGAGCCATGCGGGCATCTTCCCACGCAAGTGGTTAGGAGGCTCGACCGAGACCGAGACGACACTCAGTCCCTCTGAAAAGGAAAGTGCGGATGCCGCCACCCCGCGCGCCGAGACAACTCGCCGGTCGTGAGGTGGTCAGGCAACCGCACCACTCTGTGCAAGTTGCTACTTGTTGAAGGCGTCCTTGACCTTTTCGCCGGCCTGCTTGACATCCGCTTTGGACTGGTCGCCCTTGCCTTCAGCCTCGAGGCTCTTGTCGTCAGACTTGTCGCCAGCCGTCTCCTTGACCTTGCCGG
>JACCXO010000120.1 GCA_013696975.1 Nocardioidaceae bacterium | reverse complement strand
CCTCAGGAGATCGCGCTGCCGCCCCAGCCGGGGATACACGAGGCATGGGGGTTCGCGGTGGCGAAGGTCAAGGAGACCCTTGGCCAAGGCGAGGCCGACTCTTAGGTCAGGCTGACGCCATCGCGTCGTTGACCCAGTCGACGACCTCCTGGGTCTTCGTGCCGGGGGTGAAGATGCGAGCGACTCCCATCTCGTGCAGCAAGGCGATGTCGCCGCCGGGGATGATGCCGCCCCCGAACACCATGATGTCCCGGGCGTCGCGCTCGGTGAGCAGGTCCATGAGCTTGCGGAACAAAGTCATGTGCGCCCCAGACAGCACCGACAAGCCGACGATGTCAGCGTCTTCTTGAATCGCGGTCTCCACGATCTGCTCAGGTGTTTGGTGCAGACCGGTGTAGATGATCTCCATGCCCGCGTCCCGCAACGCACGAGCGATGACCTTGGCGCCGCGATCATGCCCGTCGAGCCCAGGCTTCGCGATGACGATTCGGGTGGGGGCCATCGTTGCTCACTGCCTCTACGGGTAAGAGTCGGTCTAGACGGAGCCCAGCCGGGGTTCGGTCGGGTCTCCAGCCGACATCGTATGTCGGGTCACAGCAGGAGATGCCGCTCGCCTCGAAACGTGTACACCTGATGGCGAGGCTGTGAACTCCGATTGTCCTAATCTTTATGTTTCCGTTACTGTCGAGGGCTTCGTGTCCGAACCGTTACTTTTCGCGAGGGAACCTTGGCAGTGTCGTCCCACCGTGCTGACAAGCACCGGGCCCGCAAGGCCGACCTCTCGGCTCCGAAGGCGCCTGGACTCTCCAGCCAGCCAGGTCGACGCAAGTCGGTTCGTGCGCCTCAGCGCAACACCACGGCCTCAGCGGCCTCGCTGATCGGCGGCGGCGCCTTCCTCGTGGCTGTCCTCGGGGCGGCCACCACTGGCCACGCCATCTCGAGTGATTCCAGCGAGGCGACCCCTTCCGCTTCACGCCACGATGGCGCCTACGTCGCGCGTCTTTCGACCACGGCGGTCCAAGGCCGCAACGAGTTTCAGATCAGCCGATCCGCCATCCGCCCGAGCCTCAACCTGAGCATGAGCAAGAACGACAACCGGCTCACGGCTGCTCGGGAGCAGGCAGCTGCCCGCAAGCAGAGGCTGGCGACCGCGGCCGACGACGCCGAGACCTACGCCGATGAGCTCTCGCGGGCCGAGAGGAAGGCCGAACGGCAAGCCGCCCGTCAGGCTGAAAGGCAAGCCGCCCGTCAGGCCGAAAGGGAGGCCGCCCGCGAAGCAGCTGAGAACGACACTTCTACAACCACGACGACGACAACGCCGACGGCTCCGGTGATCAGCGGGGGATGGGTCCTGCCGACATCGAGCTACTCGATCTCTACTTGGTACGGCGAAGCGGGTCCCTATTGGTCGTCCGGCTACCACACCGGTGTCGATTTCGCCGCTGCCTACGGCACGCCGGTCGTCGCGACCACCAACGCCACCGTCGTGCAAACCGGTTGGGACGGCGCCTACGGCAACCAGATTCGCATCCAGATCGAGAACGGCGACCAGATCTGGTACAACCACCTCAGCTCGATCGAGGTCACGGTCGGCCAGACGGTCAGCACCGGTACGCCGATCGGCCGCGTCGGTGACACCGGTAACTCGTACGGCGCACACCTCCACCTCGAGTACCGTCTCGCGTCCAACCTCGGCTCAGGTGTCGACCCGGTGCCTTACTTCTCTTCGCACGGCATCGGGTTCTGACCTCCTCGACCAGCCCATCGTCAGCCCGGTCTGTCGGTGTGCCCACGTAGCATGTGAAGCGACATGTCATCGCTGTTTCCTCTGCCTTCCCTGACCCCGCCTCAGGCCGACTCCCCGCTCATCTCCCTTCCCTCGGCAGACGGGCAACGCCACCTCTTGAGTCGGGACGATCTGCTCGAGGGGCTGAACCCGTCGCAGCGAATCGCGGTGATGCATGCTGGTGGCGCCCTGCTTGTCGTTGCCGGCGCAGGCTCGGGGAAGACGCGGGTGCTGACGCGACGTATCGCCTGGTTGCTGGCCGAGCGCAACGTGCATCCGGGCTCGATTCTCGCCATCACCTTCACCAACAAGGCCGCGGCCGAGATGCGCGCGCGAGTCGAGGAGCTGGTCGGCGGCCGCGCCAAGATCATGTGGGTTTCGACGTTCCACTCTTCCTGCGTGCGCATTCTCCGCAAGGAGGTCACCCGGTTGAGTTTCGGTTCGAACTTCTCCATCTACGACGATGCCGACGCCCGCCGGTTGATGACTCTGGTCTGCCGAGACCTCGACCTGGATCCTAAGCGCTACGCGCCTCGCGCGGTCCTCAACTGGGTCAGCAATTGCAAGAACGACCTGCTCGACACCGACGCGGCCGCCGCCAAGGCGCAGAACCACCTCGAACGCACCTTCGCTGAGTGCTACGGGGCCTACCAAGCGCGTCTGCGCGAGGCCAACGCCCTCGACTTCGACGACTTGATCATGACCACCGTTCACCTGCTTCGGGCCTTCCCCGAGGTTCGTGAGACCTACCGCCGACGGTTCCGGCATGTCTTGGTCGACGAATACCAAGACACCAACCACGCGCAGTACGTCTTGATCCGTGAGCTGTGTGGCGCTGACGACTTCCGCCGCACTCGCAGTGGAGGGAAGGCCGGCACCGCCCTTGCCTCCTCTCCGGACACGGCAACTGCGTTGCCGGCTGCGACCCCCGCTGAGCTGATGGTCGTGGGCGACGCCGACCAGTCGATCTACGCCTTTCGCGGGGCCAACATCCGCAACATCCTGCAGTTCGAGGAGGACTTCCCGAACGCCAAGACGGTGTTGCTGGAGCAGAACTACCGGTCGACGCAGAACATCCTCACCGCGGCCAATGCCGTTATCTCACACAACGCAAGCCGCAAACCCAAGAACCTGTGGTCGGAGGCCGGCGACGGGGAACTGATCGTCGGCTACGTCGCTGACAACGAGCACGATGAGGCCCAGTTCGTCGCCGAGCAGATCGACCGGCTCACCGACGAGGGCGACGCCAAGCCGAGCGACGTCGCGATCTTCTACCGCACGAACGCTCAGAGCCGTGTGTTCGAAGAGGTCTTCATCAGGGTCGGCCTGCCTTACAAGGTGGTGGGTGGCGTGCGCTTCTACGAGCGCCGGGAGGTCCGTGATGTGCTCGCCTACCTACGCATGCTCGTAAACCCGGACGACACCGTGTCGCTGCGGCGTATCCTCAACGTGCCCAAGCGCGGCATCGGCGAACGAGCCGAGGCCTGCGTCGATGTGTTGGCGCAGCGAGCGGGAACGTCATACTGGCGAGCGCTACAAGACGCCGCTGACGCACCGGGCATCGCGACCCGGTCGCTCAAGTGCATCGAGGGGTTCGTCGCCGCGATCAAGTCACTGCAGCAGATGGTGGTCGACGATGCCCGGCCCGACGACATCGTGGATGCGGTGCTCACCCGAACCGGTTATCTCGCCGAGCTCGAGGCATCGACTGATCCGCAAGACGAGACCAGGGTCGAGAACCTCGGAGAGTTGGTCGCCGTGGCGCGCGAGTTCGCTGACGAGCGCGAGGATGCGACGCTGGCTGAGTTTCTCGAGCGGGTTGCCCTGGTGGCTGACGCGGACCAGATCCCGGATGCCGACGAGGCTGGTGGTGTGGTCACGATGATGACGCTGCACACGGCCAAGGGGCTGGAGTTCCCGGTGGTGTTCTTGACCGGGCTCGAGGATGGTGTCTTCCCACACGCACGTGCGCTTGGTGACCAGCTCGAGCTCGAGGAGGAGCGTCGGCTTGCGTATGTCGGTCTGACTCGAGCCCAGCAGCGGCTATATCTCTCCCGAGCGATGGTCCGCTCTGCATGGGGAGCGCCACAGCACAACCCCCCGTCGCGTTTCCTGGACGAGCTGCCCAATCTCCTGCTCGACTGGCGTCGCACCGAGTCCGCCCAGACACAGTGGGGCAACTCCTCAGCATCCTCCCGCTACGCCAGCAGCGGTGGCAGCTACATCTCCGCCGCGGCAAGTGCCGTCGCCACCCGGCGACGCGCGATGCCACCGGCTAAGCCGACCGCCGGTAGCCGCCCGGTGCCGTCACTTCAGCCTGGGGATCGGGTCATGCACGACTCGTTCGGCATGGGCACCGTCGTCACCGTTGACGGGCTTGCCGACAAGGCAGTCGCCTCGGTCGACTTCGGCTCCGGTGGCGTCAAGCGCCTGCTGCTGCGCTACTCCCCCGTCGAGAAGCTCTGACCACCTCGGGGGTCAGGCCGGCGACAGTGATCCAGCCCCTGTCCGGGGTTGCATCCGGTACCTGAGGACAGACCTACCATCGGGGTATCAGCTGTTCGCACCAAGCCGACAGCGTTGAGCGATGGGACTATGACCATGGTTTGGTTGGCACCGGATGCGTGCACGTTGCCGGCACCGGAGCAGCCGCTGCGGGTTGCTGAGTTCGATGAGTTGTTCGCCCTGGCACTGCGCGGGGCAGAGCGGCCGGCGCCGACGCGACTAGTGCTAATCCTCGATGGGCCACCCAGGTGGAGGCCAGCGTGCGAGATCTGGTGGCACGGGAAGCTCAATGTTGCTCGTTCTTCACCTTCACAGTCGATTGCGTCGACGAAGGTCGGCTGCTGCTCGAGGTGGAGGTACCTGCAACGCAGGTCGAGGTGCTCGACGCGGTGGCCGCCCTAGCGGCCGGGACGCCAGGGGTGTCAGCGTGAGTGGATTGCGCAGTGGGCAGGTCGCCGATGCGGCCGGGGTGAATCCGCAGACGTTGCGCTATTACGAGCGCCGCGGACTGCTTGCGGAGCCGCGGCGCAGCCCGGGCGGGCACCGGTTGTACCCGTCGGAGGCAGTCATCGTGCTACGCGTGATCAAGGCAGCGCAGCGGCTCGGGTTTACCCTGAACGAGATCAGCGAACTCATCGAAGCGGGCCGGCATCGCACCCGCCCCGACTCCGGACTGGGCACGCGGGTCACGCCCAAACTCGTCGAGATCGACCCGAAGATCGCCGACCTGGCCGTCATACGCGCCACCCTGGTCTCGGCGTTGGACGCCGGCTGTGACGACCTGGTCTCGTGCGCGACCAGCCCATGTTGTCCCCTGCCGTTCGCCGGACTGGCCGCCCCCGCTGGCGACCGCACCTGATCTCCATCTCGCGCGCAAGATTGGTGGCTCCCGTCGCCAGAGGCCCGTCAGGCACCAATCCCTTGACTGTCCTTGCGCAAGGATTGGTGGCTCCCGTCGACGGAACTACGCCAGACACCAATCCTTGGTCTGGGCCAGTCGGGGCTACCAGAAGACAGCGAGGCCGACGTTGGTCACGGTGAGCGCAAGAATTCCCCAGAAGAGGCCGTGAGGCAGGTCGAGCTTGCGCCGGTTGACCCAGCACAGCAACGCCACCACCAGTCCGATCGAAAACTTGACCGCGATCTTGGTGTGGTTGATCTCCTCGTCGTTGCCCTCGATGACACCGACTGACAAGATCCCGCTCAGCACCTGCGTCAGCGCGCCGTACAGCATGGCGGCGTTGACTACGCGCATCTCGTCGCGAAATTGCACGAAGGCGCCGCCGAACAAGGCACCGAAGCCGATCAGATGGACGAAGAGCAGCGCGTCTCGCAGCGTCTCCACCTTCAGTCCCGCTTCACCAGGTCCTGATACTCAGGGTTGTTGTCGACATACGCACGAACGAACGGACAGCTTGGCCGCACGAACATCCCGGTGTCGCGGATGTGGTCGAGCGCCTCCTTGACTAGCTGCTGCCCCAACCCTTGACCGCCGTACTCTGGGTTGATCTCGGTGTGCGGCGTCGTGACCGTGTCACCACTGATCTGGTAGGTCATCAAGCCGACGCGTGAGCCGTCGACGGAGATCTCATATCGCGACCGCTCGGGGTTGTCCTTGACTTCAGCCATGTGCCCATCATGGCAAGGTGCCGAAGCAGTCGCATCGCAGGGCGCGCGCCCGGTGCCCGGTCGACAGGTCCCGCAGGGGTCGCTTGTCGATTGGGACCGCCCGAAGCTGACTGGTTCGTGGCGGGTAAGGCGACCATAATCAAGTCTCGTCTTGCGGGGCGGCAAACGAGTTCGTCGTCAGAGCAGGCCACGTTCGGTCGCCCAGCGCGTCAACTCGTGGCGACTCGACAGCTGCAGCTTGCGCAGCACGCTTGAGACATGACTGTCCACGGTCTTGGTTGAGATGAAGAGCTCGGCGGCGACTTCTTTGTAGGCATAGCCGCGTGCGACCGCGATGTGTCCGGCGAACGCATCCAGAACGAAACCAGCAAGCCGCGGGCGAGAACACCGTATCTCCG